>JBAXCC010000343.1:0-4129 GCA_037141675.1 bacterium | reverse complement strand
AAGAGGCCGAGACGCTTCTGCGCCGACATGTGGGCATCTGCTTCGACACCTGCCATTTCGCGCTTGCGTTCGAGGAGCCCCTGACCGCGCTGACCCGCATCGAACAAGCAGGCATCACGGTTGCGCGCATTCAACTCAGCGCAGCCATTCGCGCAACCGTCACCCCACAATCGCTGGAGTCCTTACGCTCGTTTATCGAACCGGTGTACTTGCACCAGACCCGCATCCGGTTGCCGCGCGGAAAAATCATTCATTACCCGGACTTGACCGCAGAGACGTTAGCCGATGCCGCGCAATATGACGGAGCAGAGTTGCGCACCCATTTTCATGTGCCGCTCTTCTGGGACGGCAACGATGTCTTAGGTTCAACGCATGACGAACTCACCCCCGTTTTTTTCCGTGCCGTTGCAGAAAAGAACTTCCCGATGGAAATCGAGACCTACACATTTGATGTGTTGCCCCCCGAATTGAAAGCAACAAGCGTCGTAGAAAACCTTGTGAATGAAACGCGTTGGGCCTTATCGAAAGTGCCATGTGAAAAGTGAATCAACAAACGAACCTGCCCTAACCCCAGGCGGCTACCTTGAAATGTGGCGCATCGCCATGCCACTCATCCTGAGCATGGGCGCCCTTACGATCATGCAGTTCACGGATCGCGTCTTCCTGGCCAGGTACAGTAGCGTCAGTCTCCAGGCTGCCTTACCCTCAGGCATTCTTGCGCATACGATGATCTGCCTCTTTCAGTCCATCGCAGGATATTCCGGGACCTTTGCGGCACAGTATCACGGCGCAAAAAAGCCTGGGCACTGCGTGCACGCAACCATCCAGGGACTTTGGCTCGCGCTCGCCTCCTGGCCTGTCATCATCGCACTCATTCCGTTGGGCATCTGGCTCATGTCTCTGGGCGGACACGCGCCAGAAGTCTTTGCTGCTGAAAAATCATACTTTATCATTCTGATGGTGACCGGCATCGTTGTGCCGTTGAATGCCGCAACAGGCGGGTATTTCATGGGCATCGGACAAACACGGATCACGCTTGTTGCCAGCATCATTGGATGCCTCATCAATATCGTACTCGACTATGCGCTGATCTTTGGTGTCTGGGGCTTCCCGGAACTCGGCATACGCGGAGCCGCTTATGCGACAGCCTTTTCAGCCTTTGTCACGCTGGCCATTCAACTGGTCGTCTTCTTCCGTGCTAATGCTGTGCAGGACTATGTTGACATGAAGACGGAAGCCGCCATTACCAACACGAATATCCGCTGGCTCATTTGGAAGCCTGACCTCGCCCTTCTCTCACGGATGCTCAGATTCGGCACGCCGACTGGTTTGCAAATCCTGCTCGATCTCGGCTCCTTTTCGCTCTTCGTTATTTTGACTGGACGCATGGGAAACCTCGCCCTTGCAGCTAGCAACATCGCCTTCAGCATCAACCACCTCGCCTTCGCGCCGCTCCTGGGCATGAGCTGGGCAGCAGCAGCAGTCGTTGGCCAACACCAGGGAGCCCGTAACAGTGCTGCCGCAGAGAAGGCCGGTTTCACCGCCATGCGCATGGGACTCTTCTACATGGCTATGATCGGCAGCACCTTCATCCTTTTTCCTCATTTTTATATTGCGCTCTTCAATCCCAAGGACGCTGTTTTTTCAGCTCAGGAATTGCTGGCCACAGGAAGTCTGATGCTCATCATGATGACCATCTGGGGCTTCTTTGACAGCGTCAGCATCATCCTTGTAGGAGCCTTGAAGGGTGCTGGCGATACACGCTTTGTCCTCATCTACATGGCACTTTGGAGCTGGGGCTTTTTTGTCCCAGGCTCAATTTTTATCGTGTGGAGCGGACAGAGCATCCTCACACTCTGGTTCTGGCTGGCGCTCTATGTCTGCCTCTTTACAAGCGGCATCTGGTTGCGCTGGAGAAAAGGTACCTGGAAGACCATTAAACTCATTCACCACGATGAAGTGCTTGCACCATGAAAAAACTCCTCATCATACAGGTCGCAGGTTTAGGCTATGATTTCGTGCTCAAACAGGCCGCGCCTACGTGCGGGACACCGCGTGCCTTAAAGCCGCTCTTTCCTGCATTGACCTGTACCGCGCAGGCTACCTTGCGCACAGGCACTGCGCCTGCGCAGCACGGCATGATCGCCAATGGTTTCTTTGACACCACCCTCCGCAAGCCGCTTTTCTGGGAGCAGTCATCGGCACTCATTACAGGAGAGCGTTTCTGGGAACCCTTCCGCGCGCGGGGCGGCACCGTCGGACTTCTCTTCCTCCAGCAAAGCCTTGGCGAGTCTGCTGATGCCATCATCTCCCCTGCCCCGATTCACACGCATGGCGGTGGCATGATCATGTCCTGCTACAGCAAACCCGACACGCTTTATCCACGCTTACAAAAGAGCGTGGGCCGGCACTTTAAGTTGCACCACTACTGGGGTCCTCTCGCCTCTGTCAAAAGTTCGCGTTTCATCGCTGAGGCTGTCGCAGCTTATCTGCGTGAAGCTGATGCGCCTGATCTGGTGATGACCTATCTGCCGGGGCTTGATTACGAACTTCAACGTTTCGGTCCTGACCATCCGCGCAGTGCCGCGGCCTATCAGGCGGTCAAGCACGACCTCTCGATCCTCTCGACAGCCGCAGAGGCAAACGGATACGACATCGTCATTGTCGGCGACTACGCCATTACACCGGTCACGGATAACGCCATCTTCCCGAATCGCGCACTTCGTGACGCAGGGCTCTTTGCTACGCGCCAGATCAAGCGGATGGCCTATCCTGATTATTATACGAGCAAAGCCTTTGCAGTTGTGGACCATCAAGTAGCCATGGTACACGTCTTTGATCCGTCAGCGTTAGCGCAGGCGAAAGCAGTGCTGACGGCATTACCGGGTGTTGACCAGGTCCTTGATGCCTCTGCGCAACAGGCCCTGGGCATTGCACATCCGCGCACCGGTGATTTATTCCTTGTGGCGAAGAAGGGCACCTGGTTCGCCTATCCCTGGTGGACCGATAAACATGAAGCGCCTGACTACGCCACACATGTGGATATCCACAACAAGCCCGGATATGACCCCTGTGAACTCTTCTTTGGCCGCACACCCTTCCAGGTCAGTATGGACACCACAAAAATCAAAGGCACGCACGGACGCGCAGACTCGGATTGCGATGTCGCCCTCATCTCCTCCATTCCGCTTCAGGCCATCACCTTCTCTGAGCTAACCACAACCCTCCGCAACTTTTTAGATCAATGATTTATCTTCCCGCTAATCTCCGCTAACAAGAATGAAATCTTCCCTGCCATTTTTTTTGCGAATGCTCAAAAAAAACGGCAGGTCGTTAATCACTAAGATTTCATTCTGTGTAGATGATGTTATTATGGTTCAACTATGAATACAGAGCTCATATACAAAGAAGAAGCTTATGCCATTGTTGGTGCCTGCCTTGAAGTCTACAATATCATGGGGTCAGGCTTTCTTGAAGGAGTTTACCAGAAATGCCTCGAGCACGAATTTTCTCTAAGAGGCATTCCATTTGTTCCACAACGAAGAATATCTCTTTTTTATAAGGGTCATGATATTGAACAAGATTATATTCCTGACTTTGTTTGCTATGACAAAATCATCCTTGAACTCAAAGCAGTTTCCACATTAAACGACGAGTTTCGTTGCCAGATGCTGAACTACTTGAATGCAACCAAATTCGAACTCGGGTTACTTGTCAACTTTGGCCACTTTAAAACACTTGAGAGGGAACGATTAGTTTTAACAAGCAAAGTTCCATTTTAAATGCGTATTTCATATTGATTCCCATTTTTTAGTGATCAACGACCTGCCGTTGGCAGGAAAAAAATGGGAATCAATTAGCGGAGATTCGTGGGAAAAATAACTATGTCTATTTGCTCAACACCTCTACCCCCTGACTGCGACAAGGAATTAAACCGATTGGTTGATTGCCTCTCAGATGGCGATCTCGCAATGCTGGCTGCCATGGAGCCTGCTTTCCAGACAGGCGGCTTTCGCAACAGCAAGCCGCCAATCATCCGGACGCGCATCCGTCAACTCATCACAGGGTCCCAGCCTATCTCCGAGTCCCTTCGCAAAGCCCTTGCCAAACGCTCGCGCATGGCTTCACT
>JBAXCC010000342.1:0-4140 GCA_037141675.1 bacterium | reverse complement strand
CACCGAGCTGAAGGCCTGGGCCGACCTCTGGTTCTACTCCAACCCCGTCTTCGTGCAGGCGCAACTGCCGTCGCCAATCGCGCTTTCGGCGGTTGACGTGACGACCAACAGGTTTACGGCGCGGTGGACGGCCTCGGAAGGCGCGATGAACTATCTGATCGATGTGTCACAAACCAACACCTTCACCAGCACGGTCGGCATCTACAACAACTGGAATATCGGCGATGCGACGGAGTGTTTAGTCACGGGACTGACCAACGGGACGACCTATTACTACCGGCTGCGCGCCGCCAACAGCGACGGAGTCAGCACGAACTCGAACACCGTCGAGGTGCCGGTCAGCGCCAATACGCCGTATATCCAGTATGAGCGGACCAACGGCGTCGCAAGCGCCGGATCAAGCGATGTCGTGGACCTGACCAAGCTCTTCCATGGCTCCGGCAAGAGTTACAGCGTTGTCTCCAACAGCAACCCGGCACTGGTCACGACTTCCTTCAGCGGCTCGGATCTGATTCTGGATTACGCGCCGGGCGGGTCCGGCAGCGCCAGCATCACGGTCCGGGTGACGGATCTTTCGACGGGGTTCTGGGTGGAGACGACGATTACGGTTTCAGTGGGATCCGCGCCGACTTGGGTGCCGGGTCCGATCGTCTTCAACCGGCAAGTCGGCCTCTTTGAACAGTCCGTGACAGTCTCGAACACCTCGCCGTTCGCAGCCAGGGCCGTGACATTGACAGTCACGAACCTTCCGGCAGGCGTCACCCTTAAAAATGCGACGGGCGTCGACGAGCATGGCAATGCGGAGATCCGGTGGACCGGCGGGCTCGCGTCCGGCGGAACAATGGTCTTCAAGCTCCAATACTATACTAAAAACCGCGGCGTCACGCCGACGTCCTCGGTCGCGGTCTCGCTGAGCCTGGAAGATCCGCAAGCCCTTATCAGCGGTACGATGTTCAGCATAAACGGAGAACCGGTAACTATTAACGGGACCCAATCTTTCCGGATCGAGTTCTCGGCAGTGCCGGGGCGGACCTATTACATCCAGTATAAAGCGTTGCTCGAAGACCCGTGGAAGACAGTGCAACCTCCGATCGTCGCGCCGGTCAACCGGATACAATGGATCGATTCCGGGCCTCCCGGCACGGAAAGCGCACCCGGCTCTGTGCCGAGCCGGTTCTATCAAGTCATCGAGGCAGGGCGATAAAAGGAAGGAATTTTAAACACATGAAAAATAATACAATCATCTCCATGTTTCTTATCGCCGGCGGCTTGGCCGGCGCGGCCCATGCCGAACTGGGCGTAAGCGCCGGCGCCTCGTTCAACTACAAAGCGAAATTCCGCTCGGCGCCGGCTGCGCAATTGCGCGCCAACAATCCTGGAGCGTACGCCGCCGACACGGATCATTATTATGACGACGGCTACAACCGCACAGACAGCTCCTCAACGACCCCCGGCGTCCTGGATACGACCTACTGGGGATACCGGAATGCGTCGCAATATGATCCGCTGGGCGATGGCGGCAACGGCACGATCAAGATGAACAGTTCGCGCACGACCATCGATGCGGGATCTTCTTCTGAAATGTCGGAAGACATACAGCCCGCGCTTGAAGTCTACTGGCAGACCGACCTGACGGATAACAAGCGCTGGAACTTCGGGGTGCGCGCCGCGCTGCGCTGGCAGAACATCCGGATCAATAACCGCGTCCTGTACGGCACCACCGTCGACACAATCTCCGACACCTACAAGCTCAACGGCAGCACGCCGCCCGGGGCGCCGTTCGACGGCGTCCTCGACGGCTGGGGGTATGCTTTGCTGGGGGACACCCCGGACCGGGCCGAGACATCGGCCGCCGGGGCATCGGTGGCGGCGACGCGCAAACTCAACGCGAACCTCTTCGGCCTGGACGTAGGGCCGACGGCCTCGCTGAACATCATCGAGGATCTGAGCGCCTCGGCCTCGGCGGGCGGAACCGTCGCGTGGATGCAGAGCAGTTTCTCGTACAGCGACGGGGACCTGGCCAGCGGCGGCAGTACGGACGGGAAGTGCCTGCTCGGGGTGTACACGGGAATCGACCTCCGGTATAAGTTCAGCGACCGGTGGGGCGTGTTCGCCGGCGCGTCCTATAACCTGCTTCAGGATTTCGACCAGCATGCTGACGGCCGCTCCGCTGAATTGCAATTCGGCGGCAGCTACACCGTGCGCGCCGGCATCTTCTTCCAGTAGACCCTCAAGGCACAAAGATTAGGAGTTAAAAGAGTCCTGGTTTGACATTAGCCAATGGAGTAGTCGTGTTTTAAATTTCGGTGGTTCGATATGTCGGCAGTGCGGATAGATATAGTTTGTTGCTAAATAAAAATGCCGTTGTCACTGTGGCAATCAAGGCAAAATGATGAGTTTCCAGTTTTTCCCTTTGTTTGTTTTCAAGCGGGCTAGGGGGGTTACTTGGATACAGTGTTGCGCTGATAGTATTCGTAAGGGGTCAGGAAGATGCGGCCGTCGGCTTGCAGTAGTTCCACGATGTGCTGGAAGTCCGCGAACATCTCGTCGGTCCACATGGCTGGGTGTCCTTGCAGTGTCATGCAGGACTGTGTGCGCCGGCTGCTGTATCCCTTAAGGAAGGCGTCAAAGTTCACCTTGCCCACACTATACTCAAGTTCTGGCGAGCGGGTGAGCACAAACTTGGTGCATCCGTTCTGGGCCTTTCCGAAGAGCCAGACCTTGATCTCCGGATGCTCTTCGAGCACGCGCACGCCTGTGTCGTCAACAGCGTTGCCTGCGGCGCCAAAGGTGCGGAAGGGGAAGCCCACGCGCTCTTGCATCAGCTTGCAGCCTTTGGTGAAGTGTTCGGACTGGTAGGCATAGGAGGGCCCGCTAAACTCGGCCTTGCAGGTCTTTTCGTCCACCGCCATGTTCATGGCGTGGTTGTAGCCATGGAACCAGAATTCGAAACGTCCGCCCTTTTCGATCGCATGCTTGTTGATCCAGTCACAAAAAGGGGTGTTTGCCTCCTCCAGCGAATTGGCGACGATGCCGAAGCTGGCTTTAAGTCCCTTGCTTTCGATGTAGTCTGCCAGGCGCTGGAAACGGGCATGCACAGGCTTCTTCGGATTGTTGAATCCCCTCAGGTCGTCGAATTTGAAGATCACAAAGCGGGGCGTGCTGGTGTCGATCTGCGGCAGCACGGGCATGACAAACGGCCCCGCTGGCACCTTGGGTGCTGCAGGCGCGACAACGGGGCGTGTCTCGGCCAGCACAGAGGAGGTTACGGCGAAGAGTAATGCGCACGTGAAGGCAAGGACGGGGATTGTTTTTTTCATAAGAGATAGAGTTGGTCGTTATTTTGTTACTCGCATGAGCCACGCAGCCGCGAGGCCAGGCCACACGTCAGTGCTCTTCTCCTTTTTCCGCAGGCCATAGCCGTGTCCGCCGTTGGGGAAGATATGTAGCTCCACCGGCACCTTGGCTGCTTTGAGCGCGATGGCGTAGGCCAGGCTGCTGTCGACATACGGCGTGTCATCTTCCGCCTGCAACAGGAAGGTAGGCGGGGTCTGTGCGGTCACCGGCAGTTCCGGCGCCAGGGTGTATCCCTCACGGGACAGATAGGCCGGATAGATGATGAGTGCAAAATTCGGCCGGCTCGATTGCGCATCGGCTTCGTCCACGACTTCATAAAAACGCTTTTCGAAATTCGTGCTGGTCCGCACGGAGAGGTGCGCTCCTGCCGAGAAGCCCATGATGCCGAGGCGGTTCGTGTCGATGTTGAAATCCTTTGCCTTGGAACGGATCAGCCCCATGGCCCGCTGCGCGTCACACAAGGCGCCGTCCCGGTTGCCGGGAACGCGATATTTAAGGACGAAGGCGGAGATGCCTTGACTGTTGAGCCACTCAGCCATTTCCGTGCCCTCGAGATTCCAGGCGAGGATGCTGTATCCGCCACCGGGACAAATCATCACCGCAGGGTTGGGCTTACCCGTGTCCTTGGCGAGAAAGGCGGTCAGGCTTGGCGTGTTCACGTTGGTCAACCGGATGATATCATCCTTCGAGGGATTGATCTTTTCAGGCGCGTCACTTGTTTTAAGCGGCACCTTGCCCTCAGGCCATACGTTGATCACCTGCTGCTCGGCAGTGACTGCCATC
>JBAXCC010000341.1:0-4143 GCA_037141675.1 bacterium | reverse complement strand
TGGTATGATTTAACGAATTGTTAATTAATAAAGAGGGAGCGATATGAATCAAAAGGGATTTGTTTTTACTGCAACGGTCTCGGCCCTGCTGGCCTTTTCCATAAATGCCGCGGATTGGACGACGTTTCTCGGCCCCAAGCGTGATGGAATTTCTCCTGACACCGGACTGCTCAAAACGTGGCCTGACGCAGGCCCAGCACAATTGTGGAAGAACACGGACATCGGTCCGGGCTGGTCCTCGGTAGCGGTTGTCGGCGATCTTCTCTACACCACCGGGAACGAAGGCGAAAACCAGATGCTGATCTGCCTCGATGTCAAGACCGGCAAGGAAGTCTGGCGCGCTGCACAGGGCCCCAAATCAGATCATCAGAAGTATGGAGGCTCGCGCGCCACGCCGACTGTTGATGGCGATCGCATCTACCTCACCAATGGCAAAGGGCTCGTCACCTGTCAGAGCGCGAAGGACGGCAAGGTGATCTGGAAGAAAAACATGAGCACCGACTTCGGCGGCAAGGTCGGCGGCTGGCAATATGCTGAGAGCGTGACGATCCTCGGCAAGCTCGCGATTGTTATCCCGGGCGGCGCTCAAGGCATTGTGGCCCTCGACAAGATGACGGGTTCAAAAGTGTGGAGCACAGGCGAGGCTTTGACAGCCGGATACTGTTCGCTGTTGCCAATCACCGTCGGCAAGGATACAATTTTGGTCACTGGCTCGCAGAGCGGCCTTATCGCGATTGATCCCAAGAGCGGCAAGGAGATCTATCGCAACCCCTTCGCCGCGAACAATACGGCCAACACGCCGACACCTGCTTATTCGGATGGTTATCTCTTCTGGTCGGTGGGTTACAACAAGGGCAGCATCTGCCTCAAGGTCACGAACGCAAACGGGAAATGGGACTTTGAAGAGGCCTGGAAGTCAGGGGAGATGGGAAGCCATCCCGGCAACTATGTCGTTGTCAACGGACAAGTTTATGGCAAGGGCAAGCGCGGCTTGACCTGTCTTGACCTGAAGAGCGGGCAGACACTTTGGGGCACGCCTGGCTATGCAGGACAAGCCACCTTTGCGGATGGCATGATCTATGCCTTTGCCGATCAGGGCGGCAAGTTGGCGTTAGTTGAACCGGCCGCCGGCGAGGGGCGTATCAAGGGCAAGATCCAAGTCGAAGGCACCGGCAGCAGCTGGGCGCATCCTGTTGTTATCAATGGCCGCCTCTTTGTGCGCTACGACACCAACCTTTACTGCTTCGACGTCAAAGCAAAGTGATTGGAATATTTCAACTTAAGCGTTGGGCGTTAAGCGTTAAAAGTTAAAACGCTTAACTCTCACCTGTCCGCCGGAGCTTTAGCGAAGGTGGAACGTTTAACGTTTAACTCTCAATTTAAGAAATTACCTCTTCCCTGATACCAGCGAGGTTATGGGCCGGGGTTCCTCTTAACAAACCGCTGAACGAAATCGCGGACGGAGCGGGAGAAGGTGAAGTCGCCTGTTTCCGGTACGCTCTGCGTGGGGGCAGCTACCCAACTTTCAATGACATATTGGTCGGGCGCGCCGTTGACAAGTGCATAGTCATATCCTTGACGCAGGATGGACACATACCAGGTCGAGTCATCGGCTAATCCTCGCTTCTTCATGGCTGGATAGTCAGAAGCCCAATAGATCAGGCTGAAGGGGAGTTTCCTCTTTCGGCATTCCTGTTCGAGTTTCTTCACTTCAGGCCAGGATCCGCGACTGAAGACGTTGAACTCGACCCAGTTCACATCCAAGCGATAGAAGTCGAGACCGCGCACGTTCATCTCTGCCAGCCGCTTTTGCAAGGCGTCGATCCACCACAGATGATCTGCGAACGGAGTAGACGGGTACGTCTCGATATCGCCAATCAGAATGTTCGGATAGTGTTGGCGTACAAGGGCGATGAACTGGGCAGTCTCTTGCACGGCATAGTCGTCTGACTTTTTGAGGGATCGTCGCACACACAAGAGCGGTTCATCCATGGCGATCGCATAGATCTTGCCTCCCAGACGTTGAAAACGGTCCCACATGGGGCGTTGCTTCGTAAACGTGTTCGTGCCGGTGATGCCCCACTCTTTGACGGCACCGACTTCCAGCGAGAATTTGATCTGCCATTTCTGAATATCAGCGAAGTAGGCACGGAGTTCGTCATCCGTGAATTGCCGGTTCAGTTGATGATCCGCATAGAGCAGCCCGTCAATCAGTCCGCGAGTCTGCTGCCATTGGTCTGGATGCGCAAAGAGTTCGCGTAAACACGTGCCGTTTTCAGAGGCAGGTGGTCCCATCCACACAGTTGGCATCACGCGGTTGGTAGAAGGTTGTGCCTGTGCCATCTCCTGCAAAGGCAGCATGGAGAGCGCAAACATACTCACAGTGAAAAGAGCAGTCCATGGCGCTCTTCTCGTGTTGTTGAATAAAGTAGTTTTCATTTCGCCAGCTTGAAAAAAGGACATGTTGCGGCATGATTGTCAAAGGTTAATGTGAAAGCGGCCCCATGCTCGTGATGGAGATGAGAAATAAGATAATCTGAAAAGTCTGCCTCGCCACATTCAAACGCCCGAAGCGCCTTCCATACGGCATCTCGGGAAGCAATCTCAATAGTGTCGGCTACTAAAAGAGTTCTAATAACCTCAACAATTTTTTCTTTCTTCTGCTTGTAACAGCGCACGAGCACCCACACAATTTCACATAAAACAATGACGCAGATGCTCCCCTTGTTTTTCGGAGACAATTCTTTTTCAAAAATCCGATTGGCTATCTTTGACTGTTCAGGATCATCCTGCACAATATAACGGATGACAATATTGGTATCTAATCCAATCATTCTTCGCCCCCAGTTGCGATAGCTGCATCCATTTCTGAAAGCGTAACAGGGCGCTTGGGCTTGGATACCAGTCCACGAAGAGCCTGTACTGGCGTGCGAGCTGGAATCATCTCGATGGTTTCATTTTTTGTAAAAACGAAATCAATGGAATCCCCGGTTTTAATGCCTAGAAACTCGCGGATGGAAACGGGGATGGTGACTTGTCCTTTTGAGGATAACGTGGCAATCATAATGCTTACTCTCCTTTCTGAAACACAAGTAAGATAGCATTTCCTTACCTATATGTCTATTTCCTTTTCTGAGGCAGTGCGATGTCCTTCAAGGTCAGTGGCACGGTCATGATGGCTTTCGGTGTCGGCACGCAGACGCGAAGGTTTGCATTTTCTGGAAGAGATCCTGGGTAGGTGTAGGTGGTTGTACTTCCCGCCGTCGTTGTGTCCGCCACGGCCTCCCATTCTTTGCCGCTAGCATCCACAATCTCGAAATAGAAGAGTTTGGCTAAGGGGTCGCTGATACGTACAACCACGCTGGGCTTGCCATTGGCCTTATTTGTGGACACAACCATCTTGATTTGCGCAGCGACTAAATTTGGATCTGCCAACTCGACATTCAGCTGTGCGGCAATACGGGTGAAGTTCAACACGCACATGGGATCGTGGACAGGCGTGAGAATTTCCAGTCGGCCTGTGAGCTCTTTAATCGTGGAGGCTTGTTGAGCAGGAAGATCCAGAATGAGTTGCATGCCTGGCGGAGTCTTGGGGTCATAGACGAGGGGCGTCCACGTCTGATTGGTCTGGGTAAAATCTTGATCTTTCAGGATCAAGTTCTTGCCCGTATTATCAACAGCCTTGTCCAATATGCAACGCATCCCTTTGATTTCACGGAGATCTTTCCCGTAAAGATTCAGCTCCACAACAAGATTCCCAGGGCAGCGGTTGTCTGTCGGGATGTTTGCCTTGATCTGAACATCCGTAGGTCGAGCATTGGCGAGTGTCGACATCATTAGGATACAAAATCCAGCTATTCCTTTTGCAGTCATTTCATCGTCCTATCTTTTTTCTTTCATGCCTAATCGTTGATTGGGCCCAACGCAATGGGGCGATCAACAGAGTGAAGCGAGATGATATACCTTCTATGGAAGTGCGTCAATTCAGCAATTCAAATGATGAGTAAGACATGCGCAGTTCCTTTTTGTTTGCAGGTGTCTTAGCTGCTGTGGGCGGTCCGGCGGGTACGCATCTGTCGTCGCTCATAAACGGTGCGTATTCGCGTCTGAGTCGCGACAGGGGCGGATACCTATCCAGCCCCT
>JBAXCC010000340.1:0-4189 GCA_037141675.1 bacterium | reverse complement strand
TGCCGCTTGTCTTGCGGGTTTTTCGACCCACAAATCAAGCGGCATCCAGCCGGACCTCAGCTCCGATTTGCACAGCGACTAACCGATGGCCTTGCCACCGCGTTCACCTGTGCGAATACGAATTGTCTCTTGCAAGTCGAGGACGAAGATCTTTCCGTCACCGACGCTTCCGGTCTTCGCCCCGCCTTCGACGGCTTCGATGGCGGCATCCACGAAGTCGTCATTCACAGCGATCTCCAGTTTTACCTTCCGCAACAGACTTCCTGCCTCGGTGTGACTACGATAAACCTGGGCGATTCCCTTCTGCCGGCCGCGTCCCATGACGTTGGTCACGGTGACCAGGTGAATCTCTTTTTCGGTCAGTCGTTCCAGCACCTCATCCATACGGTCTGGTTGAATAATAGCAATGATGTATTTCATGATTAAATTCCTTTCGCTTGTTTGTTATCCGTTAGTCTAATACAGTGTAACCGGTTTCACGGTGATCGACCAGGTCGAGACCAATGCGTTCGGCTTGTTCACCAGCTCTCAGGCCAATGATCTTGTCAACGATCTTCAGCAGGACAAAACTCATCACGCCGGAATAGACAAGGGTCACGAGCACGGCCTTCAACTGGATCCACAACAACACGGGGTTTCCGTAGAAGAGCCCGTTGGCGCCTGCGCTGTTCACAGTGGTCGTTGCAAACAGTCCTGTTGCAAGAGCGCCCCAGATACCACCGATACCATGTACGCCGAAGGCATCGAGTGCATCATCATACCCGAGACGGGGTTTGACAATGGTCACGAACAGGTAGCAGATCACGCCTGCGCCCACGCCGATCGCGATTGATCCTGCGGGAGTTACGAACCCGGCAGCCGGGGTGATCGCCACCAAGCCTGCCACTGCGCCAGAGATCAATCCCAGCATGGTGACATGCTTGTTCTTGATCAGATCCATGACTGCCCAAGCCAGACCAGCAGCGGCCGTCGCCACGTGGGTGGCCAGGAAAGCGCTGCCCGCCAATCCGTTCGCACCTAAAGAACTGCCCGCATTAAAACCGAACCAGCCGAACCACAACAGGGAGGCCCCCATGACTGCGAACGGCAGATTGTGCGGAGGAGACATCTTCTTCGGATAGCCGAGCCGGCGACCCAACACAAGTGCTGCGACTAATGCGGCAATACCTGCGTTGATATGCACAACTGTGCCACCTGCGAAGTCCAATGCGCCCATGGTGCGTAAGAATCCGCCCACGCCCCAGACCCAGTGAGCCAGAGGATCATAGACGATCGTCGCCCACAGCAACGAGAAGAGCGCGAAGGCTGCAAACTTCATGCGTTCCGCAAACGCGCCGATGATCAAGGCCGGCGTGATGATGGCGAACATCATCTGGAACAGCATAAATACCGAGTGAGGAATGGTTGCTGCATAATCCGCGTTAGGCTCTGCGCCCACATGGTTCAACATGCTCCAGCTCAGGTTTCCTATAAAGCCCTTGATATCAGGGCCGAAGGAGAGGCTATAGCCGAACAGCACCCATTGCATCGTGATAAGGCAGACCAGGAAGAAGCACTGCATCAGTATGGAGAGCACGTTCTTCCTGCGGACCAATCCGCCGTAAAACAAGGCCAAGCCTGGGATTGTCATCAGCAACACGAGCGCTGTGCTGATCAGCACCCACGCGGTGTCTCCTGAGTTCACGACTGGCGCTGCAGGGGCAGCCGCGGTTACCGCTGTTACTGCGGTCTGGGCCCATGTGCTCGTTGCGGCTGTCAACCCGACCCCCGCAATAAGTCCAGTCAGTTTGAGTCTACTACTACTTCCGTTCATGACTTTCTTCTCCTGTTTAAAGCGCCTCATGTCAGGCGCTGTTTTTATACTCACTACTTCACGTTATTCGTACGATTGCCATGAATAAAGCATAACCCAGGCCAAGTCATGAAAAAACGAAAAAACATCACTTTTTGAGGTATCAATGCTTATTTTTGACATGTTAATTGGTAAAAATGGTCAAAAATGTAAAGAAAAAGAAGAATATTGGATTAAAAGTGTAAAGCCGTAAGGCCATCAATTTCAGATAGATCAAGCGTCCGATGCGTCCGCTTGTACGTGCTCAGTACGGTGGGATCTATGAGACCGCCGCCAGCAAGCGGAACGCGCTAACAAGGTGTGTTCGATGTAAAATATCTTCGTGTGTAGATGAGGAAGGCCAGCACAACGATGACCCAGAAGAGGCAGGCATAAGTCAGGCTGTGTGACTGAGTGAAAGACATCTTTCTCATGATCTCCAACTGCTGGGCAGGGAAGTTCATTTTTTCGTAGAATTCCATCAGGGTGATGCGGGAGAAGGTGATGGTGCAGGAGGCCCCCCATCCCACGGTTAATCCTGTTGCACACCACCACGCCTTCATATCAAGTCGATAGAGACCTCGTGTGATGTAGACGAGCAACACGAGAAAAATGAGGGCGATTCCTGCGCCTGCAACTCCGGTTACGATGGTGCCGAAGAAGGGGACGGTCCAGCCGTATAATCCCATGAAGGGCAGGCAGGCAGCGCAGCATCCTGACATGAGGGTCATGACCAGGACCGGGAGGGGACATTTGTCGGTCCAGCGCACGACAGGGTCTCGGTGCTCGCAGGTCGCCTTGGTGTTCTTGCTCCCGTAGAAGAGGATGAAGGAGCCGGGGATAATGATATAAATGACGGCCATGAAGCCGAAGGTGACGTATTTCACGACGGTGACGACGTTGGCCGGCATCTGCCCGTCCTTGCTCATCTGCTCATACATATCGGGCATGAACATCAGCATAAAGAGTATGCCTGTGATCCCGCTGATGAACCAGAGCCACGCGGAGACCAGACAGAGGGCGCGCGCCCAGCGCCGCGCCTGGATAGAGCCGATGCCGAGCCAGATGAAGCATACGGCCATCAGGACGTAGATGAGTATGCCGGGGATCATGGTCCGGACGCTGACGGCCGAATTTGCGTCTTTGTTCGCGACCGCTGCGACCAGCATGCCCATGATCATCAAGGGGACCATCAGCGCGCAGAGTGCGCCCATGGCAATCTGGATGGCACCAAAGATGGCCAGCCCGATCTTCCGGTCTTTGTAAGTCAGACCGCTGATCATACTTTCGTTATTTGTCATATTTCGTCCCTTCACTGGTTGGTTTTTTTATGTACGTGTTGAGATCCTGCACAACAGCCTTGAGCTCATGGATGATCAGATCTGTGATGGCTTCGGCACCCTTTTTGTTGAAGTGGGTCATGTCATCCGCCTTGGGGTTGTAGGTCATACTTGCCTCGGGGCCTATAGCGTTGTGGTGTTCGACACTGAGGGTATGCAGATCAATGAAGGGTACGTCCATCTCCTTCGCCACGGCCTTGGCTGCTTCGGCAAAGGGTGTTAAGCTAGACGCTATCCTGTTGTTTTTATCGAATGTGCGGCGTGTTACGGAGCTGACGATGATCGGCTTGGCTCCGATGGCCCGGAATTGATTGATGTAGATTTTGAGATAGTCACGGTACGTGGTGGCGGGATCGGTTTCCCGTTGGGGTCCCTTGCCTGGTTGATCGTTGTGTCCGAACTGGATCAAAACATAGTATGGTTTTGTATCTAAGACAGCAGGAAGGCGCTTCTCGTAATACCAGCTTTTGGAACTGCGTCCCCCTACGGCATAATTGATGACGTTTACGTTACCGTCGAATCTTCCAGCAAAGGCTTTGCCCCAGCCGGCGGCATCTGTGACCGTAGAATCGCCGATCAGAGCAATCTTTACAGTTGTTTCTTGATTGGTGACCCCTTGGATACTCCCAGTGATCGCAAGCGCCAACGTCATGGATAGAAGGTTTCTAATCATGTGTTTCTCCTCTTCTCTTCAGTGTGCAGATAATCCCATCCACGGTATTGTCCTCTGTCCCCTTCTATTTACGGTCGGCGGTGTAAGTAGCGAGTATGACGGTCTTCTGCTGACAACCAACAGTGGGAGTATTATTACTGTTTGGAATCACCGAAGCAAGCTGGAAATTAAGAAGCGAAAGCGTATTCTCTCATGGGATGGAGGCGTTCCAGTCCATGACGAGCTTGATGAGGCGAGCGGTGATGTCGGGCTGGGCAGGTGCAAGATTGTTGGCTTCTGCGGCATCAGTTGTCAGATTGTAGAGCTGGACGTTTGAGCCGTCGAGATCGACCAGGAGTTTCCATT
>JBAXCC010000339.1:0-4216 GCA_037141675.1 bacterium | reverse complement strand
GAGGTGCTTGCACGGAAAGCCCCCGCGAGTGGCGGAATACCGCCGGGGCTTATCTCGTGCAAGCACCTGCGTGTAACGTATGGACTCCGGGTGAAGGACGAGCTGTGCCTCCCGTGTATCCACAGGCTTGCGAAGGCACGCCGTCCTTCACCCAAATAGCGATCTTTGCGAAAAAGTATTCCTTAAAACCATTCAAGTTAGATGCAAGAGTAACGCTATGAATAGAACATGGAATTCCTTGACTGAAGGCCATCGACCTTGCGCAATTGACGTCGGATGCATCGACAGCACGATGAAGCTGCTGGTGCTCGCCCCTCACCCGGACGACTTCGATGCCATTGGCGTAACCCTGAAATTCCTTTTCAGCCAAGGCAATCCGCTGGAGGTCGCGGTTGCGTATACAGGCAGTGGCGTGGAAGATTCCTATCGGTCTAGATTGACACTCGAAGCCAAAAGCCAGCTGAGAGAAGATGAACAACGACGCAGCGCACGCTTCTTCGGACTCCCTGATGAATGCCTCCAATTCATGCGTCTCGAAAATGATGACAGCGACCAACTGGTGGAGAGCCATCGGAATTTGGGTATATTGGAATCTGTCGTGGCGCAAAAAGCACCGGATATTATTTTCCTGCCGCATGGAAACGACACCAACAGCGCTCACAGAGCTATGTACGCCATGGTCCACCAGATCGCCTTGCGCTCGCATCGCCCCATCGCTTTAATGCTCATTCGTGATCCCAAAAACATTTCCATGCGTACCGATCTCTATCTGGCGTTTGGCGAAGTCCAGGCAGCATGGAAGGCACAACTCTTGCGGTTTCACGACTCCCAGCAAAAGCGCAACCTCAACTCACGAGGGTACGGCTTTGATAAACGTATTCTGGATTTCAATCAGCAGAGCGCCAAAGAGTTGGGGCTCAACCAGCCTTATGCAGAGGTCTTCGAAATCGAAAACTTCAATCCATTAGGCATGACTCATACAGATGATAAGAGCTCTCTTGTCCAATAAACCACAGTGGAGAAAACACGATGAGCAACCCATTGCGAGTATTTATATTTGTCCTGCTGCTGATTGGTCTTTTGGGGCTTGTAGTAGAATTTCCCGATGTTAAATTCATGTATAAACCTCGTATCGGACTTCTATTTTTCTTTGCTATTGCCGTCATGAACTTTCAGCGTAAAGGCGACCGCCTGGGAAATGTAACTGTACCTTGTCCCTATCGAACAGTCTCTATTTTGCTCGCCATACTGGGGATGGCAATAATCATTCTACGCTTGTGGTACTTGCCGGACCATTCGCATTAAGGTGATGTTTCCGCAACGACTCACAACATCCTTAATGCAAGAGACATTTGGAGAAAACGAACTTTAAAGAGTGACTCCCTTGATTTGCCCCTTTAACTGTTAAGACATAAATGATAGTATCAAAAAAAGTTTTTACCCGACGAATTACACCTGTATAGGCTCGCGGTAAGTCCTTTTTTGACACACTATAAAGGCTAAATCTATGCGACATCTCTGTGCTGCACTTTTTTGCATGTTCTACGCTTCGACGCTTCAACTCCGAGGAGCAGACGCTCCATCGCCCAAACAACCTAACATTCTCTTCATCTTTTCAGACGACCACTCGTGCCAGAGTATCGGGGCCTATAACAAATGGTTGTCCGGTTTCATCCGCGAACAGAAGATCACCCCGAATATTGACCGCCTCGCCGAGCAGGGCGCGATTTTTGATCGGAGCTTCTGCGGCAACTCCATCTGTTCCCCCAGCCGCGCCACGGTGTTGTCAGGCGTTCACACCCATATCAGCGGCGTGACCCATCTAGGGGGCAGCATCCGCGAAGGCGTATGGACCTTCCCGCCTGCGCTTCAGGCTGCCGGCTACCAGACCGGGCTCATCGGCAAGTGGCATCTGGGCAACACACCCGCTGGCTTTGATTATTATCGCGTATTACCTGGGCAAGGCACCTACCGAAACCCGACCTTCAATGGAGCAGGCAATGTGAAAGAAAATGACGAAGGGTACACCACAGACATCATCACCGACAAATCACTAGCCTGGCTGAAGGCGCGCGACAAATCCAAGCCATTCATCCTGCTCACGCATCACAAGGCGCCCCATCGTCCGTGGGAACCGCCGGAGCGTTATTTTAAGTTTCTTACAGACGTAAAGGTTCCGGAGCCGCCCACACTATTCGACGACTATTCCAACCGCACCTCTTCCGCACGTTCCCAGAAGATGGAGATTGGCAGGGATATGACCATGGCCAGTGATCTCAAGGTGTTGCCGCCGGGCAAGGTCCCAGGCCGCCTGACGCCTGAGGGTGAGGCAGCTTGGCAGGATACCTTCGGCAAGCGCAACGCCGCCTTCCAGCAGGCCAAGCTCGACGGCAACGATCTGACGCGATGGAAATATCAGGAGTACATGAAGGACTATCTGCGCTGTGTCAAGGCCGTGGACGACGGTGTGGGCCGTCTGGTCGAATACTTGAAGCAGGAGGGGCTGGATACCAACACCGTGGTCATCTATTCAGCAGACCAAAGCTTCTTCAACGGCGAACACGGCTGGTTCGACAAGCGCTGGATTTACGAAGAGTCCATCACCATGCCCATGATCGTACGTTGGCCTGGCGTCGTCAAACCTGGCACACGCATTCAGAAGCTGGTACAGAACATCGACTACGCGCCCACCTTCATGGAACTCGCTGGCCAGCGCGCGCCTGACAGCGTGCAAGGCCGTTCGCTTGTGCCTCTCCTGCGTGGCGAAACTCCTGCGGATTGGCGTCACAGCGTCTACTATCACTACTACGACCCTGGCCATGGCGTGCAAAAGCACTATGGCATCCGCACCGAACGCTACACGCTCGCAAACTTCTATCCAGTCAACGAATGGGAGCTCTTCGATCTGGAGAAAGACCCGCTTCAGCTAAAAAGTGTCTTTAGCGATCCGACCTACGCTCAGACCGTATCGGAACTCAAGGCCGAACTGGCCCGACTCCGCACGCTTTACAAGGACAGCGAAGACGCGGAGCCGATCAAAGGAAAGAAAAATGCAACCACCGAATCTCCCCGGAAGAAATCAAAAGGAGCTCGCTAACATCATGATCATTGGAACAGCAAAAATAAATCCTGTATTCGTCATACTCCCCCTACTCGTCGCACTGTGCGCGTGCAATATGCCTACACAGGAAGCGCAGGCACCTTCGGGGCAACCGTTACGCGCACCCGGCTACACCTTCTCCTGCTGGCTGAACGGGTGGCGGAAACACAAGGCGGATCAGAGTCCTGAAATACTGGCGATCCAAGCCAGTGCCTACTCTTTCGCGCTGAACTTGGCAAACTTTTCTAAGGTAGGCTTTGGCCTCACATCCACGAAACCATTGAGTTATGCTGACGCACTGAAGACGGGGACAG
Source organism: bacterium (assembly GCA_037141675.1). GTDB lineage: Bacteria > Verrucomicrobiota > Kiritimatiellia > RFP12 > UBA1067 > CAIZQW01. The sequence goes on along the minus strand of JBAXCC010000339.1, from coordinate 802 downwards.
ATTTCTTGTACCAACTGCCCCCTGCAGAACTCCTCATCTCGATCAATGTAGGCGGCGAAACATATCGTGCGGTCAGTTGCGCAGCAGGCACAGACACGGACCCCCGGCGTTTGGGCTTAGCCAAAATGTGGGAGTCAGGACGCTTTGTGCAGCATTTCGAACTGGTCGATTTGAAATTTCAAAATACCACTGGCAAGACGTTGGTCTGTAAAGGTAATCTAAGTTTGGTCGCATGGCCGGATTCATTGACCTTTACGACTGCACTTGCACCCGACATGGCTAACGCCGAAGGCTTGCGTGATGCCCTCGTCAATATCCAACTCAAAGGAAACAATCTGGAGTGTCGGGCTGAGAAGGCCTACACAGGCCAATGGACCCCGGCCACAACAAATGTGTTAACAGTGACCTACAACGCAAAGGGGCGGATCACATCCGATCAAGGGCTGACCGTGCAGGTCTCGTCAGGAACGAACAACGTATTCCCTGTCGCGTTTGAGACGACTAAAAATTGCTTTATTGCAAAGGCACCCAAAATCAATCGCACGTTTAAGACTGGCTATACCGACGTCCGGGAGTATGATGATTTCTCAATCATCATCGATAACGCAGACCCCAACCGAAAAGAGATTCCCTTCCTGCTGGACTTCCGCTCACCTGCTAACATCACCGGCCTCTGCCCGATGCTCTGCGATAAAGAGGGACGGCCCACAGGCATCCCGGTTCAATTGAGCAAGAACTGGCATTATGGTCCCATGGGCGCCTATCTGATGGCCTACACATCGCTTCCTGTGAAGCAGGGACG
>JBAXCC010000338.1:0-4224 GCA_037141675.1 bacterium | reverse complement strand
GTGACGACCTCGCTGGGCATCACGTCGAAGTTTTGCTCAACACCGAACTTGTTCTGGTATTGGCCGGAGATGAGTCCGGCGCGGGAAGGCGTACACTGCGGCGCGGTGACGTAGCCACGCTGGAAGCACACGCCATCACGCGCAAGCTGATCCACATTCGGCGTGCGGATGTTCTTGTCCACGCCCTGCGCACCGAGGTCGGCCCAGCCGTGGTCATCGGTCAGGATGACGATGATGTTGGGCTTGTCGGCACTGAAGCCCGTGCCGGCCAGAAGTAGCCAGCCAGCGGCGATAATCGCGGTGAGTCTGTTCATGATGTTTACTTTTTTTGTCTTGGCGGATAATCCTTCAGGCTGGCTAATTGGTGCATGCGGCGCGGGCGCCTTTCCAGCCGGCGAGCCATTGCCGGGTGAGTTGCTCAACGAGCGCTTTGTGGGCGGGATCGTTGGCGATGTTGGTGTTTTCCTGCGGGTCGGTCTTGTGGTCGTACAACTCCACGGCGTCCACCTTCGCGTGATCGTCACGCTGGACCCAGCGCGTGAACCGGTAGCGGTCGGTACGCATCGAGTAGCCCATCAGCTTGGAGCGCGGGTACTGGCTGAACACGGCGGATTTCCATGACCGCTGCGGATTGTCGAGCACGGGCTTGAAGCTGGTGCCTTCGAGGTGTCGCGGCAACGGCAGGCCGGCGAGCTCGGCGAGCGACGGGTAGATGTCCACGAACTCGACCAGCGCGTCGCTGTGGACACCCGTGTGTTTCAGGCCAGGCCCGGCGATGATCAGCGGCACCTGGGTGTCATTCTCGACGTTGCTGTGTTTGCACCAGGCGGCGTGCTCGCCGAGTTTCCAGCCGTGGTCGCCCCAGAGAATGATGATCGTATTGTCGCGCAGGCCGAGCTGGTCCAATTCGTCGAGCACGCGGCCCAGTTGGGCGTCCATGTAGCTGGTCGCAGCGTAATAGCCATGCTTTAATTTCCGCGCGTAATCGTCTGGCAGATTGCGGCCCGCAGGCACGCCAGCATAGCTGCGCAGTTCGCCTCCATCGAGAATCGCGTACTCCGGTGCGTCCTTGGGACGGAACGGATTCGACGCGAGCGGAATTTTCGCGGGGTCGTACAGGTCCCAGTATTTTTTCGGTGACACGAACGGCAGGTGTGGCTTGATGAACCCGACGGCGAGGAAGAACGGCTGGTTCTTCTCCTTCATGCCGCGCAACGCCGCGATGGCCATGTCGGCCAGCGCACCGTCGTGGTGCGCGTTGTCGGGGCCGACGGTCGCCTCGAACGGCGGGCCGCGCTCGCCCTTGGCCGGCTTAGCGCGTTTGGTTTTGGCGACGGCGATTACCGGCGGCAACGTGTCCGGGTCGACGGTCAACACGGTGTTGGCGTGCGACTTGGCGGGCGCGGTCCACGGCACTGACCACGAGGGCGGATCATCGTAGCCGCCGTGGTAAATCTTGCCCATGCCTTGCACGAAGTAGCCGTTGTTCTTGAACAATTGCGGCAGCGTCACCACATCCGGCAGCGCCTTGCGGAAATGCGTGACGAGGTCCCAAACCTTCGTCGTGTCCGGCCGCGTGCCGGTCAGCAGGCTCGACCTAGTCGGCGAACAGACGGCCTGCTGACAATACGCGTGGTTGAACACGAGGCCGCGCTGCGCAAGCCGGTCGATGTTGGGGCTTTTGATGATGGTGTTGCCGTAGCAGCCCAGTTCCGGTCGCAGGTCGTCCACGGCAATGAACAGCACATTCGGCTTCTTCACGGACGGCTCAGCAACTGTGACCGTTACTACAGCAAGTAGCAGGGCTGTGAGGAGTGGGTAGGTTTTTTGTTTCATGATCTGTTATTCCTTGGGTTGTGCCAGTTTATGCGGCCGTTTAGCTTGAAGTTGAATGGCCAGTTCGTTGAGGAGTTTTGCGTTCTCTGGTTTGTCAGCGACGTTTTCGTTTTCTTGTGGGTCGGCGATGTGGTCGTAGAGTTCGCGGGCGACGAGCTTGCCGGTTTTGTCACGCCACTCGACGTAGCGGTAACGGTCGTTACGCATCGCGGTGCCTTGGTGTCCACCTTTCGGGTATTCGCTGAAGGCGAGCTTGGTCCACGTGGCTTTCGGGTCGTCGAGCAAGGGGGCGAAGCTTTGGCCTTCGAGCCCTTTCGTCAACGGCAGACCGCAGAGCGCGGCGAGCGACGGATAGATGTCCACGAACTCGACCAGCGCATCGGTCTTCTGACCTGCGGCTTTCATGCCGGGGACGGCGACGATCAGCGGGGCGTGGGTGGCACCTTCGTAGTTGTTGTGTTTGCCGCCCCACCAGTTGTGTTCGCCCATGTAGTAACCGTGATCGCCCCAGAACACGATGATCGTGTTGTCGCGCAGGCCGAGCTGGTCGAGCTCAGCGAGCAGTCGGCCGACACAGGCGTCCACGTAACTGATGGCGGCAAGATAACCATGCAGGCATTGGCGTCCGAACTCATCGTTGATGTTCCGGTCCTTGGGCACGTTGCCGTACCAGTAGAAATCAGCGCCGGAGGTCGCGGCGAACGCGGGGGCGTTGCGCGGGGCGTACCGGTTGTTGGGAATCTTCATGTCGGCGGTGTTGTAGAGGTCGTGGTAACGCTTCGGGGCGACCCACGGGACGTGCGGGTTGACGAACCCGACCGCGAGGAAGAATGGCTGTGACGGTTTCTTTGCCAACTCGCGGAGCGCGGCGATGGCTTCGCGCGTGGTGTCGCCGTCCATCAGCGCGTCATCGTCGCAATCGGGCGACTCGAACGCGGAACCGGCGTAGACCGGTTTGTTCGGGCCTTTGTCGGGGTCTTGCACTCCGGCTGCCTTGAGTTTCTGCGCCGCCGCTTTCACCTTCGCCACGCCCTCGGGGCCGTAACGCGGCACGCGGGAAACCCACGACGGCACGCTCCACGATTGTGGGTCGTCGATGCCGATGTGAAAAATCTTGCCGAGGCTGCGCGCGAACCAGCCGTTGTTCTTGAAGTGCTCCGGCAGCGTGACGACATCCGGCAGTTTGCTCCGCAACGTCGGACCGATGTCGTAAATCTTCGTCGTCCACGGATGCCGGCCCGAGAGCAGCGAGATGCGCGACGGCGAACAGAGCGCCTGTTGGCAGTAGGCGCGGTTGAACACCATCCCGCGCGCCGCGAGCCGGTCGAGGTTCGGCGATTTGACGAGCGGGTCGCCGTAACAGCCGAGTTGCGGCCGCATGTCATCGGAGGCTATGAACAGGATGTTGAGCCGGGGAGTCGGCTTGGACTCTTCGGCTGCATGCATCGCGGTCAGCGGCGCGAGCAGCAGGGTGGTGACGATCACGAGGGTCTGTTTCATCTTTTTTCTCCAATTTTCAGTTGTAAGCACGTGTATCAGGGCTTCGGCGCAACATCCTTGTACGTGGCTTTCTCGCTGCCGATTTTGACGTCCGCCGTGTAGATGACCCGTTTGGTCAGAGTCGTTGTCTCTTTCTTGAATTTTTCCTCATTTTTCGTCTTCCATTTCGGGTGATAGAGGCCGGTCTTGAAATACGGCGTTACCGGTTTGGTCAAGAAGGTGTTGGGGCCTTTGGCAGTGAACACCTGCTTTCCATCCTTCCAGATTTCAACCAACCCGTCATTTCCGGAAGACCAACGGACATGGATCACCCAAGCCACCCACCGGCCTTTTTCCGCGGTTGCATCCAGCGTTTGGGTGTCGCGTTTAATATTGTCCATGGTGCCGGAACTCTGGTGTACCACCCAGCGGTCGTGTAAGATCGAGATGGCCAGAGGCGGGGAGGCCTTCTCCAGCTTCTCTTTCGATATCCGACCGTGCCACTGCATGACGGTGTCGCCGCCACTGTCTGATCCCGACACCCAATCCTTGGGGACATAAATGCGGGCGCCGTACCACCGTTCATGAAAGCCCTCTTCGGGAGGCAGCCCAATCTCCGTGCGAAAAGTCCCAAGTTTATAAGGTACAACGCAGCGCACAGCCTTTCGCCCTGCTTCCGAATCTGGAGCCTCCACAATTTGTAACCGCTCTTTTTCAGTCGGCGTGTCGAGAGAACTGAGATCTTCCCCCTCGTCTATTGTAATTTTCCATTTCCCAAGCCCTGACCGGAAATCATCCGCAAAGATGATGGTTTTTTCCGGGGCAAACAGCGCTTTTGCCTTCAGCGGTTTAGCCGCCGTCGACGTCCTGTCATCGCCCCGTGAGAAATCGCAGCACGCCGTAAGGGTG
>JBAXCC010000337.1:0-4240 GCA_037141675.1 bacterium | reverse complement strand
TGAGGCTAGAAAGCCCACCTTCTGCTGCATGAGAAGTGCTTGGTTGCCAATAAACCGTGGCTCGCCACACAGCATGACGGCCTCATAATTCTGTGGATTGAAGCGAATGTAGTTCTGTATATTCGCCAAGACTTTCTCATCCTGCACAATCACGTCCCAATAACTGCGATGCCACAGCTTGCGGGGCCCACCTCCGGCTGGACAGCACACTTTGAAAAACTGCGACGTGGTATATGATTTGAAATTTCGCATGATATCGGGCAACGAGAGCGGGTTGGCTCTGAGACCAACCCCTACCGTACGGGCGGGGCTCCGATCCCGCCCGGCATTTGCGGGGCTCCGATCCCGCCCGGCATTTGCGGGGCTCTGATCACGCCCGATGATTCGCACAATGCCATGAAAATGATTCGGCATGACAACCGCTTCGCCGCTCTCCATGCCCGGATAATGTTCCGGCAAATTATTCCAAACCCTCTGCACCATTTTTCCGGCTTCATTCAGGATCATGTGTCCATGCGCGACCGCCCCGAACAGAGACATCTTTCCCTCTGTGCAGATCGTCACAAAATAATCACCGGGTGTCGAATAATCCCAGGACTTCCAGCGAAGCGCCTTGCGGCTCGGCGCAGATGTCTCCATGATAGCCTCCGTCCATTAAAATATTATGATCGCGTCAACGAGACCCATCGTCCGACACGAAGGTCATTAATTTAACAGAGCGTAAGACAGGAGGCAAAGGGTATTTGATGAAATAATGGAAGCTGAAAATAATTGGATGTTCAATGTTTTACGGCTAAATAAAACCCTTGGACCTCCTCGTAACCGCGTACTCCATCTACTCGACACGGGAGATTTCGAGCTTGTCAATGTAGAGGGCGCGGATGGCGGAGGTCGCGTTGTTCTTGAGGTCAAAGCGGCCGGGACCGATCCAGAAGTAGTGGTCTTTTTCTGGCACCCATTGGGCCACATCGTACCAGACGTAGCCATCGCCAACAGCGGAGACATTGCGTTCAAGACCGCCGTGTCCCTTTTTGTTTTTGGTGTCGTAGACACCTGACCAGAAGGCCTGGCCTTCGCGTCCCGGTTCTTTCTCGACGCGCACGCGCATGCGGATCCGGTAGGTCGCGCCAGGGTCAAATGCCACCTGACTAAAGGGCAAGGTCGTACACCACTCAAAATGGGTATTGTAAAGCTTCATCGCGGAACCATCCTCAGCCAGCGGATCAGCCACGGTATCGCCCCATGTGCCGCGCCTGCCCAGCGAGAGTAGCGTGTCTTCGACGATGGCAAACGTTTGATTTGTGCCTGTGACCGCTAAAGGCTTAAGCAGAGACCTCCAATTGGCGAACGTCGCATCATGGTGTTCGCCGCTCTCGGAAACGCGAATATTTTTAGCCTCCCTGCAACGCGTCAGGAGATTTGAAGCGAGGTCGCGATACACGGCCGGCACAGCGTACTGTTGCGGATTCTTTGTCACCCAAATCTTTTTTTCTTCAACATGGGGCAACTTAGCCAGACGGGTGAAGAGAAAAGGGATCGCTGCCATACGTACGTTGTAGGCCTGCGCAGGTGAATCTTTGACAGCCTCCTCGGCCTGCTGCCAGAGGCTTGTCGCCCGAACAAGGAACTCTTCGGAGAGGGCTGACCTGCTGACATCTTCAAAGATCACTAGCGGCTTGTCGCTCTTCCCCTCATAAAATGTGTGCACCTCATCAAAGTACTGCCGTACCAAGGGCGCAGCCTTGCCGTAGTAGCCCTCGAAGAAATCCTTGAGCAGCGGTTCAATTGGCAACTCCGGATTCCAGAGCCACTTAGCGAGCAGCCACGCCTTGAGTTCCGCGAAGTCGGCATGGCGTCCCTGATACGCGCCCTGCTCAAAGAGTCCCACGACATGGTTGTCGCGGAAGAAGCGCACATTGCCCTGCAGGGCGAGCACGTTCGGGAAGGGGCCGATGTAGTTACGGAAGTTCGTCGTATAGTCCCAGACATAGAGCTTGTCGGTCATCGCGCTCCAGCCGCGCATATCCTCCACAAAACTGAGGTTCTGTTTAAAGGCGCTCTGGTCGAGCGGCTTGGCAAAATCGCACTCGATGGAGCAGAGGCGGGGCACCACGTTGCGGCGCGGACGGACCGTCTTCGGCGGCTTACGCGTGTATTGGTAGGCAAGCGTCTCAATCCAGACATTCGGGAACTCGCGCTCCACAGCCTCGGCTACCTGGTTCACGAAGGTGATCATGGTTCCTGCATGCGACTCTTCGCGGTCGTCGATGGCCTTGCACGCGGGACAGATGCAGAATTGATACCAGTCGTTCTGGCTGACGCTGAAGAGCTTGGCCGTGGGATCTTTGCGGATGCGAGCAAGCAAACGCTCGGTGACGATCTTCAGCACATCCGGATTGGTGAGGCAGAGCTGCGTGTGCTCCTTGCGGCGCTTTCCGTTGATTTCACTGAAATATTCGGGGTGCTGGTCGAAAAATTCAGCGGAGGGGCAGAGGATTTCGAACGTGTGCACGAAGAGATCGCCACCGAAACGGATCTTTCCGCCATGCTTATCCGTCAACCTCATGTGGCTACCGTTGGCCTTGTTGCGCGCAGCAAGATCGCCGTCGAACATATCGAACCAGAAGGGCTCGCGCATGGCAAAGGCGGGCTTCTGGGTCTCATCGAGAACGGGAACCGTCAGAGTCTCGCGCGTCGGGATCACGCTGTGCCACGTCGTGTACCAGCGGCAGCCTCCGAACCGTTCCAGCAGTTCATACACGCCATAGAGCGTACCGCGAGCCGGACCGCCCATGACGAGCAGATGAGACGCGCACGTCTTCAGACGAAACCCATCCTCTCCGAGCGCGGCCAGATCAGCTGGAGCGCCCAGCAACTTCTCCGTATAACGCGTATTACCCAGCAGGATCGCCTGCCCAGGAAGAGGCGCTTCATCCGTGACGATGGGCAGTTTCACGCCGGTCATCTGCTCCGTAAATTTCTGTAATTCCTCTGCTGCATACTGCTGCGACGGTGAAGCGACAGCAGGCTTGACGATCGAGTAGAGCGCAGGTTGTCCGCGCGTAGCCAACGTGAGTTGCTGCGCAACGAGCGCGACCGGCATAAGTGCCATCGCCAAGACGGCTAAGATTGATTTCATTGGTCCCCCTTGTTTATTTGTCTAAAGGATGCCACAACAGCAGATGGGTGTCAAGTGTGCCTAATGTGTTTCATTTTAGTTGAAATGAAACACACTAGGTAGGAAGTAACAGGGAGGAGGGAGGAGAGAAGAGCCAATAGAAATAGGTCATTGGGGAGGAACTCCTGTTTACACGAGCATCTAACGTGTGTCATCTTGCAAGATAAATAAGCGAATAGCGAAGAGCACATTTTACTCCTCCCTCGGATGCTGATTCAACAAAGTTAAAGCGCGCCCTTCACGTTTGGGTACGATTTGTTTAATTGATTCGAAGGTTGACTATTATCACGCCTCTCCACATAATAGAACTTAATGATTTTGCTTTTCGGAACGGTTCGTGAAGACGCCAAGGCGGCGTGTGAACCGTTTCCGTGTAGGCTATGAAAGGGCAGATAAAATGAAGAAACAAGCCGTAATGATGATGGTTGCGCTGGTGGCGTGCACTGTTGGCGCGGAGACTGGACGTTGGTCTGCGGAGCAAGCGAAGGTGTGGGGCGAGAAGCATGGCTGGCTTGTGGGATGCAACTTCTCGCCCGCCAGCGCGATCAACCCTCTGGAAATGTGGCAGAAGGAGACGTTCGACCGCACCGGGATCGACCGCGAACTAGGCTGGGCCGAGTCCCTCGGCTTCAACTCCGTGCGCGTCTTCCTGCATCACCTCGCGTGGCAACAGGATCCAAAAGGTTTTCTGGGCCGCATGGAGGAGTTTCTTGCACTCGCGGAGAAGCACCATATCGGTATCATGTTTGTATTTTTTGATTCCTGCTGGAACGCCGATCCCAAACCGGGAGTGCAGCCCGCGCCCAAACCGCATGTCCATAACTCGGGCTGGGTGCAGGATCCAGGAGCAACCATCCTGCAGAACCCAGCGGCCTTCGCGGAACTCAAGGCGTATGTCATCGCCGTGCTCACCCATTTCCGGAAAGACACGCGCATTCATGCGTGGGATGTGTGGAACGAACCTGACAACACAGGCGACACTTCCGGCCCGCTGGAACCGAAAAACAAGGTTGCGTTGATCCCTCCGCTACTGACACAAACCTTTGCGTGGGCCCGCGAGGT
>JBAXCC010000336.1:0-4242 GCA_037141675.1 bacterium | reverse complement strand
TTGAGCATGAGGCGTTCGCCCTCTCCGAGCAATTCGACCGAAACGTGATTTGCCCCTGCGTTTTTAGCATTCTGGAGCAAATTGTAAATCGCAGAACTGATTCTGCGCTTATTCCCCGTCATCCTTACGGTTGCCGTGGACGACTTCACATTGACCGCGATGCGTTGAGTTTGTTTCTTCGCGATTTGTTTTATCAAGGAAGCAGTCTCAAACTCCTCCTCTTTTCCCGGCTCGCCCTTAGCAAAGGACAAAAGATCCTGAGCCATCGCAACCGCTTCTTTTACTTCTCGAAGAATAGAGGCCCTATTCTTTCGGTTTAGTGAATCCAGATCACTTGCTTTCAGACCCGACACTCCCTCCTGTAATTTTTGGACTATAGGAATGATCTCCCCCAGCAACCGCAAGCAAGCGGGACCATCTCCTTTGAGACTTGCGGTTCTCAGTGCCTCCATAGCTCTTTTAACAAAATGATGATCGGTAAGCCGAACGCTCCCTCTTCGGTTCAGCTCCCATGTCGCCGTATAAATGTTCCCAAGCGGAGTGAAAATATCATAAAAGGGATCATCATGCTGGATCACTCTCCACACCAGCTCCCGGCGTTCATAATCCAGAACTTCCTCCGGAGTCTGTTGTGAATAAAAATACAACGCTCGGAGTACGACAAGAGCATCACGATAAGCCTGCCTTGACTTATCAAGCCAGTCCGCGTCGTGCTTTCTCAGAGCCATCTCCACATTCATGAGTACTGCACCTGCATTGCCAAAATATTGAGCAAAATCAATGGGACCAATAGCATCACTCGATCCGAACGTTCTGGCATAGATCATATCTTCCAGCGACAGCGCTTGCAGTCCCGGAAACCTTGTCTTGCTGCTTAAACGATGTGTATTAATAGCTTCCCGGGCCGATGCAAAGATTTTATCCCGTGGCATCGCAGCGACTTCCCTGAACACTTCTTCGCGAAAAGGCAGGCCCGCGTTAAAAAGGGGCTTGAAGAATTTTTCCCTGAAGTGTTCTCCGAGCTTAAAATTAGGATCATTGCTGCGGTAAGAATACAAAGTATCGAAAATGGGGTTTGCGATCAGATCATCTAAAGCGATCGCAGAAGCAGCTTCATCCTTTAATGCCACCTGTTGATTTGCTGAATCAGAACCTCCCCGCATCTCGGAGCGTTGCGACATCGGCTCTTCACCGGAGCTGCTGCCACCTTCGCGGACATATCCGCCCAGATGCAGCTTACCGTCGTCATCTACCCATATCTCACCACTGTCGGCATAATGCAGGGCTTCATCAATCTGCATAGTAGTTGGCTCTGCTCTATCGTGCTGGTAATGATCCATGACATCTACATATTTCTGATTTCTAACAAGCGCTTCATGCACCATAAACGTGCCGATATCAATACGCGGAACGGTAGAACCAACTTTTCGCCTCTCCTCCAGGCTCTTCTGTATCGCGCCCTTTCGAGCAAGTTCTTTACGCCGGGCCTGTTCTGCTTGCTTCATGTCTTTCGCTGTTGGTTTTTTGACAGGAGGTTCTAGAAAAGCTTTTGCTTCCGGCGTTAGCATTTCTCTGATCGCATTTTGACGCGCAGGACTTTGCGACTCTATAAGCCTGGTAAGCACCACACGCATCTTGATCTCATCGTTAAAGGCATTCTCTCTTATCTTTTCATTGTTTTTTGAAAGCGATGCGTAATGAACAATATCTGCCAAGATCTTCGGAGAGACCCCTCCGAATATAACAGCCGCCCGATCAGCTTCGAGTCGCAGCGCCACGTTTAGACACAAGACCACTGGTGCGACTAAAACATCGCCTGGTTCCGTAGGAGTTGCCTTTGCCGTATATCCGCCATCTTCAAAATACATAAACTCAATGAGATCCTGTGCTGCTTCTATCGCCCGGTATTCAGGCCAGGAATGTGATATTAAGTGCGCGAAATCAGACGGCCAATATGAGTTTCGGTACGGCGAACTTCCATCAGCAAGGTCCGGATTATGGAACCATGTATTAAATCCCGTGCCGGTCTCGACAGCCCATTTCGTGAAATCTTCGTTAGTCAAAGCAGAGGGATCGAGAGTCTCTCCGGCTAACGTTCTGGCTCGGCGAGCGGTTGGGCGCATTTCGGTTTCCGGCCGCTTTTCAATAAACACATATCGCTTTGCAGAGCCGCCATATTTTAATGCATCTTCTGTTGTAATATTGCCGCCGGTTTTCTTTACGATATCGGAAAACCAGCTTACCCACGGAGCACCGGACGTCATGAGCTCGGTAAGTCCATATTGATGAACTCTGTAATTACGCATGAACCCTAGAGTCACAGCCTCTTCCGCATTTTTACGCGGAAAGTCCCGGTCTTCACCGGCCAGAGAACCGTAATACGAATATACCGATTGCATGAACGCCATGAACTCCTGAAGCTCCGCATGTGAGAGAACTTCTTCGAGTTCTTTTGACGAACGCGGGAAGGACGCCTCTTTACGCAAAAACTCGCATACCTGGTCAAACATTTTATCGCCGGTTGCTGCTTCAGGAAGGCTGGAGGTGATCTTATGGATCGTTTCGAAACCGATAGCCCTGAACATTTCTTCGATCTTAGCCTGCCGATCCTGCCATATGATAGCTACGCCGTGCGACAATAGATCGCCAGCCGCCTTAGCGTTCTTCCCGATGAGATATTTTACGATCTCCTTAAAGCTATGATCCTCTTCGACCTTACCGGAGACCAGTTTCATAATGCGTTCGGACATCAAAATATAGTCAGGTCTAGTCTCAGATTCGCCTGAAACCTGGCTGGCTTTTTCATATGCTTCAAGATACCGCTCAGCTTCATAGACCGATTCCGAATATCGTTTAGTACCGTCGAGACCTCGTGAAACTAGCCACGCACTCAAGCGCTCTTCTTTTTCTCGGTGCGTATCCGTAAGAAGCTTGATCGCATCCGTTACTATGGATGGAACCAGCCCTCGTTGCGGCTTAGTTGCAAAAGTAAGGATGCCATTAGATTCGGTTCTGTACCTGCCGATAGATTCCTCCGGACCGACGACGACAATAGCATCTCCTTCTAAAGTAGCACTGCCTATACGATTTCCGTTAATAGGGTCGTTCACGAGTTTAATGATATTTACAGCTTTGACTGTAGACGAATCCAATATTGCATACAGATCCTTACCGGCGATACCGTTACGCCTCAAGAAGTTTTCAGGCTGTTCATTAGGTATGTCCATAATAAGAAAGAAATGGAACCTGACACTCTGATGTTCGCTGGAAGTGCTAAAACGTATAGCTTGGATAAGCTCCCCGATACCGGAACAACCATCAATGGTAGATGCCGAAAGCACGACCGCCTGCTGCCTATGATAGAACCTAAAATTCAATAGCCTTTCCCTATCCTCTTTGCTGACCCTCCCAGCCGGTTCGCTCTTCCGCACGCTCACATTCATGGCCGCATCTCTTGATATGTAGAGTTCCAGCTCTTTCTTTTTATCTGGTGGGTATCCGTCATAGACAGCTTTCACAGTGGCTGCAAAACTATTCCAGCTGAAATTTTTAATATCAGCTTGTTCCCAATCTGCTTTCGGCTTGTGATGGAAGGCTATCACTTCAGAAATTACGAATGCCAAGCTTTTGGGAGATATTTGTTCGAATATCTTCTTCAATGCTTCGGGTGTATGGCATACGATTATACGGGCGATGTTATAGTTACTGGTCCTTTTGAATTGCTCGAGAGCTTCTTTATCGAGCATTTCATAATCAATAGCAGCGTGATCAATGAGGTCAGCGCGTATGGCAATAGGCAATCGTCCTAAAGCATTATGAAATTGTGCGTGCATACCAGCACCGCAGAAGAGGATCTTCCCTGCGAATATCTTGCCTTTTTCGCCCAAGCTGTAATAAAGCCTTAATATATTTGCTATCCTGTCGCCAACGATATGCTCATCTTGATTTTCCGCGATCTCTTTCTTTAGCATATCCTCGACATCACCTTGCATCCTTCTGGGAACCCGCTCCGTAAATACATATTCATGCTTTTCCATAAACCGAAGAGCCGCTTCGCGGTTAGCTTTGAAATACTCATCCCATGGTTCGGGGAGCTTATTGTATCCGACCTGAGAACGTGATTGTGTTACTAACCACCTATGTTCATTTGAATTTTGGAAATATTCTATCGCCCCCTCAATATCCTGCGGCCTTCTCACCGTTTTCTCTATTGCCGCCGCTTGTCGTGCGATATCAAGAGCA
>JBAXCC010000335.1:0-4290 GCA_037141675.1 bacterium | reverse complement strand
TTGCTCTGCTTGAGCGGTTCGTAGGTGCCTTCAGCGGTCTTGTTGTACTGCATGAAGACATCGTTCCAGATTTCGATAAACTTGCCGCAGCGACAACCCGGACGGCAATCCGGGCAGCAGGCTGGCTTGCCTGTGTCAATGAACATTTCGGTGTCCGGTCCGCAAGGTCCGGTCGTGCCTGCAGGTCCCCACCAGTTGTCTTCCTTGGGCAATGCATAAATGCGCGCAGGCGGAATGCCCAGGCTCTCCCAGATGGCGATGGACTCTTCGTCGCGCGGAACAATTCCCTCGCCTTCAAAGACTGTCACGCTGAGCTGTTCGGGCGAGAAGCCCAGATGCTTTGTCAGAAACTCGTAGGACCAGGCGATCGCCTCCTTCTTGAAGTAGTCGCCCAGCGACCAGTTGCCCAACATTTCAAAGAAGGTCAAGTGGCAGGAATCACCCACAGCATCGATATCGCCTGTGCGGACGCACTTCTGAACATCGGTCAGACGCGAACCCGCCGGATGCTTCTCGCCCAGCAGATACGGCACCAGCGGATGCATGCCCGCAGTGGTGAAGAGAACGGTCGGGTCATTTTCCGGAATCAGCGATGCACCGGAAATAATGGCATGCCCCTTGGACTCAAAAAACTTCAGATATTTGTCGCGTAATTGGTCAGCTGTTAACTTCATTCCTGATTTCTCCATTATTTGCTCTTGAGCTGTGCAAACCGTTCGGTCTTCGGCAGGGCGCCAACCAGCGGACGGGCATAGTCGATGAAGGCCTGCGTCACATCATTGCCAGCCTTGTTGATAAATTCATCCGGCATGTGACGTGTCTCCTTCGCAACGTTCCGCAACGGAACCACTTCAAAATCCACAGCATATTTCTTGGTCGCCTGGCGCTTGATCGCAATCGAACCGCTTAAAATATCGTCGCATACTGCAGCTTGAAGCGCCGCAACGCCCACAAGGCGGGCTTCCATCGCGTCGGTTGAGGATGCGATACCCGGGAAGGAACGCTGGAGATAACCGAAGGTATCTGCACGCACGCGCTTGATCCCCGCCTTTTCTTTTACAATGCCTGCGAGCAGGTCGCCCAGGGCGCCTGTACCGCTCAGCTGCACATTGCCATGCGAGTCGACCTCCTTGGTATACTTCGCGAGAATCGGCGTACCATCCTTGTCCGCAATTCCTTCGGAGACCGCGATGACGCAGCGGCCATACTTCTTCATAGCCTTTTGGACGTCCTTCACAAAGCCTTCGATAGTGAAGGGCCGTTCCGGCAGATAAATCAGATGCGGTCCGTCATCCGCTTCGTTGCGCGCCAACGCTGCCGCGGCAGTCAGGAAGCCTGCATTACGACCCATGATGACATCAATCTTCACACCGCCCAGCGCCCGGTTGTCCAGGTCGTCGCCCTTGATAGCGCACGCCACGAAGCGCGCCGCGCTGCCATACCCTGGCGTGTGGTCGTTTTCGCGCAAATCATTGTCAATCGTCTTTGGGATGTGGAAGCAACGGATGCCATACGCGGCCTGCTGCGCCGCTTCATTGATGATATGGACCGTCTCAGCGGAATCGTTTCCGCCGATGTAGAAGAAATAGCGGATCTCGAGCTTCTTCAGCACCTTGAAGATCGCCTGGCAATCTTCAGGAGTCGGCTTGCGGCGCACAGAGCCCAGGGCCGAAGCGGGGGTATTGGCCACCGCTTCAAGCGTGGAACGGCTCTCCTTGCGCAAATCAATGAACTTTTCATCTAAAATGCCCTGAATGCCATGAAGAGCACCATAAATCTTGCCAACTGCCTTGTTTTCACGCGCAGCGAGTACGGCACCCACTAAGCTCTGGTTGATGACCATGGAAGGACCACCACTTTGGGCGACCAGCATATTCCCTTTTTTCATTGCTTACTCCTTTAGCTCTTTTCTACAAAGAGTCAATTATGATACACTTTCCCCATGCGTAAAGGGAAGGCAGAAATAGAGGAATATGTCGAGGGGACCGAGGATTTTTCCTTTGCCCCCAGTGAAGACGCTTTCCAGGTTGCACCCGGCCCTGTCCGACGCGAACTGACGTCCCGGGATATCGAACATAACCAGCGTGTCTCCAAGCTCTTTGACGCAGTCATGCCCGGTCTTCCCATTGATGCAGATCCACCGCAGATTCGCCCAACCATGACACCCTTTTCAGAAGTCATCGAAGCCACCCTGAAGCACCTCAACATTCAGGCCAGCCCATTTCTCGATACTCTTGCTGAAAAATGGGATTCCCTCTTTCCGTCTGCCATCGCCAAGTTGACGCGCCCTGGAAAATGGGAAAATAACATCCTTTACGTCTATGTCCCGTCATCCATGCACCTCTTCGAGCTACGTCGCACCGCGCTCAAGCAGATCGAAGAGACCGTACGGACCTTTGCCGGAGAGACCCTGGTGCGCCAAGTCCGCTTGATGGTGGACGGCTCGCCGCTTTCGCGAACATGAAAAAACTAAACCAACACGTTGAACAGATGCGCAGGGATACCAAGACAACGCTTGAAAAGATTCGCAACAGTCCTGGTTATGCTGAGACAGCGGCTGAAATTGACCATGAGTATGAGGTTGCACGCGCCAAGATGTCAATCGGCTCGCCACTGTCTTGCCCTCCAGACCCATCATTCCAGCATTCCACCATTCCAGTATTCCAGAAAAAAATCAAGGAGACCACATGACACCCAGAACACTTGAACTTGTTAATTGGACCCAGGACAAGAAATGCCACACGGTCGTTGAAGCGCTTGTTAAACGCGGCTTTACAGCCCTTTTTTGCGCTAACGGTGAGGAGGCTGGCGCCTATATCCTCGCGCAGGCCAAGGATGCCCAGAACGTCGGCTTCGGCGGTTCGCTCTCTGTGGCTGACCTCAAGCTCACCACCCTACTGGCGGACCAGGGCAAAGAGATCATCAACCACGGATTTCCAGATCTGACGCCTGAGCAGCGGCTGACCGCCATGCGCCGCCAGCTGACCTGCGACCTCTTCCTGACCGGCACGAATGCCGTGACCATGGATGGCCAGATCGTCAACATCGACGGCAACGGCAATCGCGTCGGTTCCATGCTTTTCGGCCCCAAGAAGGTCATCATCGTGGTCGGACGGAACAAGATTGTCGACGGATCCGCCGAAGATGCGATCGCCCGCATTAAAGAAAAGGCCTCTCCCCCGAATGCCATGCGCCTGAACAAGCAGACCCCCTGCGCTGTAACCGGCATCTGCTCAAACTGCGATTCCCCTCAGCGCATCTGCCGCATCACCACCATCCTAGAACGTAAGCCCTCCCTAACCGATATTCATGTACTGGTCGTGAATGAGGATATGGGGCTGTAGATCAAAATGAACCTGACTGAAAAAGAAGCCGCACTCCTGGTTGCCTTGCAACGGGGTATCCCTTTATGTGAAACCCCTTTTGCACAGCTTGCAACAGAGCACGGCATGACCGAAGAGGATGTGCTGGCCTTTATCCGACAGCGCCTTGCCGACGGTGATGCACGCCGCTTTGGTGCGGTCTTTGATTCGCGCCGGCTAGGCTATCGCAGTGCACTCTGCGCGATCAAGG
Source organism: bacterium (assembly GCA_037141675.1). Lineage (GTDB taxonomy): Bacteria > Verrucomicrobiota > Kiritimatiellia > RFP12 > UBA1067 > CAIZQW01. Next base: position 717 of record JBAXCC010000335.1, on the reverse strand, counting down.
TGCCCGCTTCGGAGCTCGCACGCATTGCCTCGATTGTGGCGGCCGAACCGGGCGTCACCCATTGTTACGAGCGCAAGGCGATGACCCAGGTGCAATCCATCTCTGTTCAACAGACCTATCCCAACCTCTGGTTTACCCTGGCAGCACCCTCGGATGCGTTTACGCAAACCCTTGGAGACTTGCGTGCTGCCTGCGCGCCTTACGCAATCGATGAGCTTCCCGCGTTGCAGCGCTTCAAAATTGATGTCGTCTTTGATCTGCGGACCCGCAACCGCGATGAACGCGTCGAGCCACGAAACAAGACTGATCTGAATGCGACCACAACCGAGTCTTTAACTGCCTGCCAACAGAAGATCATCCGCGTCATGCAGGCGAACATTCCGCTTAACAGTCGCATCTTTGAAGCGCCCGCCACTGAACTGGGCCTCTCGGAAAAAGAGCTGCTCGAGCAGCTCCGGGCATGGCAGGAACGTGGCGTCATGCGGCGCATTGCCCTGTTGCTGCGTCACCGCGAAATAGGCTTCAAGGCCAATGGTATGTGTTGCTGGGAGGTGCCCACAGAACATATTCAAGCAGCGGGACGGCGCGTCGCCGCCTTTTCGGAGGTCACGCACTGCTATGAACGCCCACCTACTGCCTACTTCCCCTTCAGGCTTTATGCGATGATCCATACGCCTTCACCCGAAGAAACCCTGGCGCTCTTTGAGCGCATCACCC
>JBAXCC010000334.1:0-4316 GCA_037141675.1 bacterium | reverse complement strand
TACAACTCCTCCCTCCTGCCTCCTCTCTCCTCCCTCGGATGCTGATTCAACAAAGTTGAATCAGCATCCCGTCACATACCCTGATTTTAAAATCGGTTGACGATGGACGGTTCATTAGTGTATCATAGGTACATGTTAAAAAAAGGACCCCATTACGACGTGCCGGGGCTGCGGGCCGGCATACTGATTTCAAGACTGCTGTGCGAGTCGCCGAAGTCGCTCGGGCTGGCGGAAATATGCCAGGGCACCGGGCTCAACAAACACATGGCCTACCGTTGCATCCAGACGCTGCTTTCGGAAGGCGTGCTCATCGAGACAGGCGAGGGGCCGAAGTACGAGCCGTCCCTGCTCTCGTTCCACTACCACTCCATGCCGGTGGCCCGCATGCCGGTGACGCGTGCCGCCGAGGAGCCGCTGCACACGCTGTGGGAAGAGCTGAATGAATGTGTCTATCTCGGCGTGTTGCACGAGAACCGTATCCTCTACCTGATCCACCACGAGGGCGGGCGCGAGATCCGGTCAGGCGGTGGCCACTTGGGCGGACGCTACCTTCTGCACGCGGACGGCGCAGGCAAGGTGCTGGCGGCATACGCGGACGACGCATTGCGCGAACGCCTGCTGAAGGATGGGCTGGAAAAGCTAACGGCGCAGACGCATGCTGATCGGAAAGGCTTTTTGGCGGAGATGGCTAAGGTGCGCAGGCAGGGGTTCGCGCTCGACAACGAGGAGTATATCAAGGGGATCACCTGCTTCGGCGCGCCGGTCTTCAATTACGCCGGCGAGGTGGTTGGCGCGATCTGCTGCTCCGTGCTGACGATCCACTATACGCTTAAGGAGCTGGAGGAAAAGATCGGGCCGAAAGTGCTCCAAACGGCGAAACGGATTTCCGCCATCATGGGGTGGAAGAGCGTGTGAGCGGTTAAAAAGATCTCTGAGGACTCCCGACTGAGGACGCCCAGACTTTTCGCAGGGAGTTGGGTGTTTAGAAGGCGGGTGGCCCAAAAGGAAAAGAATGAAAAAAATCATGATGTTGGTGCTGGCGCTTGGCGGCGCATGGGCGGGGTTTGCAACGAATGCCGTGACGTCGGTAGTGGATTCGGGCCTGCTGAAGGAGCCGAAGGCCGAGTATCGGCCGCTCCAATACTCCGATGAGGAGTGGTACGGTTCGACCTTCTGGACCGGTTCGGACTGGACGCGCGTGGGACGCGACTGGCACCATCCGGGCGAACAGACACCCAGCGTGCGGCGGTTCGTCTGTCCGCATGACGGCAAGGTCGCGGTCGAGGGCCGGGTCTTCAAGCTTCATCTCAGCGGCGACGGCGTGAGGGCCATGATCCGCGTCAACGACCGGGAGGTGTGGCGAGCGGAACTCGATGGCGTGGACGGCAAGGGCAAGGAGCATGCCATCGAGTTGGAGGTGAAGAAGGGCGACGCGTTGCGCTTCGTTGTACACAAGCGGGGCGGGATCGGGTGTGACACGACCGGCTGGGATCCGGCGGTCACCTACGCCGGCGGCGAGCGCTACCAGGCATCGGCCGCCTTTGCGGGCAAGAAGCGCCAAGGCGAGGGCGGCTGGTTCTACGAACAGGAGGGAGTGGGTAAGGCGTCGTCTGTCGCTGGTGCGGCGGTTCCGGAGCCGGTGCCTATGGCCCCCGCGTTTATACGGGAGGTACAGGCGGCCGGGGCGCGGCTCTCGCCGGATACCGAGCCAGCGTTGCTGGCGCTGGTGGCCGAGGAGTGGTGGCGCGAAGACCGTCTCGACGGCTCGGAGCAGGCCTACCGCCGGGCCGCCGGGGATCACCTGGCGCGTGCTGGACAGGTGGCTGCGGACCGGGGCGTGGAGATTCCGAAGGCATTGGGTGCGCTGGCTAGCGCCGCGCCCGCGACGCCGGAGGCCTGGCTCGTCCACTACGCGAACGTGCGGCTGCTCAAGCGCGAGTTGCTGCTGGGCGATCCGCTGATGGGCTTTGGCGAACTGCTGGTCTGCAAGCGCAAGATGCCCTCCTGGGCGCATCTGGTGGCGCAATATTACGGCTGGAGGCAGCGGGGGGGCGGCGGGCTCTGCGCAGTGCGGCGTCCGGGCCGTTCGCTTGAGACGCGCGACCTGATCAACGGCTGGTTGCCGGAGGGCAGCTATCTGGAGCCGCGCCTGAGTTATGACGCCAAGCGGCTTCTTGTAGCCTTTGTCGCGTGCGACGAAGCGGAGCCCAACCCTCTGTCGTTCAAGGTCAACGAATGCGGGGCGGACGAACGTTATTTTCATCTCTATGAGTTGGACCTCGGCGTGTCCGGCAAAGAGGGTGTCCGTCAGTTAACCCGAGGGCCCTACGACGACATGATGGGCGAGTACCTGCCGGATGGCGGCATCGTCTTCTGTTCTACGCGGCGCAAGGGGTCGTCGCGCTGTTTCGGCCCCGAGTATAGCAGCCGCTGGCACAACTACACGCTGCACCGGGCCAACGCGGATGGCAGTGCGATCACGACGTTGTCGTACAACGACGTGAGCGAGTGGTTTCCAGCGGTCTCCCATTCAGGCGACATCCTGTTCGCGCGCTGGGACTATATAGACCGAGACGCGGTGACGCACCAGAATCTCTGGTCGTGCCGCCCAGACGGCAGCAACCCGATGGCGGTGTGGGGCAACGCGCTGCCTGCGCCGCACTGCACCTTCCAGGCGAAGCCGATCCCCAAATCGCGCAAGCTCGTCTTCACCGCCTCGGCGCACCATGCCGTCACGGGCGGCCCGATCTGTGTGCTCGACCCTGCGGTGGGGCTCAACGCGCCTGAGGCCTCCGTGCGCATCACGCCGTTGCCCTATCCTGAGGCGGAGGGCTGGAAGCTGCCCGAATGGTACGAGTCGCCCTGGCCGCTCTCCGAGCGTCTTTTCCTGGTCACCTACAGTCCCGTGAAGCTTCGCTCTCAGGGTGAACACGCCAAGCGGGGGACGCGCAATCCGGACGACACTCAGCGTGTCTGCCTGCTGGACAACCGCGGCAACCGCGAGCTGCTCTACCGAGACGTCGCCATTAACACGGTCACGCCGATCCCGCTGGCGGCGCGTGAGGCTCCGCCCGTGCTGGCGAGCCTGCTGCCGAAGGACCCTCCGCCGGAGGGCGAGATGACGGACTACGACATCTATCAGGGGCTGGACGGCGTGCCGCGCGGCGAGATCGTGGCGCTACGCGTGGTGCAGCTCTTCCCGAAGACCACACCCTACGCCAACTCGCCACGCGTCGGCGTGGCGGGCGAGGAGAACACCCGCGCGATTCTGGGCACGGTGCCGGTGGAGGCGGACGGCTCAGCGCGTTTCGTGATGCCCGCGAAGGCGAAGGTGCTCTTCCAGGCGATCGATAAGAACGGTTTCGCGCGGCGCACGATGCGCTCCTCGACCTATCTCCAGCCAGGGGAGCAGACCTCCTGCGTGGGCTGCCACGTCTACGGCTTCACGCACACCAAACCGCAGGCCGCGTTGCCGCTGGCCATGAAGCGTCCGCCGTCCAGGCTGGAGCCGGGGCCTCTGGGCGGGCGGCCGTTCGGCTTCGTCGAAACAGTGCAACCGATCCTCGACGCCAAGTGCGTGAGCTGCCACAACGAGAAGGAGTCTAAGGGCGGCATCGAACTGACGCGACGGATTATCGGCAAGTTGGGCTACACCGCATCCTACTTGTCGCTCTGTTACGAAAAGGACGTGTCGTACACAACGAAGCGCAGGCTCTCGAAGAAGACCGGGCGTCCGCTGGTCGGCTGTTACCCGCAGCGCAACCAGATCCAGATCACACCGGTGGACAGCCCGGACAGCGCGCTCGGCAGCCCGCTGGTGCAGATGCTGCGTGACGGGCATCAGAAGGTGTCGCTCGCGGACGACGACCTGCGCCGCATCATCACGTGGATCGATCTCAACGCGGTCTATTACGGCGTCTACGAACCCGAAGAGCAGCTTGCCCTGCAGCGCGAAGGCAAGCCGGTGCCGATGCCCAAGATTCAATAAAAGCGGAGAGGCCCGATGAAACTCACCCCACACGCTTCACTGCCCTGCTGCCAGGGGAGGGGGAAGAGCCGAGCATTTTTAAAATTTAATACAAGGAAAAAAAGTATGAAGACAACAGGGATGAAGCGATTCATTGCGGTGATTCTGAGCGCAACGGGTTTGGCGGCTGCGGCTGAATCGGAGATGTTCCGCGCCGACACGCGCGGGTTCGGCGCGGTGACGGTTTCGCTGCGCCAGCCTGGGGGAAACGGGAAGGATTCGTGGACGACCTTCCAGGCCGAGGATGCGGCGCATGCGAAGATCATCGCCTCGAAGCGCCTGGCGGACC
>JBAXCC010000333.1:0-4327 GCA_037141675.1 bacterium | reverse complement strand
TGACACGATTCTCAGCTCCGGGAATGAAGGCCTGTCCAGCCTGTTCGTAGGCACGCCGTAATCCCTCTTCAAGGTTGGTCGAGCCATTGCACTGCAACCGGTCAAAGGCTGCCATAATGCGGGCTTTTTCAGAAGCAGGCGAAGGGGGCAGTACGAACTGGGCGTGGTCACTGTAGGCAATGATCTGGATGCGGTCACCTGATCCGACTTGCTCCAACAGTATGGAGAGCGCCTGACGTGCAAACCCGATACGGTCAGGCTGGGACATAGAGCCGGAAACATCGATCACGAAGGTCAGCATGGCCGGACGTTGCTCTTCGCGGCCGAGGCGACGTCCCTTGACACCGATGCGCAGCAAATTGTAACCCGCACCGAAGGGGGACTGTGCACCATCCTGATAGACGCGGAATGTCGCACGATCAGGTGCCGTGTCAGCGTAATCAAACGCATTGACGATCTCTTCGAGACGCACGCGTTCCGGATCAGGCAGCTTGCCTGAGCGCAGGGCTTGGCGTGTAAGCGTATAGCTCGCGGTATCCACGTCCATCGCAAACGTTGAGAAGGGTTCCGCTGCTGCCAGCACAAATGAATTGAAGGGCAAGGGTTCACGAGGAGGTGACGGTTTCCTACGGAGGTCAGCCGCTTCTGCGAACTCTTCTAGCTTCTTTTCAGCTTTTTGAATTCGTCCACTTGAATCGGACCATAAACGCGATTGATCCTTTGCTTTTGCTCCATCAGAGTAGGCAAAGGCATCACTATCGTCATCAGCCTTTGCCTTCTTCAGTTCATTATTAATGCCAAGTTTGAAATCCGACGTGGCCTTTGTAGTGCCCGAAAGGGTTGAGGCACCATTGAGATCGACTACCTGTTTAGAGGATTCTTCCTCTTGCTTTGGCACTTCTGATCGTTTTAACTCACGCCTGCCCGTAATCAGCGTCCCGCCGCAAACAACAGTCGCACCAATGGCTAAGCCGCCGTTCCCCGATTTCTGGAATTTGCTATCCGCTCCAACTTTAGACTCTGCAGTTCTCTCATAAGAGACAACCGGGTAATCCGCAGGCTTATTATCCCGTTCGCCAGGCTTCTCCAGATTCGCGCTCCGAATATCCTTGGGCGTACCTGTAAAGGATGGTTTTGCCGCTTGAATTTTAAGAGGCTCCAGTTGACGCAATGCGTCCTTTTGAGACTCCTCGCCAGCGACTCGACCAAGGTCTGATTTAGCACCCCCTTCTACTCCTGACGCTGGCTGCGAAGGTGCAGCAGCTCCATCAAGGAGTACCACGGGTACATCGTCTGAAGACTTGCCAGCAGGACTCGGCATGTCGGCGGCAACCGAAGCAGATTTTTCATTCTCAAGGGAGAGGCTTAAATTACCACGAGATCCTGGGGAGCGCGAAGCGTAGATGCCTTTCATGGTGATAGGAGACTTGACCATTGCAACTGAGTCGAAATTCGCAGGTTGAGGAGAAAACGGCTCTGGAGTCGCTGCAGGATGCACCTCTTCACGAGGAATGACCGCAAATCCATCACCATCAAAGTCTCGCCTCGACTCGCTCTTAGTCCGCAATTCTCTAGCCATGGACGCATCACCAGCAGCTTTGGCAAGGCCTGATTTTGCACCCTCTAGACGAAACCGTGTGGATGACTCGGGTTTTTCTGGTGCAGCCACTTCCTTATCATAAGCAAATGAATTGCGCCCGGCGGTCGGCATCGGAGTCGCGGGAGCAGGAGGAGTCGCAACCGTCTCTGCAGGCGCAGGCGTTGTTGCTCCTTCTGGAGCCGTTGACACACGACCTGACGGGCCTGTAGATACATGACCTGCAGTGGTTCTCGAGGCATAGACACCTCGCATAACGACAGGTGATTTTACAGCCGCAACCTCATCAATTGCCTCAGGCTGAGTTTTTTTGGGTTCAGGTGCAGCGGCAGGACCATTCACGATAAGGCCAGCCTCATACCCGTCAGCATTGCGATCAGCATGCTTTGCTTTGCTCCGTTTATTCGCACCCTTATCTCCGCCAGACCAACCCGCATCATCCCCTAGCTTTTGGCCAGCTTGTTCACGTGATTTGCTTTTCCGATCGACAGATGCATCCATTCGCGCATCTGAATCCTTCAACACTGTTGTCAGAGAGTCTGTGGCCTCTACAGGCAACAGCTCAGCCTTTAAAGGCTGTCCTGCAGAATCACCCGCAGCGCCTTTCGCAGCGAGAGCGAAAAATACTTCCCGTCCACCACCCCCTCCTCCCAACGAATCACCAGTAGCGTCTTTTCCAGCAGTAGAGAACATACCTATAAACTGATTGAGGGAAGCTGACAGAATAACCAGTAGGCCAAACACGCAGATAAGCGTTGCAGCGATCATCCGAAGCGGACGATACGCCTTATCCATAAATTTCCAGAAGATATTCGGTTTCGGCAGCGGTTTAATTGTCAAGAGCTGTTGACGACGTTCCGGATCCAGCACAGGGGCTTTCCCGGTCTGCGCCTTCTCAGCAGGGAAGGCCTCTTTCAAGAGTGAAAGGGTATCCCGCAGCTCGGACGCCTTCTTCTGGCATTCAGGACAGGTCTTCAGATGCGCTTCGAGGGCATCCAGCCTTTTTTGATCCATGTCGCGCAGCACGTAGGCTGTGAGATAGGTATTAAATTTACAAGGGTTCATTGTGCGCCTCCTTCTAGTTTGCGCACAGCTTCAGAAAGTTTAGTGACTGCTTCATGCAGGAGGAATCCGACATATCCCACACTCTGTCCAGTGATGCGGGAAATTTCCGCATAGCTCATCTCCTGCTGCATCCGGAGAAGAACCACTTGCCTCTGCGCCGGCGTCAAAACACCCATGCACGTGCGCACCATCGCTAGCCGTTCATCCGGTTTGGGGTCTTCATAGAGCCCGCCAGATGTTTCGTCCAGCATCTTCGCCGCGTGACCTTCATGGTGGCGACGGAGTCGTTCTTCCGAACGTATGAGATCAACGGCTTCATTGTGGACAACCTGGAAGAGCCAGGCTTTGAGCCGTGAATCGGGTTTCATTCCGCATTGCCATTGGCGGAAAAGTTTGATGAGGGCATTTTGAACCGCATCTTGAGCTAATGTCGCGTTATTCAGCAGATGCGCCGCATAACGTAATAATGGCGTCTGATACAGATCAATCACCGCTTCCATACTTTCGCGCCTCCGCGCTTCAGCAGGTTCAGACTCATGTTGGACAGTCTTCATAGTTCCGCAGACACTTCTTTCTTTTGCTGTTACACCCCTTATACGGTTCTCACGGATACTTTCTTAGTAACTATTTTTTACTCGCTGACCATGATCGTCACCGGACCAATCATCCCTGATTCTTGAAGCGGTGACTTCGCTGTGTAGTTGTTAACCGTCGAAAACGTGTAACGTCCTGCCGGATAAGATTTTCCACCTAGCAATCCAGTTTCCCATTTAAGATTCCTCACGCCCTTATCCCCAGGTTGTTGGTCGCCGATCAGTCGGTTCACCCAGGTGTTCGCGACGTCGACTTCCAGCACATTGCCTGTCGGACGTAACTTGCCTGTTACCTCTAACCGGTAAGGGGGAGTCCAGACAATGCCTAACGTTTCACCATTGAGCTTGATCTGGGCGATCTTATGGAGCGCCCCCAAGGAGAGGTAAAAACGGTTAGAGAGCTGAGGCGGAGCGTTGAAGGTGATTCGATACGTTGCAATTCCGCTATAGAATTTAATCGCTGGATCAGCATGCGTCGTCCAATCGGAGAGCTTCTGGAACGTCACGGGGGACTTTGGCCCTCCCCATGTCGGATCAAAGGTCACTTCCCATGGCCCTTGCAACGCCTGCAATGGCTTTAAATCAGAAAAATTGCAGGCTACGACCGAATGGCCCGTCGCCTTAGTTCTCTTGTCTTGAACGTTTCGCGAGAATACAACAAATCCGCTCTCATAAGGCTCTAACGTGATGGGTATCGCAACGACGCCCTCATAGACATGGCCGTCAGGTAAGACGCGGTGGCTTCCGTCTGTTGGATTCCAAAGCTCTGGCAAACAACCATCCGTTCTAAAAGTTGCAGTCACGCGTTGAGCGGTTGCTTCCCTATTCCCGACAAAGAAAATATCACGTTCCTTTGTTTGACGGCAAATGTAACGCAGATTGCCTGTCGAATGAAAGACAGGTCGGACGCCTTGCTTCTGCAGGAACGCAACGGTTGATTCATAAGACGGATACAGTTTGTCAGTACTCGCAGACTTTGTTGTTGCGCCCCCCCATACGATGAGGCCATTGCCATATTTACGTTCAGCGGACTCAGAGGGGACTGCATTCGTACCCCACAGTTGATTCGACA
>JBAXCC010000332.1:0-4329 GCA_037141675.1 bacterium | reverse complement strand
AGACCTGCAATGCGTCCTGCATCCTTGGTCGCCTGACGCTGGGAGTCATTGAAGTAAGCAGGTACTGTGATGACTGCCTGCGTGATGGTTTCGCCGAGGAATGCTTCAGCATCGGTTTTCAGCTTCTGCAAAATCATCGCCGAGATTTCCGGGGGCGAGTAGGTTTTGCCAGAGACAGAAACCTGAGCATCACCGTTTGCCGCGCGTGTCACATCGTAGGGGACCATGGAGATTTCATTGGACATTTCGTCATAACGACGGCCCATGAAACGCTTCACGGAATAGACGGTATTCTTTGGGTTTGTTACAGCCTGACGCTTGGCAGACTGACCGACCAAGCGTTCGCCTGTCTTCGTAAATCCTACAATTGACGGGGTGGTCCGCATGCCTTCAGCATTTGGAATGACGACCGGTTCGCCGCCTTCCATCACCGCCATGCACGAGTTTGTCGTGCCTAAATCAATGCCTAATACTTTTGCCATAGTTAAATACTCCTTTTGTCCGCCCAATTGTGAGACAATACGCTCGGACGCATATAAAGGAGCAAGGGACGTGCCAAGGAGGGAAAAGAAGTTAAAAGTTGAAAGTTAAAAGTGAAAAATATATATGCTAACCTTTTAAAATAAATGAGTTATGGTTTTTTTGGCCCAATTCTTGTTTTGTTATAAGTGCGGAGGCAAAAGTGTGACAGGAGAGACACTCACTGGGCTTATAAAGTTTGAAATGAGACATTTTTGCTCACCTCTTACATGACGCGTGAGAGCAGCTCGTTTGCCAAGGCAGCGAGCGGTTTTGTATCGCCTGGAAGGTTCTTAAGGGCGGCACAAGCAGTGGCGGTAGTCTGTTGCGCGTAAGCGCGAGCTTGCTCTTCGCTCATGATGTCAAGGCAGGAGAGTTCTGGCTTGTCATCAGACTTCGACTCAGCGGCGTCCAGGATGTCGTCGATGACCTGAAAGGCGATGCCGAGGTTGTTGCCGTAAATGGACAAATGCTGAAGGTCATGATCGGATGCATGGCCTGCAATTCCACCCAGCCGCACAGCGGCTCGGAAAAGATCGGCGGTTTTATGCTGGAACACATAGTTGATAATATCGTGTGTGGGAGCGTCGGCAAATTGGATATCTTCGACTTGGCCGGCTATGACGCCTGATGCGCCTGCGGCCTTCGCGAGTTCGGAGACCAGTTTGGCAACGGAAGACGGGGAGGCGGTGGTGCGGGCGAGGGTTTCAAAGGCAAGCGTCTGGAGTGCATCGCCGACCAGTACAGCCATGGCTTCGCCATATTTGGACCAGACTGTTGGCTGGCCGCGCCGAAGCGTGTCGTTGTCCATGCAAGGCAGGTCGTCATGCACCAGTGTGTAGGTGTGAAGCAATTCGACTGCACATGCCGCTGGCATGGCATCTTCGGGTTTTCCGCCCGCCGCTTCAGCCGCCGCAAGGCAGAGGATGGGGCGCAAACGCTTGCCTCCGGAAATGACTGCATGCCGCATGGCCTCAGACAGTTCAGCAGGCCGTGTTCCCGCTACGGGCAGGCAGGCATAGAGCTCCGCTTCCACCCGTGTCTTGCGTTCCGCCAAATAGTTTTTTAGATCAAATGCCATAAGAATTTCAGTTACAGTGCCGCTAGCAGCTTATCGGTCTGTTCGTCCGTGCCGATGGTGATGCGGAGGTATTCGCCGGTGGCTGGGCCAGGGAAGTAGCGCACATAGATTTTTGCTTGCTTCAGCGCATCGAAGATCTCTTTGGCGTTCCCCTTGGGCGGACGTGCAAAGAGGAAGTTGGTCTGTGAGAGGCAGACCTTCCAGCCGCGACGCGTGAGCTCCTGCGTAAGGCGTCCACGGGTGGCGCGGATCTTCTGGACGTTGGCGCGCATATAGTCGAGGTCACTCAATGCGGCTAGCGCAACAGCCTGGGCAAGCATGTCCATGTTGTAGGAGTCTTTGATCTTGTAAAGCGCGTGGATCATCGGTTCGGGACCGATGACGTAACCAAAGCGGAGTCCTGCCAGCGAGAACGACTTGGAGAAGGTGCGCATCACAAGCGTATTGGCGTTCGCGGGAGCGAGCGCCAGATCCATGCAGTGCGTGTCTGCGAAATCGCCGTAAGCCTCATCGATCAGCACGGCGCCGTCAAAGGCCTTGCAGAATGCAGCGATGGTCGCCTTGTCGTGCATCATGCTGGTGGGCGCATTGGGATTGGTAATGTAGAAGAGCGAAGCCGTGTAATTGCCGGGCATCTGCCATCCGAAGTTCACATCAAGCTTGACAGGACGGCGTTCCACGCCACGAATGTCTGCGAGCACAGGATAGAGCGAGTAGGATGGATCGAAGTAGCCGATGCTGCCGTTGTTCTCCACAAAGGCGCGCGTACAGAGCGCGAGGATTTCATCCGAACCGTTCCCGATAAAGACCTGGTTGACGCTGCAGCCATGAATTTCTGCAAGACGCGACCGCAAGGCCATGAAGAGTGGGTCCGGGTAAAGACGCAGACGGGCATAGTCGAAGGTCTTGAGCAATTCCGCCACCTTTGGACTGGGCGGATAGGGGTTCTCATTCGTGTTAAGCTTAACAATGGCTGGATCTTTTGGCTGTTCACCCGGGGTGTACGCCTCCAGCGCCTGAACGTTTTTGCAGATAGTCATGGGTGATATTGTTGTTGACCTGCCTGATAAAATCAACTCAAAAGTGAGAAAAACCGCTTAAAATGTCGCTAACTGGTTGATTCTTCATATCAGAATCGCTATACTAATATGCACATTTTTTTGGAGTAATGACCATGACAGAGAAAAAAGTACCGTTTACCTTGGCCCAATTGGAACAGATCGAAAAGACCTATCCGACGCCATTTCATATCTATGATGAACGCGGCATCCGCGAAAATGCGCGGCGGCTGAAGGCTGCGTTTTCTTGGAATCCCGGATTCAAGGAGTATTTTGCAGTCAAGGCCTGCCCCAATCCCTTTTTAATGAAGATCCTTCGCGATGAGGGCTTTGGCATGGATTGCAGTTCGCTGCCTGAACTCTTACTCTCTGAAAAGGTTGGTGTGTCAGGCGAGGGCATCATGTTCACCTCGAATGATACGCCGACAAATGAATTTGTAAAGGCCAAGGAGCTTGGTGCGATTATCAACCTGGATGATATTACCCACATTCCCTTCCTCGAAACGTGCGCAGGGCTTCCGGAACTGGTCTGCTTTCGTTACAATCCAGGTCCGCTGAAGGGTGGCAATTCCATCATCGGCAATCCGGAACATGCGAAGTATGGTTTTACACGCGAGCAGTTGTTTGAGGGGTATCGCCTGCTGAAAGAGAAGGGTGTGAAGCGTTTCGGCCTGCATACGATGGTGGCTTCGAATGAACTGAATCCGCAGTACTTCATTGATACAGCCGAAATTCTCTTTGACCTGGTCGCTGATTTGTCGAAGACCCTGGGCATCACCTTTGAGTTTGTCAATATGGGCGGCGGCATCGGTATACCGTATAAGCCGGAACAGATTGCTGTGGATTTGACCCGTGTCGGCGAAGGTGTGCGTCAGGCGTATGAGAAGCGCATTCTGGGTAGCGGACATCCGCCGATGAAGATCTATCTGGAGTGCGGACGCATGGTCACAGGACCCTTTGGCTATCTGGTGTCGCGCGTGCTCCATATCAAGAAGACCTACAAGCTATATGCCGGACTCGATGCGTGCATGGCCAACTTGATGCGTCCGGCGCTCTATGGCTCGTATCATCACATCACGGTGATGACCAAGCTGGGTGCCTCCAGCAATACGATGTACGATGTCACCGGTTCGCTCTGCGAGAACAATGACAAGTTCGCCATTGACCGGGTGTTACCCGAACTTGCGTCTGGCGACATGGTCGTCATTCATGACGCAGGCGCGCATGGTCATGCCATGGGCTTCCAATATAACGGGAAACTGCGTTCCGCTGAACTGCTGATGCGCGAAGATGGCAGCGTCAAGCAGATCCGTCGCGCGGAAACCGTCAATGATTACTTTGCGACGCTCAACTTTGCAGATCTGGCCGTGTTTTAAATGATCCAGATTCTCCATCACGACGCGGATTGTGTTGCGGTGATGAAGCCTGCGGGCGTTGCCGCGATACCGGAAGTGCGTGATGATGCGTCTTGCTTGTCGGCATTACTTTCTGCTCAATTAGGAACGCCGGTCATGCCGGTGCATCGACTCGACAAAGAGGTCAGCGGTGTCATGCTCTATGCGCTTCACCCTGAAGCTCATCGCTTTCTGAATAATGCCTTTGAACATCGTGACGTTCATAAGACCTATCAGGCGTTAGTCCATGGGGTCATCACAGAAGGTCAAGGTGTTG
>JBAXCC010000331.1:0-4344 GCA_037141675.1 bacterium | reverse complement strand
TCCTGTAGCGAATGTCATTCCTCACGATGATATCGTGTTTATGTTGCAGACGATTTTCACCGATGAGGAACTCGCAATCATGAAGGACAATCGTGTGAGATCCGCCAGGCTGGATTTTTTTGGGGGGGGCACAACGGATTTGTTGACGGCGCTGTGGAATAACGATCAATATCGGAAAAAGACAAGGCTGCTGATGAAGTCCATCTATAAGCGCGCGATGGATAAAGTCAGGCCTTCAAAAGCGAAGGAAGGTGTCGAACTTCGTCTTGATGAAGTTTGTTCAACCTTGAAATTGGGGGAGGTTGAAAGGCAGATCTTGCTTCTTGCTTATATCAAATCTTCAACATGTTTTGAATTCCCGCGCCGGATAGAGGATTCGGAAAGACCTATATATTTTGCCATGGCACTTGATCGGTCTTTCGGAGAAGTTTCGAAGGCTATGAATGGGAGTGGCAAACTTCGAAAATTTAATGTTCTCGATGGTGATTGGGACTTTAATCAGCGTGCTTTCGGAGGTTATTTGGCCGGTACGGAGAAGGATGCCATTGAGAGGAAATTTTACAAGAAGAGCGAAGGCGAACCACTGCCGTGGGAGTATTTTGGACAACTTGCACGAACGCATGGAAAGGTCCTAACGCGAATGCTCCGCGCGAATCGCGGCAAGGGCGGTATGAATATATTGTTATATGGTGCCGCAGGGACCGGTAAGACGTCATTTGCGGCGGCGTTGGTTAAAGAGGCTGGATTTAAGGCGTATGAAATTAAACAGGGAGGTAATGACGGGAAAAACATGTCCGCCGAGAGCCGAATGGCTGGCATCCAGATCTGTAATGCGCAGGTTGATAGCAAAGAGTCGTTAATGATCATAGATGAGGCGGATGAGTTGCTTCGCGGCGGTGGAATGGGGTTTATTGCGGCATTGCTTGGCCTTGGCGGCGGGAAATCCACTGAGAAGGGGATTATCAATACAATTTTGGATGAAATGTCTATTCCTGCGATATGGATTTCAAATGCTCCTGCCTCGGAGATGGATGAGTCTGTCCGTCGTCGGTTCGACTATTCAGTATGTTTTGAAAAGCTGAATTCGGCACAACGTGAGGCGATCTGGAATAATGGTATTGCGAAATTCAAATTGCAAAAATTGATCAGCGCTGAGATGGTTCCCGGTCTGGCCTCGAAATATCTTACCAGTGTGGGCGGCATTTCCACGGTACTTGCCAATGTTAAAAAAATGTCACCCAGGAACGATGAGGTCGAAAGCACTATAGCCGTGCTGATGAAGCAGCATTGCGAACTGATGCAGACCTATGAAAAGAACAAGTTTGTGCTGGCTAAGGATTATTCGCTGAATGGATTGAATATAAAGGGGAATGTCTCGTTGGAAAAGATTATTCGCGCGGCAAGGAATTTCAGCGAGGAAGCGTCTGAAAAGTCGGTGGATAAGCCGAGGTTGAACATTCTTATGTGCGGTCCTCCCGGATCTGGGAAAACGGAATTCGTCAAATACCTTGGATCGCAGCTCGGAAAGCGTGTTATTGTGAAAAAGGGTTCTGACATCCTGGGGATGTATGTCGGACAGACGGAGGCGCAAATCCGCGCGGCATTCGCGGAAGCGGAAGCGGAGCAGGCGGTTCTCTTCTTTGATGAAATTGACGGTATCATGCAATCTCGAGAGTCTGCACATGCAAGCTGGGAGGTTAGCAAGGTGAATGAGTTACTTCAACAAATGGAGGATTTTAATGGAATAATGGTTGCCGCAACAAATTTTCATAAGAATCTCGACCCGGCTATGTTGCGAAGGTTTACGTTTAAGCTCGAGTTTGATTACTTGACCAATGAAGGCAAAAGGCATTTCTTTGAGCATATGTTCGGGACCAAGCTTGATGAACGGATGGGAAGGATGATTGATGATGTCGAGAACCTTTGTCCAGCGGATTACAGGACGGTTCGACAGTCTCTCCATTATCTCGGAGAGGAAACTTCGGCAGATGATTATCTTTCGGCATTGAAAGCGGAAGCGGAAGCGAAGCCAAAGACGTTTGCACATTCAAGGATTGGATTCTAAGTTGAGATATGCAGTAATATCTGACGTTCATAGCAATGTTCAGGCTTTGAATGCGGTACTGGAGGACATTGAGCGTGCTCATGTTGATAAGATTATTTGCCTTGGAGACATTGTGGGGTATGGGCCGAATCCTAGTGGTGCGGTCCATCGTTGTCGCGAAGCATGTGATGTCGTTGTTACTGGCAATCATGATGCTGCTGTTTCGGGAAGAATAAGCGATTGGAATTTTTCGTCACGAGCGCATCAGGGCGTGGTCCGAGGCAGAAGATTGTTGTCAAGACAAGATAAGGCATGGCTGGGAAGGCTGGCGTATGTTTACAGGGGCAGAACATTTGTGGCAACGCATGGTACACTGGATTGCCCGGAGATGTTCGGATACATAGATTGCGTTAATGAAGCCCTCGCAGCAATGGGCATCCTGGCATCGACTGGAAGAAACGTCTTGTTTGTTGGGCATACGCATTCGCCGAAGTGGATATCCTATAAGGCCGGATCCACGGTTATGTTCCATCCCCCCTCTGATATTATTATCGATCCCGAGGGACTGTATATCGTTGATGTTGGGTCGGTCGGATGGCCAAGAGAGGCGGGGGGCAGCACATACGTGATTTATGAATCGAATAAAGGATGCGTGGGTTTTAGATCCGTTCCATTTGATGCGAAAGGATATGCAAGCGCTCTGGATAAGTCGAAGATCAATCGGCCAAGTTGGTTGCAGGAGATGGAGGGAATGTGATGGTTATACGGATAAATCCGCCCTAGAACGGATGATTACGCCTGCCATCCCAGAGGATTTTGTTAATTTAATTAGGTCAAGGATGTAAGATGAAGCTTGGGGAGTGGTTATATTCTGTAGGAGGATATGTGAGATGGGGAAGGATAAGTCATACTTTGATAAGGCAATTGAGTTGATGCGACAAGACGTTGAATACTTTGAAAAGAAGTATAACGGAGAGTTTTTGGAACCGCCGCACATAGGTTTGGGAAATAGGAAGACGCGGTGTGTAAATGAAGCTACGCTCCCGATCATCACTTGCCATCCCTCATGCATTAATAAATGTGCGGGGACATGCTATGTTCTTTCAATATGTACGTTGCCACGTCCTAGTTGCAGAAAGTGCGAGGCAAAGAATACGGTTCTAAGGAGAATCGATCCTTGCGCATATTATGAGCACTTTTATATGGAGGCGGAACGGTTGTCATTGCCTATTCGCTTGTCGGATGGTGGCGATTTTGAGAACAGGGACCAAGTAATGGCGTGTATCGCTGCGGCTGAGCGGCATCCAAATGTTCAGGCCATTCTTTATACGAAGCGAATAGAGCTGTTGACAGATCTTGTCGGGCATCCACAGAATCTGCATACTAGATACTCGTCGTGGGTAGGAGATGAAGCCGGCGAGACGTATGCCCGTTCTCTTGGATTCGATATTACGCACGTCGTGTCTGACGGGTCGGGGAATTGCCCCTATCAGAAATCGCTGGCTCGGTTTTGCTTGAGAAAGCGGGCGATAGCTCGCGGGATGGTGGAGAAAGGCTGTGATATTAAGTTGGCAAATATAACCGCGGAAAAGCAGGCCGAGGTGGAGTCGCCTGTATGGCATTGTCGACTCTGCGCTCAAAGAGGCGTTGGGTGCTGCGGCAAAGGAGATATCCGGTTTAATGTCGTTGGCCGTGTTGGCTGGGCGATCAAGGAATAGTGGCTGTACGAAGGAGCATATATGGCGAATAACTGCCGTTTCTATCTTCACGTAGTAGGTCGTACGAAGAAATCGATCATTGATTTCTATAATGTGCTTTCCGGTGCTGCAAAACCCGGATTCTACAGAACATGGAATGTAGTTGGCTGTGAAAATATGTCGGTAGTCGGGCAACTCGCGAATCAGGAGGAGCGGGAATGCGGATTTGTAAGTGCATACATTGAGGGGATTGTCGCATGGACAATGTATAACTGGTTCCATTGTGATGGCTGTGTCTTGATGCCATGTATGTGTAAGCGGTTTCAGGTTAGCGTTGAGGCCTTTGCTTATGATTCAGATGGACTTGACAGTCAAGAGCATTTTATTGTAGATTATTTAGGAAATGAATGTGTTCAATTTCAGCGTCTGCCGTGGTCGCCGAAGACAAAGAAAAAGCGAGGTTTGTTCGGAGGCGTTGATATTGTGTTCAATGGATGTCCCTGGGATGGCGAAGGTGGATTTTGCCAAGAATGGCAGAAGTGGAACGAAAACACTAGCATCCCATAGGAGCTGAAAAAAAACATACCGCCCCCTTTCCCCCAT
>JBAXCC010000330.1:0-4399 GCA_037141675.1 bacterium | reverse complement strand
TGGTCTATCGTTTCAGCTCCGGCACCTGGTTTGAGGACCAAGACATGTGGCGCCTCTCCGGTATTTTCCGTGACTGTTATATCTGGGCAGCGCCGCAGGTCCATATCCGAGATTTCTTCGCACTGCCGGATCTCGATGCGCAGTATAAGGATGCGACCTTGTCCATAACCGCGAAGGTGAAGAACTTTGGCTCACAAGCTGCCGCCGCAGGCAAATTGACAGCTCTCGTGTATGACGCAGCGGGCAAGCCGGTCACAACCGAAGCGGTTGTCGATGTCATGGCACTCGCCGCAGGCACTGAGGCGCTGGTGACCTTAAAGCTGGCGGTAGCCAACCCAGCCAAGTGGACAGCCGAAACACCCAACCTCTATACAACTGTCCTGAAACTCAATGACGGTTCGGAGTTTATCTCAACGCGCACCGGCTTCCGAAAGGTCGAAATCAAGGGACGCATCTACCAGATCAACGGCGTGCCTGTGAAGCTCAAAGGCGCAAACCGCCATGAGATGGAGTCCGATACAGGACACACGGTCAGCCGGGAGCGCATGATCCGTGACATTGAAGTGCTCAAGCAGGGCAACTGCAACCACGTCCGCACCTGCCACTATTCTGACGATCCCCTCTGGTATGAGCTGTGCGACCAGTACGGCCTGTATCTGAACGCCGAGGCGAATGTCGAGTCGCACGGATACGGCTACGGGAAAGAGTCACTCTCGAACGTCAAGGAAGCTGAAGCCGACCATGTGGACCGCAACGTGGCGAATGTGGAAAACTTCAAGAACCATGCGTCGGTAGTGATGTGGTCGCTCGGCAATGAGGCAGGCTCGGGGCCAAACTTCCTCGCCGCACACAAAGCGATCAAGGATATCGACACCTCGCGTCCCACGCACTACGAGCGTTTCGGGACAGGAGCCGGCAACCCTGCCGATGTGGACAGCCAGATGTATACCCACTGGACGCATGTCGCAAGCATTGCACAGGATGAGCGGCTCACCAAGCCCTTCTACATGTGCGAATATGCCCATGCCATGAACAACTCGATGGGGTCGATCGGCGAATACAACGATGTCTTCGATAAGTATCCAGCTGTCATAGGCGGTGCGATCTGGGAGTGGCAGGATCAGGGCCTGTGGAATAATCGCGATCCGAACCACGCGTACCTCGCGTATGGCGGCGGTTTCGGCGAAGTACCGAACGACCACTACTTCATCCACAAGGGCGTGGTCTTCGCGGACCGCTCACCCAAACCGCACTATCCTGAAATGAAGAAGGCCTATCAGTGGATCGGTATCGCCGAAGACGACCTCGCAGCCGGCACGGTCAAGATCCGCAACAAATTCGCCTTCATCCCGCTCGACGGTTTCGCCGGCGAATGGACTGTGATCGGCGACGGGAAGGAAATCGCCAGCGGCAAACTGTCGAAGCTCGGCATCGCTCCCGGCGCAGAGCAGTCCGTTACGATCCCCCTGCCCAAGATCCAAATAGCGCCGGGCGTCGAATATTTCCTGCGCATATCGTTCAAGCTCGCGAAAGACGAGCTGTGGGCAAAGTCCGGACACGAGATCGCGTGGCAGCAATTCAAGCTTCCCGTTGCCGCGGCTGCGCCAGTCGCCGACATCGCAACCATGAAGCCCGTGACACTGAAGCAGGACGCTACCAGCATTGCCATCAGCGGCAACGGCTTCTCGGTTACGTTCGACAAGGCTACAGGTTTCATCAGTGCGCTCGAACGCGACGGCGTCCCTCTGCTCTCCGCAGAGGGCGGGCCGCGCCTGCACCTATGGCGTGCTGCGCACCGCACCGATGACATGTGGGCGTTCAACGACTGGAAGCGCTGCGGTCTGGTCGACCCGAAGTGGAAGACCCTGAGCATTTCCGCGCAACAGGCCGGTCCAGCCGCAGTGCGCGTTACCGCGACGCTTGAACTCCAAGGCACCGGTAACTTCAAGATCGTCCACACAGCCACTTACACGATTTTTGGCGACGGCTCGATCGCCATCGACAACAGCGTCAACCCGCAGGCCAAGAAGATTCCGTTTGCGCGTCTCGGCGTGCGGTTGCTGCTCAACCCGAAGCTCGACCAGTTCGCCTATCTGGGTCGCGGTCCCATGGAAAACTATGCAGACCGCAAGCGCGGTTCAGATGTGGGACTCTACACCAGCACCGTGCGCGGCAATATGACGCCCTACGCAAAGCCTATGGAAAACGGCAATCACGAGGATGTTCGCTGGACAGCAGTCGGAGGCAAGGGGCTTCCTAGCTTGATGGCGCAGGCTGAGGACGGCCGAGTCTTGCAGGCCAGCGTACTGCCGTATACCGACGAGCAGATGGATCCAGTTGAGTACACGGTTGACCTGCCGCCGAGCGCGGCGAGTGTGCTCGTCATCGCGGCGAAGACCACGGGCGTCGGCTCCAACGGCTGCGGCCCCCGCCCGGCCGACGAATACATTGTTTGGTCAATACCCTCGTCGTTCAGCTATGTGTTACGCTTGCTGCCTGCCGAGGAGAACCTGCAGCAGACAGGCCGCGTGCTGGCTCCGGCCAACCGCATCAAGCCTGTGCTGGCTACCCGTGATTTCAACGGCAAGGTCACGCTGACTTGCGAGACGGCTAACGCGAAGCTTGAGTACGCGCTTAACGATGGGGCATGGGTCACCTATACCGCGCCCTTCATGGCCGCAGATGCGGAGCAATTGAATGTGCGCGCCAACGTCACAGACATGGAGAGCTTCTCCGCCATCGTTCCGCTCGGCAAGCTCGACCCTCGCGCCAAGTGGAAAGTCACGGCCAGCAGCTATGAGAGTGGCGAAGGCGATCCAAGCAATGCAATAGACGGTCAAAACGGAAGTTTCTGGCACTCACGCTGGTCCGGCAAAGTAGCCGACCATCCGCACTGGCTCGCTGTGGACTTTGGTCAGTCACAGACCCTCACTGGTGTGACTGTCCTGCCTCGGCAAGGAGAGAACAGCAACGGCCGCATCAAGGACTACGAGATCTATGTCAGCGAGGACGGCAAGTCGTGGGGCACGCCCGCAGCCAAGGGAACGTGGAAGAACAGTAGCAACGAACAGACCGCCAAATTCAAAACTCCGGCCAAGGGTCGTCACCTCAAACTGGTCGCCTTGAGCGAAGTCACGGGCCAAAAGTTCGCAACGATCGCAGAACTCGATGTGCAGGTTGCAAAGTAAAACGTATTTGCACCCATTCGCACGGGCCGGCAATTGCCGGCCCTCACAAAAAAAGCCCCGCGAGCAGAGATGCTTGCGGGGCTTTGTTCTTTTCAGAGCGCCTTCAATTTATGACTGCGGCATGTTCGCCAGGTTCTGGAGCATGACGTAGTTGTCTTTGAAGAGGCCTTCAGCCTGCTTGAGCATGGCTTCACCGTTCGGATTCAGCTTGAGGAGCTGACTGAAGCGGTTTTCCTTCAGCGCGGTTTCCGCGAAGGATTGCGTCGGAGCCTTGCTGTCAAGCTGCAACGGATTCTTGCCTTCGCCCTTGAGTTCCGGATTGTAACGGTACAACGGGAAGTGACCGGTTTCAACAGCGATCTTCTGGTGTTCGAAACCATTGATCATGTCAATACCGTGCGCGATACAGTGCGAGTACGCAATGATCAACGCTGGTCCGTCATACGCTTCCGCTTCCGCGAAGGCCTTGACTGTTGCTGCAGCATTAGCGCCCAAGCTGACCTGTGCGACGTAAATGTTCTTGTACGTCATGGAGATCATGCCGAGGTTCTTCTTCATCTGACCCTTGCCGGAGGCTGCGAACTTTGCGATCGCGCCGAGCGGGGTTGACTTGGAAGCCTGTCCGCCGGTGTTGGAGTACACTTCGGTATCGAGCACCAGGATCTTGATGTTGCGCCCTGATGCGAGCACGTGGTCAAGACCGCCGTAACCGATGTCATACGCCCAGCCGTCGCCGCCGATCGCCCATACGGACTTGCGGATCAGATAGTCTGCAACACCCATCAGGTTCTTGCCGATCGGGCCATTGCAACCGCAAGCTGTGATCTGCTTCTTCAGTTCAGCAACAAGGCCGCGCATCGCTTCGACACCTTCAGGCGTCTTCTGGTCAGCATCCTTGATCTTCTGAGCCACGTCCTTAAGTGCTGCAGGGGCCTTCTCTGAAACGAGGAGCTGGCCGACCAATTCAAGGGCATAACCATTGAGCTTGTCCGAGGTCAGGCGCATGCCCAAAGCGAACTCCGCATTATCTTCGAAGAGCGAGTTGGCCCAAGCCGGTCCACGTCCGTCTTCGCGTTGGCAATACGGGGTGGTCGGGAGGTTGCCGCCATAGATCGAGGAACATCCCGTCGCGTTGCCGATGAGCAGACGGTCGCCAACCAACTGCGTGAGCAGCTTGATATAAGGCGTTTCGCCGCAACCTGCGCATGCGC
>JBAXCC010000329.1:0-4415 GCA_037141675.1 bacterium | reverse complement strand
AGTCGGCAGTCTTGTTTGAGAAACTGGAAGACTGGACCCAGCGCCCTGAAGCAGCGATCAAACACTACTCAGGCATCGCCACCTATCGCAAGACATTCGATTGGCCGCCCTCCGATCTCCGTCCTCCGACCTCTGTCTTCCTCTCGCTCGGTGTAGTCAAGAACGTCGCCCGCGTCCGCCTGAATGGCAAGGATCTCGGCACCATCTGGACCGCACCCTGGCAGGTCGACATTTCCAGCGCTGTAAAGCCGGGTGCCAACGTATTGGAGATCGAGGTGGCCAATCTCTGGCCGAATCGGCTGATCGGCGATGCGACTCTGCCCAAGGAGCAGCGCCGCACGGTCACGAACGTCCGCACCTTTGACACCCAAGAAACAGCGAGTTATGGCTGCAAGAAATGCGGGACTCGAAAGAAGGATGGAAAAGCTGCCGAGTTGCTCCCGTCCGGCCTGCTGGGTCCGGTGCGGGTGCTAGCGGAATAGTTTTGAGTTTTGGATTTTAAGCTTTTGGTTTCAACGGAATGAGCGCGAAGGCGGGAGAACATGATATGAGGAATAAACGATTTATGAGTCTGATAGTTTGGCTTTTCACAGGCTGTGCTGTTTTGGCTGCGGGGCTCCGCAGTGGCAGGCCTGATGAGATGGAACGAAATTTCCAAGCGCCACCGGACGCCGTGAAGCCGTGGGTCATGCTGTTCTGGAACAGCGACTTCGTGAACAAGGAGGCGATTTCCTGGGAGATGGCGGCATACAAGCGCGCAGGGGTTAATGGGCTGCAGATCTTCCCGAATTACGAGCATGTTAAAGGCTGGGGCTGGGCTTTCTCCTTGAAGGGGACGAGTAAAAACCGGGTTCAGCCGCTGAGTGACGAATGGTATGAATGCATCCGACATGCGATCAGGGAGGCCGACCGGCTGGGCATGCAACTGGGTTTCCATAATGAACCCGGATATTCGGGCGCCGGCGGGCCGTGGGTAAGCGTGGAGCATTCGCTTCGTCAGTTGGTGGAGCGTCAAACAGTTTTCGAAGGGCCGGGTGCTTTCGGGAAGGAATTGCCTGCTGCCGGAGGGTTGGACTACCGCGATGCCGCCGTGGTGGCGTATCGTTTGCCGGAATTATCGGCCGATGTCCAGGCGAATCCCAGGCCCGTGATGCGGGCCGCTTCTTCCCATCCGAGATATCCTTTGCCCCATGCGTCGGATAACAATTCTGAAACGTTTTGGGTGTCCAACGGGGAACAGGCGGGACAGGCGCCTACAAAGGCGAAGCCAGAATGGATTTCGTTTGAGTATGCCGAACCCTTTGTTGCCGGGGCTGTTTTTGTTGAACCCCGGTCTGGCTTTGGCCCGCGGGATTGTGAATTGCAGAAATCGGCTGATGGTCAGGACTGGAAGACTGTAAAATCATTTGCGTTGGGGAACACGGGGCCGCAGCAGTTTGCGATCGAAGCAACCAGCAGCCGCTTCTTCCGTCTTCTGATCACCTCGTCACATGTTGGAGAGAACACGCAGATCAGCGAGCTGATGCTTCTGAAGCCGGGGCAGAATGGCTCGGCTTGGTCGCTGGCCCCTGAGAAGGTATTGGATTTAACAGACAGCATGGATGCCAAAGGCATCCTGAACTGGACGGCGCCCGAAGGACGATGGAAAATCATACGCTACGGCCATGTCTCTACCGGCAAAAAGATTCATCCGGCGTCCCCGGTGGCGGAGGGGTACGAGTGTGACAAAATGAGCCGCGAGGCTGTCCGGTATCATTTCGAGAAAGGGATGATCGGCCGTATCCTGGCGTTGGAGCCGAAGTTGAATGGCAAGACCGTTGTTGGCGTGGAACTCGACAGTTACGAGGGCGGCAATTCCGATTGGACTCCTGCGTTTCGGAAAGAA
This sequence comes from bacterium, assembly GCA_037141675.1. Classification (GTDB taxonomy): domain Bacteria; phylum Verrucomicrobiota; class Kiritimatiellia; order RFP12; family UBA1067; genus CAIZQW01. The sequence goes on along the minus strand of JBAXCC010000329.1, from coordinate 2,530 downwards.
TTCCGCAAGCGGCGCGGTTATGATCTGCTTCCCTGGCTGCCGGCCTGGCGCGGCAGTACCGTGGTTGGCAGTCGACTGCAAAGCGAGAAGTTCAGGCATGATGTGCAGCGGACTGTCGCAGAGTTGTGTGCCGACATTTATTACGACGAGGCGGCGGCGTTCTGCCGGATGAGGAAGGTCAAACTTTACACCGAAGCCTATGGAACCTCTTTGTGGGATCCGTTGACCACTGCCGGCCGAGCCGATGTGCCGCAGGCGGAGTTCTGGCTTCCGGGCACTTTTGGCTGTGATACTTCTCTTGTCCGTCTGATGGCCAGTGCTGCGCATACGACCGGCAAAAACATTGTCACCGCCGAGGCTTTTACCCATGCCCCGAAGCGTGATCCGTGGTGGATGACCCCTTACGACATGAAATTGCTTGGTGACAATGCGTATTGCATGGGATTGAATCACACCATTTTAACCGAAGCGTCGCATCAGTTCTGGCAGGACCGCGTCAAGCCCGGTATGACCTTTGATGCGTGGGGAACGCCATTTTCGGTGAACCAGACCTGGTGGGAGCCAGGCCTGGCATGGATGGAATACCAGGCGAGGTGCCATTACATGTTGCAGCAGGGGCGTTTCGTAGCGGATATACTGACCCTCTCGCCGTTTCCGGTAAACGGTGCAACTATTTGGGGCGCGCCGACCGGAGTCCACAGAAACTATAACTATGATTTGTGTTCCGAGGAAGTTTTTCTGAAAAATGCCAAATGCAGGAATGGGCGGATTCTGCTTGGTGATATGGAATACCGGGTGTTGCAACTTGTCAACAGTTCAAGGCTGCGACCGCAAGTGATGGCCAAGCTTGCAGAACTGGTTGAGCATGGCATCGTGGTGATTGGACAAAAGCCGGATCAAAGCCCTGGCTTGGAAGGCGGCGAAGAGAGCGATCAGAAGGTTGCTGAAATTGCCGGGAAATTGTGGGGAAAAGAAGCGGAGCATCTGAAAGGCAAAGGGCGGGCAGTCCAAGGCCGGACACCGGAAGACATATTGCGCGAAATGGGTGTGGCAGCGGATGTTGAGGCGCCGTCCGATATTATGTGGATACATCGCCAGTCTGATGAGGCGAATATCTATTTCCTGAGTAATCAGAAAGCGCAGAGTCTTGAGACCAACGTCATCTTTCGTGCAAGCGGCAGGCCGGAATTGTGGGATGCGGTTACGGGAGAGATCCGGACTTTGCCCGAGTATAGGAATGAGGGAAATGGGAGAACCACCGTGCCGTTAAAATTTGACGCACACCAGAGCTGGTTTGTGGTGTTCAAGGAAAGAAGTCAGAAGTCAGGAGTCAGAAGTCAGAATGGAGAAAAGAACTTTCCGGAAGTGAAGCCGGTGCAAGAAATCACTGGGGCGTGGGATGTGCAATTTGATCCGAAGTGGGGTGGCTCGACCGACGCTGTGATCTTCGCCAAACTGGTGGATTGGACGACGCGGCCGGAGGTTGGGATCAAGTACTATTCTGGCACCGCGACTTATAGGAAGACTTTCGATGCGACGGCTGATGTCGGTGGTCTGCTGTCTGCAGTCTATTTGGATCTTGGTACGGTTAACAAACTTGCGGAGGTTGTTCTGAACGGACAGTCGCTGGGCATTGTCTGGTGTCCGCCGTGGCGGATCAAAATTCCCGCAGGGCTGTTGAAGGCCAATGGCAACAAACTGGAGATCAAGGTGACCAATACGTGGGTCAACCGTCTTATTGGGGATGAGCAGGAGCCGGATGATTGTGAGTGGTCGGTGGAATATCCAAGCCCGGCATTTTCACAGGAAAACAAGCACAGCCGGTCCCTGATAAAGGAGCCGGAATGGCTGGCCAACAACACCCCGCGTCCGTCGAAAGGCCGCTACACCTTTGTGACGTATAAACACTTATCCGCAAAAGACACATTGCAGGCATCCGGACTGCTCGGCCCCGTACGCATCTTGGTGTTGAAGGGAGAATGAGCAATGACTCCTGACTTGAAAAGTCCTAACAAGGTAACGTATATTAACCACATAGAACACAAAGACCGCAGAAAAAAATGAATCACTTCAAAACCAAGAAGAGTCGAAAGATGAATCGCATGCTTATTGCGGTATCATTGTTGTCGTATGTTGCTATGGCAGATGGACTCTCACTGGAAAGCGGTTTTTTAAACCCACCTGCGGAGGTTCGTCTCCACGCCTACTGGTGGTGGCTCAATGGCAACGTCACTAAGGAAGCGATCACACGCGATCTCGAGTCCATGAAAGAGAAGGGCTTCGGAGGAGCGTTGATTACGGATGCGGGTGGCGCGAATCAGGACGGCAATCTGCAAGTGCCGCCAGGTCCGGTGTTCGGCAGTGCGGCATGGCGCGAACTTTATTGCCATGCCCTGCGAGAGGGGGCGCGGCTGAAACTGGAAATGGCTCTGAATATCCAGAGCGGCTGGAATCTCGGCGGACCACGCGTAGTGGCGGATGACGCCGCGAAGATCCTCTGCTATACGGAAACTGCTATTGAGGGTCCGGG
>JBAXCC010000328.1:0-4418 GCA_037141675.1 bacterium | reverse complement strand
ACGCTTTGTCGTGGCCGGACGCGACAAAGCGCGTCCATCCAGTGATGGCCTTCTTCCAGTATTCCACTATTCCACCATTCCATCATTCCATTCAAGTGACCGGCAGCGTGAAATAGAAGATGCTACCCTTCCCAACTTCCGACTCGACCCAGATCCTTCCGTTATGCGCGAGGACAATCTCCTTAGTAATCGACAACCCAAGCCCTGTGCCGCCTTTTTTTCTGCCCTTGCCATGCGAAAAGGGCTTAAACATCTCATTTATCTCCTCAGGATAAATACCCTGCCCTGAGTCCTGGACACTGAACTGTATTTCACGATTAACCAAGCGCGTCTGTATCACGACAGGTCCGCTTTCACTGTATTTAATCCCGTTAGACATCAGATTGAATATCACCTGCATAATCTTGTCCTTATCGCATTTTAGCCTCGGAATATCCGCACCCAGTTCCATCACAATATCCGATTTTCTCTCTCCGGCTAAAAGGAGCGCGCTTCTATTGGCTTCCTTAATTATTTCATTCACATCGTTTTCCTGGAAATCATATTGCATTTTGCCAGCGTCCATTTTCTGGTATGCCAAAACATCGTTGACCAGACGACCTAAGCGATCGATATTACTCTTCGCGGTGTTCAGCATATCCCTCTGTTCGTCATTCACAGGTCCCAGAACCTCTTCCAGAACGAGATTCGTAGCCTCCTTAATCGTGGCAAGCGGACTCCGGAGCTCATGGGAGACCACCGAAGTAAACTTGTTTCTCGCTTTCGCAAGTTGAATGACGGCTTCTTCCGCTTTCTTACGCTCGGTGATGTCGCGGTAGGACCAGACCCGGCCCGAAATGCTTCCCACCATCTTCAGCGGGACAGTATATCGCTCAAAGACACGCCCGTCCTTTAAGGAGATCATGTCCGTTTCCGCCGCATCCGACTTGTAGAGTATCTCCATCTTCTTAATAAACGTCTCGGGCTCGGATAATTGATCCAGAACGAACGCCCTCAGAGCATTGTCATCTCGGCTTTTCAGGAGCGACTCTGGAATTCGCCAAAGCTCGACAAAGTGGCTATTAGCTTTAATCACCTTTCCCTCGTTGTCCTCAGCCAGAATTCCGTCGGCGGTAGATTCGAGGATTCCTTGCAATTGAACTTCGCTGGCGAACAACGCCCCAATCGTGCGCTTGCGCTCGGTGATATCGACTCCTATGCCCACCAAGCCAATCACATCACCGGTGGCGTTCTTGATGGGTACCTTGGTGGTGGACACCCAGCGCACACCTTCCGCGTCAGCACTCTTGCCCTGCTCCTCCTTACCGTAAATACCTATACCGTCGCGCATGATCCGCAACTCGTCACTCCGGTATTGACGGGCAAGCTCAGGCGGGTGGAACTTCGCGTCGTTATAACCAATCACCTCATCAAGGCTGACCACACCTAGGCTCTGCGCCACGGCTTGGTTGGCCACGACAAAGCGGCTTTTCTTGTCCTTGAAGTAAATGGAATACGGCACATTATCAATCAGTGTCCGAAGCTGCGACCGCTCGATATTCAGTACCTCTTCAACGTGCTTGCGCAACACCGCCTCACCGATGTGCACAGCGATCATTTCCAGAATTTCAATTGTCTCGAGGGAGAAGCAGTCTTTGCGCTGGTCAATGAGATGAAGCAGTCCAACCATGCGGTCCTTTTCCCTAATTGGTATCAGAGCCGCAGAGGTATAGCCGGCTTGGATGCACATAGTGCTCGACTGGCACCTGGGATACTGGTCGGACGGCAGGTCAAGCAATGGCAACGAATGGTTCGTCCAGAAGCTCCCCCCTTTCGTGAAGAACGGAAGAGCCGGATTGGCCTTGCCGGCTAAGACTAGACCATAGACACTTTCCAGACAGACGTTGCCGTCTTTATCACTGCACACAACGCCATTCGAGTTTTGATCGAACAACCTGCTTTCCGTCAACAGAAAAGCCGGAAGGAAACCTTGCTGGAAATAATAAGGAAAGTCCGCGCCCTCTTGCAGGCGAAGCCCTACAGCCTCGACCCCAGTCCGCGTCTTCAAAGCAGCGATAACGCGCGGCATGGCATCCAGCAGATCGCCTGGTTCATTGATGAGCTGTATGATTTCCAGTCTCAGTTCGCGATAAGACTCCATGCACGTGCGATCTATTTCGCTCTTTTTAAGCTTCTCCGTCATCTTGTCAAACGCACGGGAAAGCTCAGCAATTTCATCCCTGCCTGTTATGCCGACTTTGAAATCCAGATGGCCGCCTCCGACTATCTCAACTCCCTTCCGTAAAGCATCTATGGGTCTTGCAACGCTATATGAGAATATAAGGATCACAAGAACAGCTAAAACAGCTATACCGAAAAAGCCTGCCAGTATCTTCTGGCGAAGGTCAATAGCAGGAGCGAGAGCAACCCTTGTGGAAAGACCTGCAGTCAAGATCCAGCCATTGCCTTTAAAATCTAAACAGCCCTGTTCACATACAAATGCATATATCTCTTCTTCACCGATACCTTCATTGCTCTTCATAGAGCACGTATGTTTCCCGGTCCCCGTTTTTTCTCCAGCCAGAACCCTTTTGACACTATCATCCCCTAAGAGATTATCTTTAAGCATCCCTTTTCTATTGTAGCTGGAATAAAGCAAGAGACCCTCGCGGCTAATAAGATCCACTTTAAGATGTCGCGCCTCCCCATAAATTTCTCCAGCCTCATTGACCTCATTGTATATTTTTCGTGCCGGCATTCGCGCCACCACATACCCAAAAGTCTCTCCTCTTTTGTCTTTAACGGGGGAGGCAAAAGAGAAGACTGCCCCCCCTGTCGCCTCCGATAAATCCATGCCGGAAGTCCGGCTCACGTTACCTCCAAGTACGTTTTCCATGAACTTACTCGGTGAATCCGTTCCGCCGATGTCAAGACCGTCCGTATCAGCTACTCTCACGCTGTTTCGATCAAAGAACGAAATAGAAACATAATATTGGTAAACATTTCTAAATGTGGTTAGTCTTTTGGTGATCTCTTCCGGGGTCGAATCCCTCGAGCTGACAATCGGATCGGTTGCTATCGCACGGATGTCCGATGACCTCTCAAAGAGCAGGTGATCTATATTACGACTAATATGGTCGGCAATATTTAGGAGCCTTGTCTGGGCCTGGTCTTTCAGATGTTCGCTCGTATAGGTGTAAGCGATATAAGAGATCGACAATCCGAGTGCGAATACGATGGCCATAACGATCAGCGTAAATTTTGTACGAAACTTCATGGTTTCTTCCTCATGTCCTCTCTTTTTTGTTTTTCGCTCAACTGATTCAGGAATTTCGGTTCGATGATCTGATCAAAATCCGGTGCCTTCGATAGTTGTCCCCGTTTAAAATAAAAATTGGATATGAAGGCGAGCGATCGATAAAGAGATTGAATGCTATCCGACTTTCGCATAGCGTTCTTATTGTCTTGAAGATTCAGTCTGCGAATGGCCTTCAATCCTGACTCCATATCCGAATAAGACATCGCCACGGCAACCGCCATGAATTTTACGGAGTTTGTCCAATGCGCGTCGAGATATTCCTGCGCCTCTACCAGAGATCTGACGATCGCCTGGATATCGGTAGACCTCTCTTCGGTCACTTGGGTGCGAAAAACAAGTATATCCGTTATAACCCCCTCCACATCTGCTGCAGAGGCCAGAACTTTATAGCCATTTTTAATTGCGGCGGACTTCGTGGGCTCCCACGTGTGTCCCGCGTCTATGCGCCCGTCTGCCAACGCCTCTAAAACGTTCTGCGCACCGATATTTTTGATTTTAACATCGTACTCCTGTAATCCAGCGTTTTCCAACGCCCTGATAACGAATATATGCGAAAAAGTATTGATCCCGTCGATGCCGACTGTTTTCCCTTTCAGATCCGACAGATGATCTGTACGTCCGACGATAACATCTCCGGTAAGGGAAGAATCTGAAACGTAAACGACTTTCGCGGCGATCTCTTCGCTCTGTATGATCGTATCCGCGAACGTCTGAAAGAGCCCGTCCACATCCCCGTTTAAGAAGGCTTTCGAAGCGTCAGCACATTCCATATAACGCACAAGCTCGACATCCACATGATTTTTTTTAAAAAATCCTTTCCCTTCAGCAAGAAAAACATGGCTCCACCCAGGCCATGTGACTACGGCGATCCTGACGGGATTTTTTATCTCCTTCACGCGAGTCATTCCATAATACGCGCCTAGTACGCCGATCAGCAGAAAGGCAGCTAGTAACCATTTAATTCTCTTCATTTCAAAAACTCCTAAAAAAGGGTTCAGGGTCAACATCCGAAACTCTGGGCGTATAGGCGCGCTTGCCTGTAACTTCACTGGAATGTTTGGAATGCTTAGAAAACTGAATACCGGCTCTGGAGGGCCACGCGCCTGCCCGCCGTAGCTTT
>JBAXCC010000327.1:0-4424 GCA_037141675.1 bacterium | reverse complement strand
GTTGCATAATCATGAAAAATGAGATGCCCTGACTTCTCTCCGCCAAGGTTGTATCCGTTTTTACGTATGGCGTCAATGACATACCGATCACCAACATCTGTCACAGCTACTTGGATACCGTGCTTGCGCATGGCATCATGAAGTCCAAGATTTGTCATACTCGTGACTACCACGGTGTCATGGGCTAACAGACCACGATTTTTATAGGCAATCGCACACGCGGCAAGGATACGGTCGCCATCAACAATAGCCCCGTTTTCATCCGCAAAGATGACACGGTCCGCATCACCATCCAGAGCAATACCAATATCAGCACCCGATTCCTTCACCATCCGTGAAATAACTTCCGGATGCATAGCACCGCATTGGTCATTGATATTGAGTCCATCGGGCGAAACCCCTGTCTTTATAACCGTTGCGCCCAACTCACGGAAGATCCAGGGGGCTAGATTATAGGCCGCACCATTTGCACAGTCGAGGACAATTTTACACCCACTGAGCTTCATGTTGTTAATCGTACTCTTCGTGAATTCAATGTAGCGCCCGCGTGCATCATCAAGACGATAAGCCTTTCCAAGTTGATCACTCCGAATGTCATCGGTACTTAAATCTGTGTTCAGAATTAACTCTGTAAGCTTTTCTTCATCAACATCCGCCAACTTATATCCTTTCGGGCAGAACAGCTTAATACCATTGTCGTCAAATGGATTATGCGAGGCTGTCAGCATAATGCCAGCATCCGAGGCAAGGGATTTCGTTAAATGTGCGACCGCAGGCGTGGGAACCGGCCCTACGAGATAGACATCGCAACCAGCAGAAACCAAGCCGCTCGTAATGGCGCTTTCAATCATGTACCCCGAAAGACGTGTGTCCTTTCCGATCACGACACGCGTGCTATCATTGCCTTGCGCTTTAAGTTGTTTTCCCAATGCCTTGCCGAGCTTCAATGCAAGTTCTGGATTTACGGGATAGCGGTTAGCCTGTCCACGAATCCCATCTGTTCCAAACAATTTTCCCATCTTAACTGCGTTCCTTCCGTTCAGCACCTTTACTCGACCGTCACACTTTTTGCCAAATTACGAGGCTGGTCAATCTCACATCCACGTGCACGAGCAATATAATAAGCAAACAATTGAAGCGCGACCGTTGTGATAATAGGTACCGTATATAGACTCGATCGTGGCACATGTATCACATCATCACAAACCTGTTCGGCCTCATGATCGCCTTCCGTCACAATCCCAATCACAGGGGCCTTGCGAGCACGACATTCCTGCACGTTGCCCAACGTTTTTTCCTTCCCAGGTATATCGTTCAAGAGTGCAATGACAGGGAAGTTCTCATCCAGCAAGGCAATAGAGCCATGCTTCAATTCAGCAGCTTGATAACCTTCCGCATGGATATAGCTGATCTCTTTCAGTTTGAGCGCACCCTCCAAGGCTGTCGGATACAAAATACCGCGACCGATGAAAAAAGCATTAGAAACAGTTGCATACTTTAAGGCAATTGCTTCAATGGCGCTGCTCTGCTTTAAGACCTTCTCAATCATCGGGGGAATGTCCGTGATTTCTTGGCATAACCTGAACCCCTCTTCACGGGAGAGCCGCCGACAGCGTCCAAGCTTAAGAGCCATCATCAGCAATACCGTCACTTGCGCAGTAAACGCCTTGGTTGAAGCAACGCCAATTTCAGGCCCCGCATGAAGATAGACCCCTCTGCCCGCTTCACGGGCAATAGTTGAGCCAACCACATTGCAGAGGCCAGCCACAAGGGCCCCCTTCTGCATGCTTTCACGAACCGCGGCAAGCGTATCTGCTGTCTCGCCTGACTGGCTAATAGCTACGACAAGTTCATTCGGACCTATAATAGGATTGCAGTAACGAAATTCCGCAGCCTGCTCGGGATCTGTCGGCAGGTTCGCAAGCCCCTCAAAGAGATATTTTCCAACCATACCTGCATGAAGGGACGTCCCACAGGCAACAATAATTAACCGCTGGACAGCGGCCAACTCACGAGGCGTCATATTCAGCCCCGAGAGAATCGATGTGCCCAGCGATGTATCGAGTCGGCCACGTATCGTATTCTGCAAGGCCATGGGCTGCTCGAAAATCTCTTTCAACATGAAATGCTCATAGCCGCCCTTTTCCGCAGCCCCTATCTCCCACTCAATGGTTGCAACCGGACGATGGACCGTGGAATTATCTAAGGTAAAAATCTGCGGGCCAGATTGTGTAATGAGTGCAATATCACCATCCTGTAGATAAACAACCTGACGGGTATGCGAAACAATCGCCGAGACATCACTCGCCACAATCGTCTCATTCTCGCCGACACCAATCACAAGCGGACTTCCCTTACGAGCAACAACAATCTGATCCAGATGCTTGAGCGAAATCACAGCAATGCCATAGGTTCCCTCAACCATTTTTAATGCTTGGGAAACAGCGGCAAGCAAGTCTCCGTTATAGTATGCCCCAATAAGATGAGCAAGCGCTTCTGTATCCGTTTGCGAGGTAAATACACATCCGCGGGATTCCAGTTGCATCCGAATGGACGCATAATTTTCGATAATACCATTATGGACGAGCGCAATTTCACCGGAACGGGCCGTATGAGGATGGGCATTCTTTTCTGTCGGCAAGCCATGTGTAGCCCAGCGTGTATGCGCAATACCTAAATGCGCGCCCTCACGCTCTTGCTCACTTGTCGTTTCGATCAGCTTTTGTTCAAGCAGGGCCACTTTACCAGCCTGCTTGATGACCCGCATAGCGCCAGACGAAGTAAAAAATGCAAGCCCAGCAGAATCATAGCCCCGGTACTCCAAACGACGAAGCCCATTAATCAAAATATCTGTAGCCGGCCGTTTACCCACATATCCGACGATTCCACACATTGACAAATCCTCTTTTACATCAAACACATCATAAAACCACGCCAGCTGAGCAGACATGAATAAAGATGGAAGATACTTGTTTAGAGACGTATAATATATATCAAAAATCAGCCGCTAACGCAAGCCAATGGGCCGGGCGTATTTCGCCCTTTTTTTGAATGCCCGTTTTGTGAAAATAACATGTATTATCATGAGAGACTTCTCTCGCGGATCACCATCTATTTCTTCTTGGTTGATTTTTTGGACGACTCCGTTTTGCGACTGGAAAATCGATATTGCATTGCATAGAAGTTCTCCGCAGGGAGAAGATGATTATAGGCAAATGCCTGCATCACTTGATCTGCTGCGATTACTGGCTTTCGAACGGTGTTACCATTAATGACCGTCTCCGCAAAGAGACTGACGGGCGTGGGTTTTATCGTACGTTCGTCTTTCGCCTTAAAGGTGACGCTTTTCTCAACATTCGTCGCCCCTATAGTGTTATCACTTAGCGCAAAATCATCACAGATAATTTTAACCTCATTGGTAAATCCTTCTTTACGATCAACCATAAATTTGACACGTGAAAAACTCCCAACTGGAATATTAGCAAAAGAGACCGTCGAGTATACCGTGAAATCAGGCGTGGGAGGCCCGATCCGCAACCAATAACGATAATCCGCCCCGCATCCCTGCGTACGGTCCGCCAGCACAAGCCGATACTCACCATCCTTTGGCAACGTCATGGACAAATATGGGTCAACATGTTGTATATACTCCCCAACATTAATACTTTCCTTGCTGTCATCCGCTTCAGCAATCTTCACATTCGCCTCATTATACAGCTTGACGATGCCATCCAACGGAGAATCATTACGACGTGCAATCACCTGAATCACGAGAGGTTGTCCCTGCCGCCCCTTGAACCGTATGGCATCATGCTGATTCTTATTGGCGATGACTCCTGTCACACAGTGCGATTGTGTTATATCGAGCGAACTCCGATCTAGATCGGCATATTTGATATGTGGAATATTTGGCAGCGGATTCGGATATTCCTTAAGCATTGGCTCGCCATAATCCAGGACAACTTCATACACAAAATCCTCACGTCCACGATAGAGATTATCCCGAACCTCCAAGGTATATTCACCAGCGACTGTTGGCTTATAAAAGAGTGTCGGATCAGGATTAAAATAGACGTCGTCTACAAAGGCGACCTCCTTCTTATCCGAGTCTAGGATACGGAGCACCAGTTGACAGTGGCCAGGAACCGCATCTCCAATAAAGGGCAGCAGGGAGCGAGCCCGTGCAGCGAACCGATAGCATTTGTCTTTTTCAAGTTTGAATTTAAAGATATCCACTTCCCCTGGCATCAATTGCCCATCTACAGCAACAGGGATATTCTCAATCGTCGGCAATGGCGGTTGTGGGCGCGAGTGAGCTACATATCGAGGTTCACACTGATGAGGCGTCTTGCTGACATAAAACTTCCGGGGAACAGAAACCCCGGAGATACTATTCCACAAACGCAATTCACGGAGTCCTGGAG
>JBAXCC010000326.1:0-4429 GCA_037141675.1 bacterium | reverse complement strand
AAAAAGGAGCCGCTAAGAGGCCGCACGGGGGCAAGATGCATGAGCGGTCGCGTGATAGGCGTGTATCGCGAGACATCGAAGGCGAGGAATGCGGGGAGGCGCCTATGGGCGGCGTTGATGTATTCGGCACCCGTCCAGAGGCGCATCAACGCGTCCGCAGCCCGATGGCTCCGCAGGACACGCCAGAACGCGGAGCGAAGGCGTCGCGACACAGGAGGCCGAAAAGGTTATCGGGTGATCCGGCGGGGGTATCCAAGCATCCGCCGAACAGAAACGGAGGTGGATTTGCGGCTGCGCGGCTGGGCTGGATACGTATCCGCCCAGCCGCGATTAAGCCGCGAATCCGACCCTTTTCTGGAAGGCGATAGATGCGTACCGGCCGGATCACCCAAGAGAAGTAAAACATAAAAAGTGATTTATTAAGAGAAATCTGGGTTCCTGCAAACAACTCTGAACTGCGCCCTTTTTTCGCTTTTTCCGTTTTCACGCTTGATTAAAGGGCACAAGGCGGGTATGATATATGCTTCCTTTTTTACCCTTATTAAGGTTTAAAAGGACTAAAAGGAGTTAAGAAACTATGGCTAAGATTAATTTCGGCGGAGTCGTCGAGACCGTCGTCACACGTAAAGAGTATCCATTGAAGCGGGCGCAGGCGTTCCTGAAAAAGAATGAAACCATCGCGATCATCGGTTATGGTGTCCAGGGACCAGCCCAGGCATTGAACATGCGCGACAATGGTGTCAACGTCATCATCGGACAGGACAAGACGTTCGCCAATGACTGGAAGCGGGCCGAGAAGGATGGATTTAAGGCTGGCAAAACCTTGTTTGATATTGAGGAAGCCTGCCAGAAGGCCACCGTCGTGATGATTCTCTTGAATGACGCCGCCATCAAGCAGGTATGGCCGCGTATCGCGCCCTTTATGACCCCCGGCAAGGCGCTCTATTTCTCACACGGCTTCGGCTGGGTCTATCGCAAGCTGACGGGTGTAAAGGTGAGCGCAGATGTGGACGTCATCATGGTCGCCCCCAAGGGTTCGGGCACCTCGGTGCGCCGCAACTTCCTCGCGGGCGTGGGCATCAACTCCAGCTTTGCGATTGCACAGGATGCAACCGGCAAGGCGCTTGACCGTACGCTCTCCATCGGTATCACCGTCGGTTCCGGCTACCTCTTCCCGACGTCGTTCGAACATGAAGTGACCTCTGATCTCGTAGGCGAACGCGGCGTGCTGATGGGCTGCCTCGCAGGCGTGATGGAAGCTCAGTACGATGTTCTCCGCAAGAATGGTCACAGCCCGTCAGAAGCGTTCAACGAAACCGTTGAAGAGCTGACGCAGAGCCTGATCCGCCTCGTGGATGAAAACGGCATGGACTGGATGTACGCCAACTGCTCCGCGACTGCACAGCGTGGCGCCTTGGATTGGAAGCCCCAATTCAAGAAGGCGACGCTCCCGGTCTTCACCAAGCTCTACGAAGAAGTCAAGAGCCAGCGTGAAGCCAAGCACGTCATCAAGACCTGCGGCACCGCGGATTACAAGGAGAAGCTCGAAAAGGAACTCAAGGTGCTCCGCGAGTCCGAAATGTGGCAGGCTGGCGCAGCATGCCGCAGCCTCCGCCCGAACGAAAAGGCCAAAGCCAATGCCGCGAAGGCCAAGGGCGTTTCCGGCCGTGGTTCAAACTAAGGAAGCACTGCTTCTGAATTGAAAAAAGCCGCAGGATTTATCTCCTGCGGCTTTTTTATTTGATTACACGAGTGCTATTGTTGGCCAGGCACCTCTGACGGATCCGCGGTGACGGACCAACAACTGGAAGGCGTCCGCAGATGGGGCAGGGTTCACCGGCGCTTGAGCCTGATCCAGATAGAGGCAGCCGATCTCGTTCGGCGGAAGCGATGCCACAAGTTTCTGCGCCTCGCTGAGCGCCTCTAACCAGATCCGCTTTAACACCTTCAGATCGAGGGGCTCCTTTAATTGCAGTCGCTCCACGTCAACTTGCGTATAAGCCGTGTGTCGGCTCACCTGATCCAGCAGAAACTCCGGAGTAAAACCAGGATCTTTCCCGCAGGCCGCCCAGACCAGCGCCCCAAGCGTCAGGTAAGTCTGATGCAGGTGCAAGACATCCACAAAATCACGGATCTCGCTCCTGCTCGCCAGCGCTAGGATTTTGTTGGTTGCCGCGTCTGCATCATGCAGGCGATAGCCGCAGAACGCATCCTTTTGCACAGGGAAGAAACGGAAGGCGCTGTCCTGTGCCCACTCCACTTTCACCTGTTGTCCGCGTAAGGTCACGATAGCGCGATGAAAGGTGCCGGTGTGCAGGATCCATTCAATAGCGTAGCCAGCTTCTTTCAGCGTCACCGCGTCCTGTTCAGCACAGAGGGCGACGCTGTCCGCCAGATCGTGAAAGAGATCGAGATCCTGAGAGAAACGGGGACTTCCAGAAGCGCGGTTGAGCACTGTGGCGCCAGCCAGATAACTCTCGGGACTCCGATTTGCCGCAATGCAGCGCAGGAGTTCCATTTGGACATCGCTTATTGGCATAATTTTGCGGCAATAAAAAAGCCTTGCCGCCCTCCATTTTGCCTGAGGCCGCGGACCAGTTCTGGTATATCCTCAAGGCTGACAGCCAAATCCGGCCGCATATACCAGAAACACTGCGCGTGAAACTTCTTGAAGATCCTTCTGGCTTCCCGGACCCTCACCATCTTGTGCGCGTCCTCCGAAGAGAGGATGCGACGGCTCTTCGCCCCGCCTTTTCGCCCCAATGCGGAAAAATACGCGCTGATCTCTTTTGGAACTGATTTCATGACGCCATCATCATAAGCCGTTTATGTTAGATATGCAAGGAGGTTTTCTAGAATATGCGCGAATGCTGCTATTCCAATATTCCAGGAAGTTACAGGCCAGCCCGCCGCCAGCGGAGCTGGAATAAACTGATGGAGTAACTTTTAAGCATCCGAAAAACGCGAAAGGCACGAATGCTGGCTGGACGGCTCGCCACGAAGGGAATTGGCATATTTTCGTATATTTCGTGTATTTCGGATGCAAAAAATTGAAGTTATAGACAAGGAAGATCTCCGCTATTAAGGATTGCCGCGCAGTAAAGCGGCAGAAAAATCAGCTTTTGTTCGGGCAGTTGAGCATAACAACGGGAAGAGAGGACAATTCCCGCAGGGGACTCGGGATATGTTTGCAACATGAGGTGTAAACTGCGTAATGCCCCAGCCGCCCCCGACTTAACTTCAATCGGATAGATTCTCCCGTTTCGGACGAGCAGAAAATCAACTTCCGCATTGCTGGCTCTGCTCTCACGGCTCCAGTAAAAGAGCTCGTCAGAACCTGCTGCGAGCATCTCTTGCGCGACGAATTGTTCTGCCAGCTTTCCCCGATAGATGGCCAGCAAATCTTTTTGCCGGATCTCCGTGTCAATCGGTACTTGGCAGAGACGTTGCATCAATCCGATATCCAGAAACGCTGCTTTGAATTTCTGGGGGTTTGCGGTCGCCCCTAGCGGCAGACCGGACGGATTGCATGCTGAAATCTTATGGGTAATCCTAGCCTTGGTCAGTAAATCGAAGGCTTTACGATTGGTGGGGCCTGTATGTATTTCGTTGAGTCGGGTGTATTTCAACTGCTCACCCACGCTTTTAGCAACACTTAACAAGACAGCGTCCAAACAACGGGGATCTGTTTTCGGTGTGTATTTAGCGAAATCGTCCCGATACGAATCAATGATTTCAGTCTGAACCTCCGCAACCGTTCGTAACGAAGAGGTGTCACGCCAGGTTTGGACGCATTCCGGCATTCCCCCTGTGAAGAAGTAGTTTTTTAATTCTTCGAGAATCTGTTCATGAGCCGCTTGAGAAGTAGCGGAAGGCGCCTTGCGGATCTGCTCTGCCATCGGCTCTTTCCCAAGCGCCATTAGGTATTCATAAAATGTCATGGGGTGGACGCGGAGATAGTGTAGCCTGCCGACCGGAATAGAAATCTCCGCGAATGCGAATTCCAACAGCGAGCCAGCAACGACCACGTGCAGGTCTGGGATCTCCTCATAGAAGTATCGAAGCGCCATGATGGCACGGGGACATGCCTGAATCTCATCCAGAAAAAGAAGTGTTTTGCCGGGAATTATTTTTCCCGTAGCCAGCTCGAGAAGATTAAGGATTCGCTTAGGATCCAGATTATCGCCAAAAACCGAATGCAGATCACGTCTCTTCTCAAGATCAATCTTTACAAACCCTTCAAAGTCTTTAGCGAGAACCTGCTCAACCAGCCACGTTTTGCCAACTTGCCTGGCACCTCTGAGAACCAAGGGTTTGCGACGGGATGACTTCTTCCATTGCAATAATTCCTGTTCGACTAGACGCTTCATAATCGCTCACCTCTCTTCATTTTTGAAGTGATATTAACCGTTATGCTTTAGAATGTCAA
>JBAXCC010000325.1:0-4442 GCA_037141675.1 bacterium | reverse complement strand
CGTGGCTTTCAAAGATTGAGGTTGAGGGTGGGACAGAAAACCAGCGCATTAAGTTTTATACCGATGTCTGGCACTCGCTTCTGGGCCGTCGCGTCATCAGCGATATCGATGGCAAATATCCCGACAACACAGGGAGTACGTTCAAGGTCCGTCAGGTGAAACTGGATAAAGATGGTAAGCCCTTGTATAACCATCACAACTTTGATGCATTCTGGGGTTCTCAATGGTCGATTCAGAATCTGTGGGGTCTTGCTTATCCCAAGGTGATGAGCGACTTCTGTAATACCTGCCTTGATGTCTATGATAATGGCGGACTGATTCCGCGCGGACCATCAGGGGGTAATTATACCTTTGTGATGATTGGTGACCAGGCTACCCTCTTCATGACCTCTGCCTATATGCAGGGAATCCGAGACTGGGATGTTGAAAAAGCATACAAGGGCCTGCGCAAGAATGCCTTTATCGGCGGCATCCGTGACCGTGCAGGGTATGAGACCGGTGATACGCCAGCAGGCGGCGGTATGCAGTATTACGAGAAGACCGGCTTCATTCCTCTGAATAAAGATGGCACGGGCGGACATCGTCAGCCGGCCGCACAGACACTGGAATATAATTTCCAAGACTGGTGCTTGTCCCAGTTCGCGGCGACACTGGGCAAGAAGGAAGACGCGGCCTTTTTTGAGTCGCGTTCACATGGTTGGACCAATCTGTTCGATGTCAGCACAGGGTATATCCGTCCGAAGGAGAAGGATGGGAGCTGGATGAAGGACTTTTCGCCTGTGTACGTGAACAAGTTTAATGCGCCTGGTTTTGTTGAAGGCAATAGTGCGAATTATACGTGGTTTGTTCCACATGATTATCCGCGTCTGGCTACGCTGATGGGTGGAAATGATGTTGCTGCAAAGAAACTCGATATCCAGTTTCAGAAGACCCGGGCAAAACGCTTCAATGCAAATGGGAAAAATCATGCAGAGCCTTGGATTGATTATGGGAACCAGCCCGGGACCCATCTTGCGTATGTGTTCAATCACTTGGGACATCCAGAGTTGGCGCAATACTGGGCGCGTCAGGTCAAGGAGTTATGCTTTGGCGGTACCACGCCGTGGTGTGGGTACAATGATGACGAAGACCAAGGGCAGATGGGTTCTGTCAGTGCTATGCTCGCACTTGGACTGTTTGATATACAAGGCGGCTCGGCTCCCATTCCTCAGTATGAACTTTCAGCGCCAGTCTTTGACAAAATCACCATTCATCTTGATTCGCGTTACTATAGCGGCAAGACCTTTGTAATCACCACAAAGAACAACCACTATGAAAACCCATACATTCAGTCAGTTGTGCTGAACGGCAAACCGCTGACGGGCTATAACTTTCCGCAATCCGAGTTAAAAAATGGAGGGACACTCGAGTTAGTGCTTGGCCCTGAGCCACTGAAAGCAAAGTAGTTGCAAAAAGTACCATGCAAATTGCAAAAAGTACAATAGACTGTCTGTTCGCTGGCATGCTAAAGTAATTATGTTTTATATTAACGAGTCTTGTAATCAAGGAGAGATGATATGTTTAGCAAAGGTCGTTCATGGGTGGCGTTGACGGGATGTCTGATGGCTTGCGCGGGGCTTGCTTCCTCGGTTGAGGTTAAACTGGACTTCAATAAGAAGGGCCATGAGATTCCGAAGACACTTTACGGGATTTTCTTCGAAGATATCAACTATGCGGCGGATGGCGGAATTTACCCGGAATTGGTTGCCAATCGCGGTTTTGACTGGAGAACCAAAGATTTAGAAGGCTGGGCCAAGGACTATCGTGGCGGGGCGATGGCGCGCATCAGTCGTCAGACCGGCAAGCCTGTGCATCCCAATACTGCCACCTATTTGCGCATTGAGACCTTTGGCGCAGGCGATGGGTGCGGTGTTAAGAATGGAGGTTACAGTGGTATAGCGGTCAAGCAGGGCGAAAAATATGACCTCTCCTTCTATGCGCGTGCCTTGGATGGGTACAAAGGCTCGATTAGGATCGTCTTGGAAGCGGAGGGCAAGGAACTGGCCCGCCATGTTATCGCTAATGGGGAT
Source organism: bacterium (assembly GCA_037141675.1). Taxonomy (GTDB): domain Bacteria; phylum Verrucomicrobiota; class Kiritimatiellia; order RFP12; family UBA1067; genus CAIZQW01. The sequence goes on along the minus strand of JBAXCC010000325.1, from coordinate 2,373 downwards.
CTTTCAATATCACCTGTGAACAAGGACGGCATCGATGTTGTCCTGCCTGACTGGAAGAAGTATGCTACTGTATTGGTTCCGAATGCGACCGCGACCAATGCCAGCCTCTCTGTGCTCATGGACAAGGCAGGCACGATTGATGTTGAATTGGTCACCCTCTTCCCGGAGGACACATACGCTGGCCGCAAGAATGGCTTGCGTAAAGATCTGGTCCAGTTACTCAAGGATATGAAGCCCGGCGTGATGCGCTTCCCGGGGGGATGTATCATTGAGGGTGGAGACTTCGGAAATTGGTATGACTGGAAACGCACAGTCGGCCCGATTGAACGTCGCGAGATCAATTGGAATCGTTGGGGCTATTGGCAGACGCATGGACTTGGCTATTTTGAATACTTCCAATTGGCGGAAGATATTGGCTGTGAACCCATGCCGATTCTGGCTGCTGGCATGACGTGTCAGTTCGCAAATGCTGAATTAGCTCCCATGGATTCTTTGGAATACTTTATTCAAAACGCATTGGATCTGATCGAGTTTGCGAATGGCGATGTGAATACGAAGTGGGGTAAAGTGCGCGCCGACATGGGCCACCCCAAACCCTTCAACATGAAGTATCTGGGCGTTGGAAATGAAAACTGGGATCAAATCTTCCTTGATCGCTACTTGGTGATCGACAGAGGTATTCGTGCCAAGCATCCTGAGATCAAGATTATCTCCTCTGCAGGTGCTGGTCCTTCTGGCCCCCGCTATGATCTTGCCTGGAAGTTTTTAACCGAGCACAAAGCCGATCTGATTGATGAGCACTATTATGTCAAGGCAGACTGGTTGCTGAGCAATGCTACGCGTTATGACACCTTTGATCGCACGGGGCCTAAAGTCTATTCAGGTGAGTATGCCTGCCATCTCCCGAATCGCGCAAACTCGTTATACAGCGCAATCAGCGAAGCTGCAATGATGACAGGGTTTGAACGCAATTCAGATGTTGTTGTGATGTCCTCATATGCGCCCCTCTTTGGCAAGGTGGCCCATGATCAATGGAAGCCGGACCTCATCTGGTACGATAATGCACGCTCGTTCGGTTCGCCGAACTATTATGTGCAGAAACTCTTCGGAAGCAACTTACCCACCACCTTGATCCCCTCGACATGTAATGCACAGGCCGTGCCTCTGAAAGCGGCGGGTCGCATCGGTATCCAAACGTGGAATACGGTTGCCGAGTTCAAAGACATCACGGTGACAAAAGGCAATCAGACCTTGTATGCTTATAAGCCAGACCTGAAAGGCTGGTCAAAGACCAAGGAGGGGAAGTGGATTGTAACAGATGGGGCCTTGCGCCAGACGGTGCAGGATAAGACTAACACAGGCATCCAGATGGGCGAGCCGACTTGGGCTGACTACACGCTGACGCTCAAGGCGCGTAAGCTTTCAGGTGATGAAGGATTCATTGTGCGTTTCCGCGATAGCGGCACCCAAAATATCCACTTGAATCTCGGAGGATGGGGTAATCAGAGTCATGGCATTGAAGCCGGACAAGGAAATATCATCGGCGGCAAAAAGGCGGGGCGTATCGAGAACGATAAGTGGTATGACATTAAAATCGCCCTTGAAGGCAGCAAGGTAAGCGCATGGCTCGATAACGAATTGCTCTACAAGGATGTGCTCATTGAAACTCCCTCGGTCAATGACTTCTTCACGGTCTCTGGCTTTGACAGCGAAACCGGCGAGATCATCGTGAAATGCATCAATGTCGCAGATGCAGATCGCCCCTTGAAGCTCGACTTCGGTACCCAGAAGCTACAAGCTCAAAAGGCCAAGCGGATCACATTGGCGGGTCTTGCTGAGACGGTCAACGACCTGGACAATCCGACACGTTGCGCACCTGTCTTGGATACGGTCGATGTCTCAGACGGCACTGTCTTTACAACGACGCTGAAACCCATGTCCATGACTGTCTTCCGCTTTAAGAAGTAGATTAAGAATTGCCTTATTAGCGGATTGCGTTATTGCCTTATTTGGGGATCTCGGCGAACCACCTCAGTAAAAGAGAAGTATGATAAACACTACAAAGATCGTTGCCGTGTCCATGAGTCTCGGACTGGCGCTTTTCAGCTTAGCAGCAGATGATAATCCGGTTGCGCGTGTGATTCCGCGTGAGCCAATGATGAAGTTTGCTGATGTTTCGCGTAAAGGCGAAGCCGCTCCCTTCTCAAAAGACCCAACCGTCATTCGCGTGAAGGACCGTTACTTGATGTACTACTCGGTCAGCCCCTATACCTCGGATCGTCTACCCGCAGGCAAACTAAATAAGTGGGGCATGGCGGTCGCGGAGAGCAAGGACCTGACGAACTGGAAACGCATTGCCGACTTAAATGTGGG
>JBAXCC010000324.1:0-4442 GCA_037141675.1 bacterium | reverse complement strand
AGAAGATTGACCGCGTGGTCATCTGCTTCTGTGGCGACGGGTCAACGAACGAAGGCACTTTCCATGAAGCGCTCAACCTCGCTTCGATTTGGAAGTTGCCTGTACTCTTTGTCTGCGTCAATAATCAGTATGGCATGTCCATGCACGTGGGAGAAAGCATGAATATCCCAGATCTCTCCATTCGTGCGCAGGCATACGGCATGAAGGGCTGGTCGGTGGATGGCAATGACGTGATGGCTGTCTGGCGTGCAGCGGTCGAGGCGCGTGAGTATGTGGAGACGAATGGTCCGGGATTTTTGGTTGCGAACACCTATCGCATTATGGGGCACTCGAAAAGCGATGGCAACAAGTATCGCGACAAGAGCGTGATTGAGGCGTGGAAAGAGCGCTGCCCAATCAAGTTGATGCGCGCATGGTTGCTGGAGGAGAAGCTGGCAACAGAAGCGGAAATTGTCACGGTGGAAGAGCAGGCCAAAAAATCGATCGAGGATGCGCTGGCCTTTGCGGAGGCCAGCCCCGAGCCTGAGCTGGAGAGCGCACTGACAGACGTGTATTCGGATTAATGTAGGGGCGACCGGCAGGTCGTCCGTTCCCAAAGGAATTTGATCATGAGAGAAATAACGTATGCACAAGCGATTTGCGAGGCGATGAGCGAAGAGATGCGTCGCGATCCAAACGTGTTTTTTATGGGCGAGGATGTGGGCGCGTATGGCGGCGCATTCGGTGTCTCTGCAGGGATGCTGAATGAGTTCGGAAAAGAGCGCGTGCGCGATACACCCATTTCCGAAGCGGCTATCATGGGCGCTGCAGTGGGTGCTGCCATGACGGGGATGCGGCCAATCATCGAGATTATGTTCTCAGACTTTGTTTCGTGCTGTTTTGATGGCCTGTGCAATCAGGCGGCTAAGACACGGTACATGTTTGGCGGACAGACCAAGATGCCTATCGTCGTGCGTGCCCCGGCTGGTTCGGGAACAGGCGCAGCAGGACAGCACTCGCAGAGCCCGGAAGCCTGGATCTGCAACATGCCGGGCTTGAAGGTCGTTGTGCCCTCCACGCCGTATGATGCAAAGGGGTTGACCAAAGCCGCGATACGTGACAACAATACGGTTGTCATGCTAGAGCAGAAGCTGCTGTATCGCATCAAGGGCGATGTGCCTGAGACGGATTACATTGTTCCGCTGGGGGAGGCTGCGGTCCGTCGCGAAGGCAAGGACGTGACGATTTTAACGTATGGCCGAATGGTTGCGCGTTGCCTTGAAGCGGCTGAGCAGGCCAAGGAAGTAGGAATCGATGTGGAAATCATGGATTTACGCACCTTGGTGCCGCTGGACAAGAAGGCAGTCATTGCATCTGCGATGAAGACTGGCCGTGTCATGATTGTGCACGAGGCATGCAAGACGTGTGGTTTTGGAGGCGAGCTTGCGGCGGTGATTACCGAATCGGAGGCGTTTAATTACATGGATGCCCCGATTATGCGAATCTGTGGCGCGGATGTTCCGATCCCCTATAATCCGAAGTTGGAGGCGAGTATCGTCCCAACCACACCGGTGATTTTTGACGGCATCAAAAAACTGATGGAGTAACAACATGGCAACCGCAGTGATTATGCCCAAGGCCGGCATGGCGATGGAACAAGGTACCATCACCCGCTGGTTGAAGAAGGTGGGCGACCCTATTAGAAAAGGCGAGCCGATTCTAGAGATTGAGACAGACAAGGTTTCGATGGAGGTCGAGTCCGAAATCGGTGGTGTACTGCTTGCGATTCTTGAAGAGGCTGGAGCGGTTGTGCCCGTGATTCAGACCATTGCCTGGATTGGCACGGCCGGCGAGGCTGTCCCGGCTGTTGAGAAGAAGGTGGCCGCTGTTAAAGCAAGCGCTCCTGTCAAAGAGGGCAACACGCCCAGTGAGGTCCAGCAGGTCGTTCCCCAGCGCCTCTCCGGTAAGATTGCGGCGACGCCTGCGGCAAAGACATTGGCCAAAGCGAAGAAGATTGATCTCGCGAAGATTGTACCGACAAGTGTGTCGGGGGTGATCAAGCGTCGGGATGTCGAAGCCAAGGCGAATATCAAAGTCACACCGCTTGCGCGTAAGATGGCTGCTGAGCGTGAGATTGATTTGCAGTCGATTAAGGGCACAGGCGTGGGAGGGAAGATCACGGTCGCGGATATCGAAGCATTGCCACGTCCGGCGACAAAGATCCCGTTGGTCGGCATACGCAAGGTGATTGCCCAGCGCATGTGCGCCAGCAAACGGGAGATCCCGGAGGTCACGCTGACGTTATCTGCGGATGTGACTGCGCTCTTGGCGCTTCGCGCAAAGCTCAAAGCAGACGGCAAGGGCTTCACGGTCAACGATTTCATCATGTGCGCTGTAGCGCGTGCGCTCAATGAAAGTCCGATGGTTAATGCCACGTTAGAGAATGATGTCATCCATTCATGGCCGGATGTGAACCTGGGCGTGGCTGTCGGCTTGGACAACGGACTTGTTGTGCCGGTCTTGCGCAAGGCGCAGAATTATACGCTTGCCGACCTCGCGGTGGTTGCGAAGCAGCAGATCGAGTTGGCTCGGAACGGCAAGCTGATGCCGGATGCATTTCTCGGGGGCACGTTCACGATTACCAACCTGGGGATGTTTGGCGTTGAGCATTTCAATCCGATTATCAATTTGCCGCAGGTGGCGATCCTGGGTATTTGCGCGGCGCAGGAGAGGCTTTTCTTGGATCAGGGCCAGGTCAAGTCCAAGACCATGATGCCGCTCTGCTTGACGCATGACCATCGTGTGATCGATGGCGTATGCGGGATGAATTTTTTGAATAAGGTGAAGGGGTATCTGGAGAACCCTTCACAGCTGATGGGAATAAGCGAATGAAGACAACAGATGTGATTGTGATTGGTGGCGGACCGGGCGGATATGTTGCAGCGTTAAAGTGCGCGATGCTGGGCGCAGCCGTAACCCTGATTGAACGCGATGCAGTAGGGGGCACCTGCCTCAATCGCGGGTGCATCCCGACAAAAACCTATCTGCACAACGCGGAAATCATCCACCATATTCATCAGGCCGCCTCGCGTGGCATCCTGCTGGCCGATGCGAACATTACGATTGATCTTGAAAAGGCTGTAGCCGCAAAGAATGCAGTGGTCAATCCGCTGGTTGCAGGCATTAAAGGGCTTTTGCGCAGCCGCAAGGTTGCACTGGTCACAGGCAATGCCACATTGATCGGAAAGAATCAGGTCAAGGTCGGCGATGAAACCTATGAAGCCACCAAGGGCATTATTGTTGCGACAGGCTCTAGTCCTGCACGCCCACCCATCAAAGGCATAGACTTGCCCAACGTGCTGACCTCGGATGAAATGCTGAACCTGACCGAGATGCCGAAAGAGCTCGTGATCATCGGCGCAGGCGTCATCGGCATCGAGATGGCTCAAATTTTTTCAGCATACAACGTGAAGGTGACGGTTGTCGAAGCCGAGCAGACGATTACACCCTTTATTGATGCGGAATGTGCCACAACGCTGCGGGCCTTGCTTGAAAAGCGCGGCATCACTTTCTTGACAGGTCAGAAGGTCATTGAGATTGCCTCTGGAAAAGAGGGGTTGCGGGTTTCGTTGGCCGCAGGTGAGCCGCTCGTGGCCAGTCATGTGCTGGTGGCGGTTGGCCGTAAGCCCAACACAGAAGTGCTGGGTGAGATGGCGATGGAAAAAGAGCGTGGCTTTATTCGCGCCAACGCTCAGATGCAGACATCAATTCCTGGCGTCTATGCGATTGGCGATGTCACTGGCAAATCCATGCTCGCACATGCGGCGGCAAAGATGGGTGAAATCGCAGCGGAAAATATCATGGGACATGTTGCAACGTTTGACGTGGCTGCTGTGCCGGGGTGTATCTATGGTTCGCCGGAGGTTGGCTGGATTGGGCTGACCGAAGCGCAGGCAAAAGAAAAGTTTGGCGAGATTACGGTGTCGCGTTTCCCGTTTGCAGCCAATGGCCGTGCAAAGTGCGCGGGGCATGCGGATGGTTTTATCAAGATTGTGTCGGAACCGAAACATCAGGCGATCCTGGGCGTGCACATGGTCGGGCCGCTGGCTTCGGAACTGATCAACGAGGCTGCTGCACTGCGTGCGGCTGAGGTGACCTGCGAGGAATGGGCCGAGATGATTCATGCGCATCCGACGCATGCGGAAACCATGATGGAGGCGGCAGCAGGCGTTTTAGATCGCTGTTTGCACTTGCCTCCAGCGAAGTGAAAATACCAATTTTAAACACTGGCCAAAATCGGTATAGCGACCCGGGCGTATTTCGTTTATAGTATAAGTAATCAATGAAGGGGGAGGGGAATTATTATGATTAAGTTCAAGTTTGTTGCAGTGTTGCTGAGTATCTGTGTCACGCAAGGGGTATGGGGGGCGACATGGGTCGAGCGTATGGTCGAACATCTTGCT
>JBAXCC010000323.1:0-4467 GCA_037141675.1 bacterium | reverse complement strand
ATAGATTGTATTCGAGGGAATATCCGAGAAGAAGATGTTACCAGAAGAATCAGCAGCAGGGCCTTCTGTAAAGGCAAGGCCCGAAACAAGTTGCGTAAGCACCGCACCGGAAGCAACCACGCTATTGGTGAATGTCGGAGCAAGCGTGAAGCTGTAATCCACCATACCGTTGGTCTTGCCGACTGTTTCATCCGCAGGCAGGAAGGTACGGACATAATCAACCTTCATTTGTTCAGAAGCGACGGTAATGCGCACATAGCCCGTATTGTTCGTGGCATAGATGTTATTGGTAAAGGCATCCGCATTCCACAGTGTGTAGGTCGGATCTGCAGGATTGGGCAACGTCAGATAGGTCACACCATCAAGTTGTTGGCGTGCGAAAATATGATCATGTCCCTGGAAGAAGATGGTCACATGATTGGTCACCATCAATTGATGGATCGGCATCAGCCACGTCGGGCGATTAGCAGCAAAACCCCACGTGCCATTCAGATTATTGCCGCCCCATTCATACTTGTCCGCAAGCTCGACTCCACCGCGTCCGGTTCCCATAACATGATGGGCGAAGACAAATTTATATTTGGCAGTGCTCTGCTCAAGGGTCTGTTTCAACCACTGATACTGCACGTCGCCATGGGTCACGTCCCACATATTGGTACGCTTGACGCCAGTCCAATAGTTGTTGTCTGGGCAGGTCGAAGAACCCCAATACGGATCGATCGTAACAAAAAGTGCATCTCCCCATGTCCATGCATAGTAATTTCTAAGCAGGCCAATATACGGCACCGCATTTGTATTGCCCGTATAGAAGGAGTCCGGTGCTGGTTGCGGATAATAGGTATTGCGCGCATTCTGAGCCCAGACAGCGATATTGCTGGATGTCCCGTTCAACAGATACTGGGCAGCCTGCTCGTGATTGCCGTTGACGAGGAAGAGCGGTGCGGACTGGCCGATCAAACCGAGGTAGGGCCGTTGCAGGGTGTAGCGTTCAGTCACGAGTGCCTGATTGATCAGATTGGTGGCTATCTGATCAACACTGAAGTCATCGCCGATGGTCATGTAGAAATCGGGACGGTCAGAGGCGGCCGTGAGTAGCGTCCGCGCATACAGATCATAATTAAACATGGTGTTCAGGCGTTCAGGGTGGGAATCGCCCTGGATGGAGAAGGTAAAGGTACTTCCCACGGCACGCTGAGTATGGAATGTCCGTTCTGCACCCGCACGATAAGATGGGGCCCCAGCCTCGCGATAACGCAACCGATACACGTATTGCGTATCGGCTTGCAGTCCGCTTAATTCCAGCTCGACTGGCAAGCTGGCAACGCTGTTCGTCGGCAGGGTCTGACTGCCGTAGATGCCAGATGCCGTCCCATACTCGAGATAGACTTGAAGCGCATTGCTCGAAAGCATGCTGACTGTGACAGCTTTGTCGGTCGGTCGTCCTAATATCAAATCGTAAGCAACTGAGGAACCTGTAGCGGCGGTCACCACCACAGAGAAACTTTGCATTCCGATCAGGCTGGGTACGCCATTATCAATGACCACGACCATGAACGTGTTCGTCGTGCCTGCATCAGCATCAGAGGTCGTCCAGGTGATTATGCCAGACGCTGGGTCAATGATAGTTCCATCAGGAGCAACCACAAGCTCATAGCTCAATGTTTGCGGCGGTGATTCTGCATCGATCGCTCGATTGGTGACAGTCAACGTCTCACCTGCCACAATCGTGCGATTGGACATCGGGACAAACACGGGGGCCGTATTAGCGACAACAAAAACGTTAAACGCATTGGTCGCGCTCAGAGCGGGAGAACCGCTGTCCGTCACCACAACCGTCATGCGATTCGAAGAACCAAACTGAGCGTAGGACGGTGTAAACGTGAGCACACCGTTGGTCGAATTGATCGCGGCATTCGCAGGCGGATTCAACAGACTGAATGTCAACGTCTGTGCTGGCGTATCCGTATCGTGAGCCACACACGTCATCGTCAGGGTATAACGAGGATTGACGGTGCGGTCTGTTTGCGCCTCCAGCGTGGGGGCAGTATTGGAGAGGCTGGCCTGAACGGTATAATTGTAAAAGCTGGCAGGCACCGTAGCAGGATCTAGAGCGGTTAGATCGAAATCATCTTGCGCCGTGATATAGTAACGCACGAGCGTGCTGGCGGGATAGGCAGGAATCTGAACGCCATAGCGACCAGCACCTGCCGCGCCGTCCTGATGTGCCCCGTCATCTAGCATGGAAACTATGTTGGTGGTGCTGCCCGCGATATAGGTCAGCTTCACGGAGGCGACCGTGCGGCGATTAGTGACAGTCGCCGTCACCCACACCGTGTCGGAGCCGAGAGGTGCCGAGGGGTTACGCGCGGCACCGCCGATGCCAGGGGACGAGATATAAGCCGGCGCACTACCTGCGATCGTTGTCGACGGCGTCATCGTGCGCCCGACGAGAGCGGGATGTGTTGAAGGAATGCGTGTGGCGCGATAGACCGGATTAGAGAGCGGCCAGGTGTCGGACTTGTAAGTGATGATACCGTTCGTCGTGATCGGATTGATATACTCCCATACAGCTTCGCCAGACGAGGTGACTTCGAAAAGATGTCCTTCGGAAGCTGAACAGACAAAGAGATTGCTATTCGCCAAGCGCTGGACACTTCCGCCGATGGGGCTGAAAAAGGCTTGGTTCGCCATCGAGTAGAACATCGAGACGACCTGTTTAGAGATGTTCTTACGTTCCTTGTCCGTGTCATGCCCCGGAGGTTGCATGACGGTGTATCCGGCATTTGTCGGGTTCACATAAGCGCCCGTGTCGATGCTACTTGAATTGAGATAGCCGTTGACTTCGAAGATATAGGACTGAGGAGTCGTTTCAAAAAGGTCCTGTCCGTTATTGAACACAAGGAAACGTCCAGCGCCTGGCACGCCTGTAGGAATCCAAGTGACTTGGCTCACACCACCGATCTGCTTATACCCTGTGGAGGACTTAGTCCAGTTAAGCTGAATCGAGGGCGCAACGTTCACGATGTTCGCACTGTAGCGTGCTGGGTCTCCAAAGCGGTAGAGAAAATCGCCTCCCGCGCCAGCCGCAAGTGCAATGCTGCCTGTTGGATTGCCGGCAAGGAAAGTATTTCCGTGGTCGATCACATAGAACTCGCCGCCTTCGGCTGCGATGACAATTTGATCCAGCGTGGCATTATAGTCAAGCGAGGTGCAGTGCAACCAATCATTGGTTAAAGGCCGTCCAGGCAAATTCAGATTGATTCGCCCTGGATAGTTCGCAATCGTCTTGCCCCCACCCACAAAGTTTGTCTTTGCCGCGCTATAGTCCTGGATACCGTGATTAAAAAACGACCACTCCCAGACGACTGTCCCTGTTGAGTCCACCTCAACAATCGTATCAACCGTCACATTGGAATAGGCGCTATTGGTCGCATTGCATCCAGCAGCGATACACTGATTGGAGGTGATTGCCTTGTTCGCGATGTAGAGCGTCGTGTTGGTGCCAAGCTTACTATTGTAGATACGAAGAAAATCATGATGCGGAAAGTAGTCCGTGCGTGCCTCCGTATAAGACCATACGGTGTTACCACTCCAATCAACCTCGCGCAATCCTGAAAAGCCATTGATGGTGCCGCTTGGAGCATCCAGCACGTTCCCGTTGTCCAGCAAGCGCGGATTGACACCGACCGGCCACGTGTGCGCAACTTGGCCCTCCATGTCCAGCAGATAGGTGGAGCCCTGTGCGCCAAAGAATGTGTACCCGTTGTATGTTTTGGCTTTGTCCCTAAAGAGCACTTGGGTCGGACCTTGCAACCGTTCGTAGGCATACAACGGAACAATGCCGACTATGAGCAGAAGAGCGATGAGTTTTGAGAACGTTAAATGTTTCATAGTTGACCTCCTGATATTAATGCGCTACATACGAGGGTGTGCGCCCGGTAATCGTGTTTCCGGGTGTCAGCGTACGCCCGACCAACGGCGTATCGCTAGCACGGTAGCGAAACGCACGGAAAATCGAATTGTCCATGGGCCAGTTGTCGCGCTTGAACTTCAAGATGCCAGTTGATGTCACAGGGACAATGTATTCCCACACCGCCTCGCCCGCTGGAGTCACTTCGATGATGTGGCCTTCCGTATCCGCACAAACGAGGGTATTTCCATTGGCCAGGCGCTGCGCACTGCAACCGATGTGGCTGAACATCCCGTGACTTGCTTTGGAGTAGTAACGCCAGACGATTTGATTGGAGAGCAGCCGGCCGGTTTTGTCGGTGTTGTTTCCCGGTTGCCACAAGGTGTAACCCGCGGCAGGCGGGTTCACGTAGGCACCGGTGTCGACCAGGCTTGCGTTAAGACGCGGGTTAACTTCAATGGCGTAGGATTGCTGGGTATGCTCAAACAGATTCTGGGAGTTGCTAAACATCAGGAGGTTACCCGCGCCTTGCAGACCCGCCGGGATCCAACTCACAT
>JBAXCC010000322.1:0-4485 GCA_037141675.1 bacterium | reverse complement strand
TGGCAGAACTCATTGTTGCGTTGGATGTCGCATCCACTTCAGAGGTTAAAAAGGTCATCGAACAGTTGGGCGATGCAGTGACCTTTTATAAAATCGGACTTGAGCTCTTCAGCGCAGAGGGCCCGGATGTCGTGCGAGCAGTGAAAGCCTATAACAAAAAGGTCTTTCTCGATCTCAAACTGCATGACATCCCTCGCACGGTTGAACGCGCAGTCACCAGTGGTGCCGCATTGGGTGTTGACCTGATGACCATCCATTCAGTAGGCGGACGCGCCATGATCCGCGCTGCCAAGGATGCAGCCTTAGCCGCAGGCGTCAATGCGCCCAAGATTTTAGCGGTCACCGCACTCACAAGCCTGGACCAGAGCGACCTTGCAGATATCGGGGTCCTGCGCGAGATGAAGGATCAGGTCGAAGCCATGGGACAGCTCGCCTGTTCGAATGGCGCGGACGGTATCGTCTGCTCCCCCAAGGAAGTCGCCAACATGCGTCGCATACTGGGCCCCTTGGCCTTGCTCGTGACCCCGGGCGTGCGTCACGCTGGCGCTGCTATCGGAGACCAGAAGCGTGTCGCAACCCCTGGGCAGGCTGTACGCGACGGGTCAACCCATTTGGTTGTCGGACGCCCGATTCTCGAGGCCGCCGATCCGCGTGCCGCAGCGCTTGCGATTACAGAGGAAATGAAAATATGAGAATGATCCTCATGTTAGCGGCAATTCTCGTTGCCTCTATCGTGACCGCGGATCCCGCCAACACTCCGATTAAGATGGGCGATGTCGAGATGAAGTATACCCTCACGGTAAAGGGTGTGAAGCCAAAAGAGGGATTTCCCCTTTACATCACGCTCCACGGGGGTGGTGGAGCACCCAAAGAGATCAATGACAGACAATGGCAGAAGATGGGCCACTATTACCTGAAAAGCGTAAAACTAGGCTTGTACGTGGCAACCCGAGGCATCCGTGATACATGGACAACCCTTTTAAATGACGAATCATACCCCATGTACGACACCCTGATCCGGCACCTGATCGCCGAGCACAACGTTGACCCCAACCGCGTCTATCTGCTGGGCTACTCAGCCGGGGGCGACGGTGTTTACCAGATCACACCGCGCATGGCAGACCGGTTCGCCGCAGTTAATATGTCTGCCGGGCATCACAATGGCGTTTCGCTGATCAACCTCTGCAATGTTCCCTTTGCACTACAGATGGGAGAAATGGACGCGGCCTATAAGCGCAATGAAAGTGCAGTCGCGTATAACAAGAATTTTGATGAACTGGAGAAAGCATTCCCCAAACATTATCTTCACTCCCTCTTCCTTCATGCCGGAAAGCCTCACAACTTTCTCGACAATCACCCCAAAAGCGAACCGCAACTGGTTGTCGTTGACGGACAGAAGGTCAAGAAGAATACGAATGGGATCGACTGGGTCACGGCCTTTAAACGTGAACCCTATCCTGCTCTTATACGCTGGGATTTAGGGACGCGCTCGCCTCTCAGAACAACAAAGGCCTTTTACTGGCTCGAGACAGACGCAAAGGCAGGGCGCATCGAAGCGTCTCTGGATCGCACGACACGCACCATCACCCTGACAACAGAGAACGTCACTGATCCAGTCACGATTCTGCTCAATAAAAAAATGATTTCCTTTGACAAGCCCATTAATGTTGCCTGTAACGGCAAGAAGCAGACCGTGAAGCCAACGGTATCCGCAGAAACGCAAAAGCGTACCCTGACCGATCGCGGCGATCCCTTCTATCAGTTTGACATGGAAGTCAAGATTACGCCATAAGGCGTGCCGACAACTTGGCGTCAGGGGTCAGTTTTTTGACAGGATGAACAGGATTGAGTGGATTAGAATTCAAATTAACAATCCTGCAAATCCTGTCGGAAAACCCTCTTCGTTTATTCCAACTCGGCCGTCGGAAGACCTACCGCGACATCTTGTAAGCTTCCATGATCTTGCGATACTTCTGAAGCATGTTCGGGACTGCCCAGGCCGGCATTTTGCCAGCATCCAGATAGCTCAGGTACTTTTCCATAACCTGACCGAAATGCGCTTCATGTCCAACATAATATAGTTGAGGGATGACCAGTTCCCAACCGGTGTCGATCTTCTTAACATCAATTCCCGGCCACTGCTTGTTCGCCTCGGCGATCGCTTTCTTGAGGGCGGGTTCGATTGAAGCCGCATTTACGCCCTGACGGAGGTCAAGGTAAAGCATCGGCTTATACCCCTGCTCCTTGCCCTGACGGATCACAGCCGAGACTTTCGTCCCGCGCATCAGCGAAAAGTGTGTATCAGCGGCACCTGCAGGGGCCTCATAGTTCCAAATCACCGAGACCTTACAGTGCACTCCGCGCAGCGTATAAACGAATTCACCGTTACACGGGATCTCAATGTTTCCATCTGGCTTTTTGTATTCCTGGAGGTAACTCGGGAAGGTCTCGCAAGCAGTCGTCCGCTTGAACTGTTCGGGTGAAAGAGCTGTCGTGAAGTGCTTAGCCTTCAGCATCTTCACATCGGCATCCGCAATGATCTCGCTCGGGAACATCTCCCATTGGACAAGGTCAACCAGATGCGTGCTCACATCCGCAATACCCTCGCCCTGCTGCTTGACATCGAAGAACCATGGCGGACGACGCAACGGAGAACCAGCCACGATCTTTGAAAAATGGTGGATGCTCTCCTTGGTTACAGACGGATTATCCGGCGTGCCGGGATCGATTGTTCCGAACACCTCTGGACAATGAACGAAATAACGTTGCAGAATAGCGGTGATCTCATAACGCTCTGTCATAATATCATAGAGCAGAACATTCTTCTCCTTGGCTACCTTAAGCGCCTCTTTGAGCATTTCAAAATTTTCGGGGTTGATCGCCATGGGCTTATCTGAAAGCACATTGAGACCAGCCTTGACACTCGCCAAGATATAACTCGTCTTTTTGGCGTTGTTCCCCGCGAGAACGACCAGGTTCCCTTTTTTCTCCTGAAGCATCTTTCCAAGGAAATCATCTCCGCGATAGACGGTGGTCTTCCACGCAGTAGGGTCCTTCTCGCGCGTATTAAAGCTGTCAATCTTCTTCAGATGCGCATCCAATTCCGGACCTTGTGGTGCATACACATGGACATCCGGCGAGAGCTGGGGATACATACGATTTTGAACCAGATAGGCATGAAAGTGTCCGGGAGCGACCGTGAGCAACTTCACTGATGCTTGCGTATTTTTATTCACACCGCCTTCTTTCGTTTGTGTTTCAGTTGTACAAGCCACTAACCCCGTCAATGCCAAAGCGAGTCCTACGCATCTCTTCATCTTGATTCCCCCGTTGAATTAATTTCTAAAAACAGCTTTAAAATACCATCTTTCATGTTTACCTTCAAGTCGAAGATTATTTTAAAAAACACCACCCCAAACTGGACAAACGCCCATTGAACACGTATAATAATTGCTCTTTTTGAAAGGAAACTATTAACTATGAGCAAGAAAACACTCCGTGACGTCTGCCTCAAGGGCAAGCGTGTTGTTATGCGCGTTGACTTCAACGTGCCCATTAAAGACGGTGTCATTACCGATGATACTCGTATTACAGGCGCATTGCCCTCCATCAATTATGTCCTGGAACAGGGCGGATCACTCGTGCTGATGAGCCATCTGGGGCGCCCAAAAGGAAAGGGTTATGAAGCTGACTTCTCGCTGAAACTCGTTTCCGTCTATCTCGCCAAGTTGCTCGGCAAGCAAGTCGTGTTTGCACCTGATTGTGCAAACGCAGACGCCGAAGTCGCAGCGCTCCAGCCCGGCGGCATCGTGATGCTCGAAAATACCCGTTTCTACAAGGAAGAAGAGGCCTCGGTCAAGAAAACCGACGAGATGACTGATGAAGAATACAAGGCCAAGAAGGCCGCGCTGAAGGAGAAGCAGAAGGTTCTCGCACAGAAGCTCGCCTCGTACGGCGATATCTATTGCAACGACGCGTTCGGGTCTGCCCACCGCGCTCACGCTTCCACAGCCGTCATCTGCAAATACATGAAGGAAAACGTCTCGGGATTCCTCATGGAGAAGGAGATCGAATATCTGGGTAACGCCGTTGAACATCCGCTTCGCCCGTTCGTCGCCATCCTCGGCGGAGCAAAGGTCTCGGATAAGCTCGCGGTCGTCAATAACCTGCTCGACAAGGTCGACACGTTGATTATCGGCGGCGGCATGGCTTACACCTTCCTCAAGGCTATGGGACATGATGTCGGCAAGTCCATCTGCGAACTCGACCAGCTCGAGTACGCCAATCAGATGATTGCCAAGGCTAAGGCCAACGGCAAGCAGTTCCTCCTGCCGGTCGACAACGTCGCAGCAGACAAATTTGATCCTGAAGCCAACACACAGATCGTCGGCAACGACATCCCGGAGGGCTGGATGGCTCTCGATATCGGCCCGAAGACCACGGCAAACTATGCAGCGGCTATCAAGGGCGCTAAGACCGTTGTTT
>JBAXCC010000321.1:0-4494 GCA_037141675.1 bacterium | reverse complement strand
GGCAGTCCGCGTTTACGCATCCAGGCCATCACGTCACGCGCTCCCAAAAGCACAGTGACCTCTCCCGCCTCCTGCTTCAGGGCTGGAACTCCGCCACGGAGATTCCCGATAAGGATCAACTCCCGGAGCTTCAATCTTCTAATCTCCCGCAGTGTCGATTTCGACAGACCTTGCGCGCCAACAAAAAGGAGCGGCGCACGCAACCGCGCGGCGAGAGGCGCTGCAACAAGCGCGGCCTCGTAATTGTTGGTCGTACAAAGCACCGCCACGGCAGAGGTCTTCCAGAATGTCGAGCTCAGCACACATGCAACTTCCTCGGCAGAAGATCCCTTGAGCACGTTGCAGGGACGACCCGCAACCACAAGTCCATTTGTTGCACCTCCCAGCAGGAACACCTGATCCGGACGGTAGCGGCGGGCATAGTCCAGAATCTCGGGAGAGAGCGTGGCTGCCGCGTCAAGTGCCACAAGCGAAGGTGCTCCGTTGTTGACAACCGTCGCAGCCGGGATGGCGGACAGGAAGGCCATGTCCTGCCAAGCAGACTCCTCGGGCAGCGGCAGGAGCATCAGGGTTCGCATCTCCGCGCGGGCGGGTGTCGTAAAACAGAATGAAAGGCCAATCAGCAGCGCATAACCAATTGAAGGTTGGGTTCTCATGTTATCGTGCATCTCCTATTGTCAGCTCGTTTATTGTGGAATCATTCCGGACAAGTCCGATGGAATTCTTGGCCGTCACTTTGACATCGTAGGTTCCTGCGGGCAGACCTGCGATTTTTTCTTTAGGCAGCTTCCATGTGCCGTCCCTATTATCAGCACCTTCGTAAACCTTGCCCGCAATCTCCACGACCAGACTTTGCGTGACGCTCCCCAGCGTGCCTGTGAGATCAGCAGGCTTCCCATTGATGGCCAGTTTGTTCACCGTGACATCAGGAGGTAGCCGGTCAAAGGCGAAGGTGCCCAATTCGTAACCGATTTTGAAACCCCGCGCTTCCAACACCTGCTTGACCCTCGGGATCAGCCGGGCAGCGTTCCAGTAGAAGATGTGATTGAGGACCGGCTCCGGAAGATTGAACCCTTCCATTTTAGGACCTCGGTGCAGACCGTCGGTCACCTCGTTGGTTTCGAGAAGCTTGCGCTCTTTCAGAAATCCGTCCGCGCCAGCTCCGCCTCCAAAAACATCTGTCCCGAAGAGGATTCGGTCACAATATTTGATGTAAAACGCCCTGGCCTTGCTAACCGTATAATGTTCAACTTGGCGCATATTGTGCACATACGAAAGATCAACAAACACATTGGGGTATTTGTCTAGAATGCCAGCCAGCTTGTCCAGACCCGCGTCGTTTTCCAACATGAAGAGTCCGTGGGCAAAGATGAAGGTGGTTTGCGGATGTTTCGCAGCCACCTCAATCGAATCATCTTCATACTTGGGGAAGGCGACGTTGTTTGATTTAGCATTCCCCGGATCGCCCGTGTGATAGCCAATGAGCGGCATGCCTTGCCGTCCGGCTTCATCGAGCTGTTCGTGGATCATTTTAATCTTACTGGACAAAATCTTTCCATGGGGCCACAGTTTAATCCCGACAAATCCCTGCTCTTTGAATTTCTTGATATCATCCAAACTCCACCAGATGCCGACGCTGGGGATTGTGAAGGCACCGGGGACAAACAGGATACGGTCATTGAATTTTTCCTTCACATAGACCATGTCATTGCCCGGGATCTGCTTCACGCTGGCCGGACAGGCATTGCTGCCGTTGTTGTCCTTGACCCAGAACAGACCTGTCAGGGAGATGGTGATGGTGCCGCCCCATTTATCCATCGCCGCGATGGCTTTATCATACTGAGTCTTGGCATCCATGTGGGTGTGCATATCCACGCGAGGCATAGACGCTGGCGGATAGATCACCTGCTGATTAGCCGACACTGTGAGCGCTAAGCTCATCACCAGGCAACGCGCCAAAATGATCATCCACGATTGATTGAACTGCATGTCACTTCCCCACATGTTGATGTTGAGTATCTATCATCTCATAGTTACCCTCTTTTCGCAATGCCACTTCAGGCTAAACTATCGCCATTTTGAGCACATTTTTTTCCACGAAACACACTAAACACACGAAAGATGGTATCTGCAGCGCAACGCCTTGCCAGGCGTTCGGCGGTCTCATAGATCCCGCCGTACTGGACTTCAGGTTTGGAGTTCCGCCTTTAGGCGGTCTCATTCCGTGCTGCAGCAGCCGGACAGCACTCAAAAAAGTCTTTGAGGCCCTCCACCTACCTTTTGCGTCTTGGCGTCTTCAGGTCTTTGCGTCCTCAACCCCAACAAGGCGGACAGAAAAGTCCTGACGACAAATAACGTCGTTACTGCCCCTGACTGAGGATATTATCGGGAGTGTTACCCTGTTTAAAAATTTTGAAGCGATCATTATCTGGCAGTTAGCACAATTCCCGATTGTTATGATCCTTGTGATGCTCGTCCCGCTTATGAGATACCTACTATAGAAAAACAAACCGCAGCAGCAGCGCTGGTTGGATCACATGGACAGAATGGAACAGAAATATGACCGAATTATCGAGCTAATGGAAAAGATGAGCGACAGCAAGAAGTAATTCCGCTTGCAAAGTCAACTCATAATCAGTACAGTGTACATATGACTGAAATACGGTTCGAGTGGAATGAGGCAAAGAGCCAGCAGAATAGGAAGAAGCACAAAGTCTCTTTCGAAGAGGCTCAAACCGTCTTCTTAGATGAGAACGCCTTGAGGTTCTTCGACCCCGACCATTCGGCAGACGAGGATCGATTTCTGATGCTTGGCATTAGCTATCATCTTCGCGTATTGGTCGTCTGCCATTGCCACCGTGCCTCTGATAGCGTCATTCGCATCATTTCGGCGCGAAAAGCGGATAAACGTGAGGAAGGTAACTACTGGAGAGGAAGGTGATTGCCATGAGAGAACATTATGACTTTGAAAAAATGAAGGGCGAGAAAAACCCTTATACAAAATCCTTAAAGCAACCGATCACTATGCGCCTTGACAAGGCGACTGTTGCTTATTTCAAGAAGCTTGCCACGGAGATCGGCATGCCCTATCAAAACCTGATCAATCTATATCTCCGGGACTGTGCTACACATAGGGTTAAACTCAACCTCACGTGGGCATCATAAAAGATCCCGAACCAGTCAGCCCACGCAACGGCGTAACCGCCGTGTGTGGCTGACGACGTGCGAGCAAAAAGATGAACAGAAGGAACACAGGATATTTGATCGCGGCTTTCCCGTCCGGATTCCTGCCTTTGGCCTACTGCCTAGCGATGCTCTATGAGGTCTTTGCGATCATTACAGGCATGGATATCACGGCAGAGCATGGCGGTTGGCTCTGGTGGACGGCCGTGGTTGCTCTCTGGCTGACGATCGCACAATGGCCGTTCTACCTGCTGTGGGTTGCCATTTCGAAAGAACTGTCCTTCCGCCAGAAGGTCGGATGGGGTGTCGTGATCTTCCTTCTCAACATGTTTGCCATGCCATACTTCCTTTGGTGCAAGTTCCGTCAGACAACCGTCTCGGGATTGCTGGCGATCATCGGCAGTCAACGGATACGCGACTGTCTAAAATGAAGAAAAGGTGGCTCTTAGGCAGAGAGGTCGCAACCGACATTAGCCATTTAGTTTCTTTCTGTCATTCTGTTTCATCGTGCTTGCGTATGGGTCAGGGTTGCATACCTTCAGCCTCACAGGTGAGAGTATACTTGTTTTTGCCCGTCTCCTTCAAGATGCAACTTTCATAACGCAAAAATCAGCTATCCCTCCGAAGAGGGAGAATGAGGGTGCTGGCTAATCGTGGCCGCAAACCACATGTTGATTTTAGCTATGGTCCCTATTCCGCGACCGCATCAGAAGCCTCATTCCATGTGACTTCCGTATCTTCTCTCATGTCACTCCGTCCGGTCCTCTGTGAGAACCTGGTTTGGAGTGTCACTCTGTTTTGATTTTTTAGGCGATCATTATCTGGTAGTTAGCACACGGATTAAAGAATTCAATGTCACGTTCCACCTCATGACCGCCCTCCTGCTGAACTGTTGCAAAAAATGCAACAGTTGAAGTCATATCCTTCCACCACATCCCGTGCGTGGTGATGTGGTGTCATCCGCCTTCCTCATTGTGCCTGAGTTGTCTTGGCATGGCCAGAATGTATCAAACGCGATTGAAGTCGCAACACTTATTGTCCTGTGCTTAATCACGATCCCTCCAAGCAACGAACTACTTTCCAGCCCGAGTCGCTGTTGTCGACAATACATTTCATTCGTAAAGAATGCCAAAAGGGTGCAGAGGTGTCAAGCGTTGAGGTAGACACGGAGTCATAGCGAAACATTAAAAAGCGAACTAGGAGTCGCTAAAAATTCAACAATTGAAGCTATGTTTTCTTTTCTCCAGGGATTCGGCACCTTCATCCTCACAGGTGAGAGTATACTTGTTTTTGCCCGTCTCCTTCAAGGTG
>JBAXCC010000320.1:0-4527 GCA_037141675.1 bacterium | reverse complement strand
AACTGCAACAAGGGCGGTGTGATTAAAAGAACCTTCATTGCGTAAAACAATCCCATATTCTTACGTGCGGAGCAAGCCGTAAAAATAAAAAAAAACCGCCTGCCTACGCATGCGGTTTAAAATTGGCGCTCCCACGGAGAGTCGAACTCCGCTTACTAGGATGAAAACCTAATGTCCTAACCGATAGACGATGGGAGCAAAAGAAGGGCGTAAATTTATCAAATCAGCCCTATAGATTGCAAGCCCAATTATAATATTTTTCGCCCCTTTATTTTTGTGCTTTTCAATGCGCCCTGCATTTTGATAATGTAACCCCACTTTCAGCGGGCGTAATTCAATGGCAGAATAGGAGCTTCCCAAGCTTCACACGTGGGTTCGATTCCCATCGCCCGCTCCATCTTCCTAACCCCTTGTAAATCAAGGGGTTTTTCGTTTTTTGCACCTATAAAAAAACAAAAGTGGTAATGTAGGTGGTAATAAAAATTATTTAGTGCTGCTTTGTACTGAATCCTAAATAGTGTGTGTTTCATATCGCTTTAAACAACTAGAGAAACCCGATTTTTTTGTTGTTGTTATTCAGCAGATGATTGGTTAATCTTTTTCGCATTTGCGTATCCCATCAAAAAAGGATC
The DNA here is from genome assembly GCA_037141675.1 of bacterium. GTDB lineage: Bacteria > Verrucomicrobiota > Kiritimatiellia > RFP12 > UBA1067 > CAIZQW01. The sequence continues at coordinate 3,895 of JBAXCC010000320.1, read as the reverse complement.
ACCATGGCAGCACAATATAGATTCTTCGATCACATGACTAACCGATATCGCCTCGTTTACAAAACCTACGTTAACTCCTTTGGCGATTGGTGTTTTGTTTGCCAGAATGATGAAGGAGGAAAATCAATTTGGCAATTTACTCCGAGTTATTTAGACCCGGAAAAAAAGTGCAAAGAACTATTTGAAATACCTGAAATCAATGAACTCGTAAAATTTGAAAAATATGAGAGATATGGACGCCCTATCTGGCAGATTTTATTCAATAAAAATATATGCGTCATACGCAACAATGCCCCTTTCAACTATGATACATCATTAACCCGTGACGGCCATCTCCAGATTGAACACAGCGATGAAGTCGAGACACCTAATAGTGACCTGTTGACCGTCGAAAATGCTGCCGAGTATTGTAACACGAGTGTAAAGACAATACGAAACTGGTGCGACACGATGAACGGCGATAAGCCCATGTTGCCAAATGTTGTTGGTGCTGGACGTTTTCGTCGGATTCCGAGAAGTTCCCTTGATCCATACAGAAAACCTGTCCAGCAAAATAAGTAAAGAATCTTTTCCCTCTCACTTCCCTCTCGCTTCCCTAAACTTCCACCTCGCTTCCCTCTCACTTCCAAAGTGCGGAACACATAAAATTTTCTCGAAAATGCCATGATATATGTACTCCTGTGCACGCAATTCCGCGTAGCACATCAAATGGAGTAAAACAGTATGGCATTATCAAAACAAGTACTTGAGGCACAAGCCCAGGTTGGAAATCACACAAATCAAGAATGGGCGCGCATCCCGCGTGTCGGCGAATCTTTGGAAGGTCTCTTCCGTTCCCAGTTATTTGCGCTTGTCAAAACTGGCCAGATCAAAACCGCAGCAATCAAGCCGGCTGGCGCGAGCCGCACGGGTGTGCGCCTTATTCACATCCCGAGTCTCCGGGCTTGGATCGCCAAGCATGTCGAAACCCTCTAAGCGAAAGGATTTCGATATGAAGCCTAAGATCACTCTGGTGATGTTACACAAGCACCATTACAGCCAGGACAAGAAACGTCATGGCTACGGCAACTGCTCGCGCTGCGGGCGCTATGCCGAGCTGAACGGTGGCGGCAAGAACGGACGCAAGCCTCAATTCTGCGATGCGTGCATACGCGGACTGGCCGAAGGGAAGGGGGGGCGCCATGGCTAAAATCTACCCGACAAACACAGGCGAAACAGATGCGCCTGATCCGCTGGCGAAAGCCAAGGCTGACTGCGGTGAGCCTGAATACAAGGGGTTTACCATCAAAGGGTGGCGCGGGGTCCTGGACGCGCAGGTTCCCCCGAGGGAGTATTTCTTTGGCGCGGACTTCTTTGGTCTTGAACAGCTCCAGTGCATCATCGGCCAAGGCGGACTGGGTAAGTCTAGGCTCGCGCTGAACATGGCGCGTAACAACGTCCTGCAGCTCCCTTTCTGCGACCAGCCGACCGGCACTCGGCCGTTGCGCCACCTCTTCATCGGCAGCGAGAACGACATCCATCGGTGGAAGATCGACATGGCCTGCATGAGCAGAGGGTTGACAGGGAGGGAACTCGACCTACTGGAAGAGAATATCCAGGTGACCACTCTTGAAGCCGAGGGCGACGCTTTCATCAACCTCGGCGACGAAGACGCTGTCGCCCGCTGGGAGGAAACGCTGGAGCGCTTCAAGCCGGATGTCGTATGGGTCGATCCGTGGGGTGACGTGATCGACGGCGAATCCTGTAACGACGGCGACATCCGCAAGACCCTGGCGAAGATCATCAGACTGACAAGGACAGTAAACCCGAAGTCTGCAGTGGTCATCCTCGCCCATGCGCGGACGGGTCGGGCCAATATCGAGCAGTGCGTCGGCTATGATGCGCCTAACTTCCTGAAGGACGGTAAGGCGCTCTACTCCACGTCGCGAGCGGTGCTGAACCTCGCGCCTTATGACGAAGCCGAACACCCGCTGATTGTGATGGGCTTCGCAAAGAATAACAACGGCAAGAAACCCGTCCCTGTCGTGATCGGTCTGGATGACAAGACACTCACCTATTTTAAGATACAGGATCTGGACAAGGAGGAGTGGCGTGCCATGCTGAACGTCAACAAGCAGACGGCTGCCCAAGCATGTAAGCCTTGGGACGAGAAAGCTGAACGGCTGACACTGGAGCTGTCGGACAGCAAGGTACTGGGTAGCGGCATGTTCCTTGCGGAGGTTAAAAAATTGACCGGTTGTAGCAAGCACGAGTGCGAGGCCTACATAAAGGAATTGATCCGCACCGGTAGGATCAAAAGTGCCAAGGATCCTTCAGGAGGCTCAAACGCCTCCAAGGTCGTTGGAAGTCCGAAAGTGATCGACGAATACATCAACAGTCTATTTCCCCAGACCGATTTACCCGTGGGGAAATAGACCTGGAAATCAAAATTTCTATTTCCCCAACGCCCCTATGTATATAGGGCGTGGGAAAATAGGAATTGAAAGGAGAAAACCATGAGAAAGAAAAAAGAGAAAGACGGGATCAGGAGATCAAAATTACGGTACTATGCCCACTCAGGCGACCTTGAGCAGATGCTCTTCGAATACACTGGCATCCGCTGGGAGTTCGTGGACGGGCTTCCTTATGAGCACATCTCTATGGTCCAGATCATGCCTCTGGACCCTGCGGACGACTTGCACCCGTTCTGGTATTGGCACCTGGACAACAGCCGCCAGTGGTTCCTGACCCGTATGGAGGCCTCGGTCAGCCTTCTGATATCCTGGCTCCTGTTCAGGCATCAGTCGGATCGCCCGGACTCAGCGCCTTCTCCGGAAGGAGGCACTTCAAATGGGAATTGAGGATCGTTACAGGAGGCAACTTGCCTGCCCGCCCCCGAAAGGGGGCCGTAACGTTCACCTGCTGGGTGTCGTCAGTAATGCCGTACGCTGCGGGTTCTCCGTGGAACAGGCTGTGCAAGAGATCGGCGAAGCGTGGGGCTACTCGGCAGGTGAGTACGGGGAGATCCGCCACGCCTACCAATCGGCGCTCAAGAAGGGCGCGCACCCCTTCGAAACGAACCGTCCGCAGAAGCCCTGGCTTCCGCCGGCCAAAAAGCCGCCGCCAAAGATTGGTGACGGCGCACGCGGATTTGTCGAGCGCCGGATCATGCAAGGTAAAGGCGCGACAAGCGGGACGTTGATGGGGTGTTCGCCAATACCTGTCCCAGCGGGTCCTTCCGATCAGACGCGCCTCTTCCTGATGGAGATGTTTGGCAGTTCGGACAGGGTCTATATCGGCCAGCAGGCGGAAAAAGGCGCATTGGACATGAACATCCGCACCGCTGAGGAATGGCACCTCCTTACGCACAGCCGGGAGCTCGCACCGCTGGTCATGGGCAATCCGCTGACAGGCATCGAGGGAAGGACAAAGGAAGGCAAGCCGAGCTACCGGAGCGCGTCCTGCGTGGCGCGGTTCAGATACGCACTTGTGGAGTTCGACTCGATGCCGCTGGCGGAACAATGCGAATTCTGGGCGGGCGTGATAAAGTCGGACACCCTGCCTTTGCGGTCACTGACCTATTCGGGAGGTAAGAGCATTCACGGTCTTATCGAACTAAATTCGAAGGATGAGGCGGAATGGGAACGTCACATCACCGAACTGCTGTTCATCGTGAGCAATCCAGCCGCAAAGCCGGAACATCGTGCCGATGCAGCCTGCAAGGACCCGAACAGGCTGACCCGCCTCCCCGGTGCCATGCGCTACGACAAAGGCAAGCGGCAGTCCCTGCTCTGGCTCTCGCCTGAAGCCTAGACAGGGTAAACAAACAAGCCCCTTTAGTGGCCCACACGGCTCTGTTATAGCAGAGCCCGACAGAGGAGGTTATTCTGCTTTTTTTAACCTGTTTTTGCCCCAT
>JBAXCC010000319.1:0-4554 GCA_037141675.1 bacterium | reverse complement strand
TTCCTCTTGATCCATAAATCCATCGCCATGCCCACCGTCGGCTTGATTGTATCGGCGCCCCTCATCGTTCAACTCAAGGCAGTGAAATCGTATTTATACATAGCACAACGTTTTCCTTTCTCTCGTTCTGTTTCGTCGTGCTTGCGTATGGGGCAGGGCTGCATACCTTCAACCTCACAGGTGAGAGTATACTTGTTTTTGCCCGTCTCCTTCAAGGTGCAACTTTCATAACGCAAAAATCAGCCATCTCGCCGATGCGGGAGAATGTGGGTGCTGAACGTCCTAATAGTGGCCCCCGCAAACCACATGTTGATTTTTAGCAATGGCCTTTGGCATTCTTCGACCGCTGTCTTCCGTATTGGAGCACAGTTGGCCTAATCACGCGAAAACCCACTAAAAGCCACACCTCGACCAAATAATTGATCGCCTTGTCGCATTTTCACCTTGAATTACTCCTCAAAAAGAACCAAGATATCCCCATCGCTGGCAAGGTTTCCAGCAAAAGACACAGGCGGCACATTAAACGTTCGGGCAACAAAGAAATGAATTGGAAAACAACATTTGTCTCATCGCGACGGTTCACGCCCCTGGAAACCACATTGTTGCATGCGGTTGCTCCTAAGCTTTCAGAACAGTCGAGAGACTTATTCATGAAACAAATAGCCGCAATCAATCGCATTCAGAGAATATTGAATTGGCAAGAAATTGATTTCTATTGCATGAGATTTCCACGTCGAGTCGTCTGGAATCCGATAGTTTTGTTCCCTAATCGAAGCGAGTTCACTCTTGCAAGCATCACATACTCGACTGGTGGTATATCTCTTGAAACAACACTTGAATCTGTCTCCGGACATATATTCTCGCTTGAGACAGAAACAGCATTACGGGAACATTCATTTGCAGATGACATCCAAATTAAGAAGTTGTCTGTATCGGATGAAGCAATGACGGAGAAGCCCGAACCATGTGCTGCAGGTGACTCTTCAACCCGCGCGGACGCGGGTTTCGAGCCACCTGAGCACTGACGTTGTGCTCAAAAGATTATGTTCACATACGAACAAGCCAAAGACTTTGTGATTAAGCATCTCGCTCAAGATGCGGAGCATCATCTTGCAGGGCGATTTCCACAGATTGGCGAAGCTTTCGACGAGTTTGATGCCAATCTCCCAAGAGACGCAGGGCCTCAATTTGACAAACTTCATGTCACTCTCAATTTCTGGGATTCCTGGCAGGATGCCAGAAATCATGAATGGAAGTATTATCCAAAGATCAAGAGAGAGGACTGGCCCTGCTTGGCCAAGTCTATCATAACCGATCTCTCCGTTGATCGAGACATACAAGACCAACTGATCTTGAGTGACTTTGATTTAAAGAAATGAACAGGAGCACAACAAGCGAACTAGAGAAGGCGTAAGGACCGTATTTAGTCATAGGCCATAGTTATCCTTTCTGTCGTTCTGTTTCGTCGTGCTTGCGTATGAGTCAGGGCTGCATACCTTCATCCTCACAGGTGAGAGTATACTTGTTTTTGCCCGTCTCCTTCAAGATGCAACTTTCATAACACAAAAATCAGCCATCACGCCGATGCTGGAGAATGCGGGTGCTGGCTAATCACGGAAACCCCCACTAAAAGCCACACCTCGACCAAATAATTGATCGCCTTGTCCCATTTTCACCTTGAATTACTCCTCAAAAAGAACCAAGATATCCCCATCGCTGGCAAGATTGCCAGAAAAAGCCACGTGTAGCACATTAAACGTTAGCGAAAGACAAAAAATGGACCCAACAGACAAATTTAAGGCAAGGCTAATCTATACAGGTCTCTTTCTGATCTCATTGGGCATCCCCTTTCTTCATTATGCTGTTGCATGCGATGCTATGCGAACCACTCGGCGCATCAATTTTGGTCTTACATCGGCACCATTTCTATTTGTGAACTGGTTTGGGGAAACGTCCACGATTATTCCAGCCATACTGTTCATGGTCATCCTCGTTTCATGGAAAAGAGATCGAGTGTTGAGATCGGATGTGCTTTGGGGGATTACCCTTGCCATGCTGGCTTTTGCCACGGCATATGGAACGTATTGTTGTCACCTGTTATCAGGGATCACGACCGACTATGTGAAACTTGTTATAGAAAAAGGACGCTAACCAGTCAGCCCACACAACGGCGTGACCGCCGTTTGTGGCTGACAACGTTATTCCAAAAGAAATGATAGAGACACCAAGCCAGTTAGTCGATGAATTGACAAAGCTCTTCCCATCGTTTGCCAAAGAATGGGATGGTGGCGAGTCGCATGGATATGACGGGCAGAACTTCTCCTTTCACTCCGTGTTTATGGAATTGGCCCCCTACTGTGCCGAGTACCTGAACGAAGCAACATCAAGGCAACGTGAAGCATTCTGCGACCTCTTGAACTCAATGGTGGAAAAGGGAGGGGACCAGGAGAATGCGGTTTCAACATGTCTCTTGGAGCATGCTTCGCAAGTCCAGATTCGGAAACTCATCAAACCGTGCCTCTCAAAGAAGGCCCGCCAAGAACTGCGGTGAAGAGCAATTGCTGCAGCTGGGTCGCATTTAGACATAGGACAACGTTTTTCTTTCTCTCGCTCTTTTTCGTCGTGCTTGCGTTTGGGCCTGAAAAAATTCGGAGTCGTAGCTAAAAATTCAACAATTGAGGTCATGACTCCTCCAATGGCCGCCATTATCGGGGCCGATGCGGCATCAGATGTTTTCCCGGTTGATGAGATTGACGATAACTTTGCAGATGGCATCCTTTTCACCCGGCTTGCTTTCTGCGATTAAGAGTGTCAGGGCGACAAGTGCGTTGTCCGCAAGGCGTTTCGAGCCATCCTTGCGATAAAGAAGGTTGCTTTCACTGAGAAACCAGATAAAGAGAAAGGCAGCGATGCGCTTGTTGCCGTCCACAAAGGCATGATTTTTGACAACGAAGTACAGGAGGTGTGCGGCTTTTTCTTCGGTGCTGGGGTAGAGGTCGTGTCCATTGAAGGTCTGGTAGACCGCCCCGATACCGCTTGCGAGTCCTTTATCCTTTTCGCGACCGAAGAGCCCGTCCGCGGCTGAGCCCATAATTTCAGCCATGCGGGCGATCGCTGAGATGGCAGCCTCGTACGTCAGGACAAAAGTGTTGATGGCGGTCGTACCGTGGACACGCAACTGCTGGTGGTCGTATTGGTCCAGCAAGCGGAGTGCGAGCGAATAATCGGTGATGACTTTGAGCAACCCTTCAGACTCCGTGCCGGTGATCGCCTTGTTAGCGATGATACGGCCCATGATATCCACGGCGGACTGCAGTTCGGTGAGGCGGGCGACTTGGGCTTGGAGACGCTTCTCATTCAAGGTATAGCCAATGACCAGGTGGTCACGCAGGATCTGGGTCGCCCAGATGCGGAACTCAGTGCCTCGGCGGGAGTTGACTCGGTATCCGACAGCAAGGATGGCATCCAGGTTAAAGAATTCGACGCGGTAGGTCTTGCCGTCTGTGGCAGTTGTTGCAAAAAATGCAACAACTGAATCTCTGTTCAATTCCTTTGTTTCCAACACATTACGCAAGTGGCGCGAAATAACGGACTTATCCCTCTCGAAAAGCGAGGCCATCTGATTCAAATTCAGCCAGACTGTTTCGCCATTCAAACGCACGTCCAAGGCGGAGCATCCGTCTGGTGTCTGATAGAGCGTGACGCTCCCTTGATCGGCATTGAGTACGGATGATTGCATCACGATACCTCCAGGCAACGAACTGCTTTCCAGCCCGAATCGTTATTGTCGACAATACATTTCATTTGTAAAGAGTGCCAAAAGGGTGCAGAGGTGTCAAGCGTTGAGGTCGAATTTCCGATTCATTGACTTGGGTTCTTTTAAATGCGCTGGTCCTGCTTCACCTCCTGGTCTTTGTTATGCGGAGTCCCTTTGGGGGGGCATTCTAGGCTTATTGCTTCCTTGGGCGGTCCGGCGGGTACGCATCTGTCGTCGTTCCTGAACGGTGCGTATTCGCGTCTGAGACGCGTCAGGGGCGGATACGTATCCAGCCCCCGACGCGCATCCGCAAATCCGCATCCGTTGATGAGCGACGGATGCTTGGATACCCCCTCCGGACCGCCCGAGGCCAGTGGCGGCCTCCGGTGTCGCGGCGACCTCGCTCCGCGTCCGGGCGTGTCCTGCGGTGCCATCGGGCTGCGGACGCGGATGATGCGCCTCTGCGCGGGCGATGAATACATCAATACCGCGCATAGGCACATCCCCGCATTCCTCGCCTGCGATGTCACGCGAGCCACGCCTCTGCCGCGCCCGCTCGTCCGTCGCGCCCCCGTTCATCCGCTGGCCGGCTCCTTCCCATGGAGCCGGGCTGTTCTGCTGTTGTACGGCTACAGACGTCTCGCGTAGCATGCGCGTCATTGCCCGCCACCTAAGGAAAGGTGGCGCTAACGGCGGTGCCGGAGAGAGGGGACGTGACGGCGCGCGGAGTCCGGATCCGGGAGCCGGGGCGATGCAGGGGAGGCGCAGGCGTGCCACTGGCAGGGAAGCCGCCTGTC
>JBAXCC010000318.1:0-4557 GCA_037141675.1 bacterium | reverse complement strand
CTCGACCTTTTGGTCCCGAACCAAACGCGCTACCAGGCTGCGCTACGCTCCGATGGTTATGAAAAACGCGTTCAAAGTTAGCAAAACAACAGGGCAAAGTCAAAATGAATCGAACTATTTTTTTTGTAAAACCTGTATTGCTCTTTACTTTCAAAATAGGGTGGCCTAAAATATAAGATTCATATTACAAAACACAATGTAACCGTGTGTTAAGAAGGATTTAGAAATGACTCTAGAGCGATTAAGTAAAAACGTCATGGTTTTGGGGCTGGCTGCTACAGCGGTGCTTTTGGGAGGGTGGTGGGGGAAGAAAGAAAAACCACTCTTGCCGGCAAACGCTTTTTTGGCGGCATATTCAACAGATGCGACAAAGGATGCGCCTGTCATGAAGGAATTTGGACGTGTTTTTGACGCGAAATCAGTTATCCTGTCTGAACTGATGAAGGAGTTTAACCCGGGGTCCGTTGGGAAGATTGGCGCCGATCCGCTCGAAACATATTTCGCGATCGACCGTCATGCGATCGAATGGTCGCTTTTTGCAATGGGAGAACTTACGCGCTCTGCTCAAATGAAGGATACGGTGGCCCCGGACATGACATGGGCTCTTTGCGGACCATTTAACCAGGAGAAAACGATTGCCGCATTAACCAAAAGGTTACAGGCGGATTATCCAGGTGTGAAGCTGGAATTCTCAACCCTGAATGGAACATCTGTTTGGACGGTGAGAGTGGAAGCGATTAACAAGGTGCAGGGGCTGAGTCCCTGCATTGCCTTTAGCGGCAAGCGATTGATGCTTGTTGCTTCGAATGAAAAGGCGTTGCGGAATCTTTTGGATTTGTATGCAGGAAAAATTGCCGGCATGCCTAAAGACTCTTCTCTGGCGCGTCTCCTCGAACCCCGTCAGAATATAATTTCTCGTCTCATGCTCGTCAATATAGGTGGCTTGATTAATAAATTGTCGACAGAGAGTGAGCGCGCGGCGATGCTGAAGGATCCTAAAATCAAGGCGGTTGTCAGTTCTTTGCGGGATTTGACGATAGAAACTCGGCTTGTCCCTGGCCGCGATGCTGCTGAATTAGTGATTCGGATGGATTGCGCGGATGAGGGCAATGCCCAAACCCTGAACGAGCTTTGCATTACTGCGAAGACAAGCGCATCGTTTTTATTAAGTATGTCAGTTCAACAACGGCCGGAACTGAAGACCGTATTGGATTGGCTTTCAAAAACAAGGTGTAACGTAGAAGGCAAGCAGACGACGTTATCGTTGCAATGTTCTCCCCAGGATATGCAAAATGTGGATATGAGAAAAATCTTTGGCCGTCAGTGGAAAAGATCAGATAATGGCGAAAAAAATAAAGAGGCAAACCCACAGCGTGTTTCCTCGTCTACAACGGGGCGTAGCGAATAGCGCTCACTAATCGGAGACGGTGTATTTCATGCAAAGATATGATGTGATTGTTCTAACTGCCGCGAATGAAGCGCAAGCAAATGGCTATCGTGCACAGATGAATTGGCGAAAAGCCAATGGGTTGATTGATCAGCAGGCAGAGGTTTATGTCATTACGGATCCGGGTGGGCGGCGTGTTGGATCCTTAGGCGCAACGCTTCATGTGTTAAATGAACTGACAAAAAGCCTCAAGCCCTTGGATGCAAAGAAGTCTATTTTTGAACAGCGGCGTATATTGATTTGTCATTCAGGCGGAGACAGCCGGAGGACGCCCGCTTACGCAGCGCAGGGCAAGGTCTTTACACCCGTACCTGCTGTTTCCAGCACGGGGCTTCCTCTGGCGCTGTTCGACCTTATTTTACAGACGGTCTCCGAACTCCCGAAACCGGCGAATGGGCATGTTTTGGTGACTTCCGGGGATGTCCTGCTGACTTTTGATCATGGGACAGTTGATTTTTCAAAGCCAGGTGTGACAGGAGTCGCCTATTTTGGACCTGTGGATCGAGGGACGCGTCATGGTGTATACATTCCCGAAATGTTTGCTGCTCAGTCGCATAAGACAGAGTGCCTGAAGGTTGCTGATTTTCTACAGAAGCCTTCTCCAGAGACGGCGCAGGCGCGGGGTGCGGTGGATCCCTTTGGCCGTGTGGCTGTTGACACTGGACTCATTAGCCTTGACCCTGCGACGTGTCAATGTCTAGTCGATTGTGCATGTTCACCGCCTCGCTCGAAGACGAGTCTTCTAGCGGATATTGTAGATGGAAAATGTCCTGCTCTTGATATCTATGAAGAGCTGACCATGGCGCTGGCCCCTCGGTTTACAGAGGCTCTCTTTCTCGAACGCTTTGTTTCCGATCGTGGTCGCGACGTGGCTCATGCCAAACGCATGCACACGCTCTATCAGCTTGTGCATCGTATCGCGTTTCATGTCAACATTGTGCCATTCTGTGAGTTTTTCCATATTGGCAGCAGCCGTGAATTGCTCTCTGGTTTCTCCACGCTCTCTCGGACATCACAAACATATCAGTTCCAGAATGGGAGCAATGCTTGCCTTGAAGATGTGAATGAGGCTGAACGCGCCTTTGTTTTTAACACCTATGCACGTTCGTCATTGCGCACGGGATCAGCATTGATTGAGGCGGTTGATGCAACAGCCTGTCCCTTTATTCGCCTTGCAGGGGATAATATATTAACAGGCTTGCCAGCCGAAGCCCGGACGGGCCTCACCCTTGAAAAAGGGATCGGCCTTATTGTCCTTCCCATTGCGAAGCATGACTGGGCTGCCATTGCATATGGTTTGGATGATGACTTCAAGACACCTTTTGGCGGCGAAAAACCATGCCGATTCCTAAATCAGCCTATTGAGGCGTGGATGTCACGAAATCAAGTGAGTGCGCAACACCTATGGTCGGACGATGAGAAAGAGGGCTTGTGGCGTGCCAAACTCTGGCGAGTAGGGGCCCTCGAGGATGTCTTGCAGGACGCATTGGCTGTTGCCAAGGGGAATAGATGGTCTTCTAAGTCGAGAGGCAAGCGCTTTTGTATTGCGGACGTGGTGCCACGTGTGAACCATGACCGCTTGCTGGCTGTGCGGCATGAAATTTTACGGCAGGTCAACCTGTTCCGCGTGACGCAACGGCTGTTGGCAGATGATACGCTGGCTGCAGAAACGATTTGCTCGGAAATCAAAACTGCGGAGGAGGCTCTTCAGTTGCTTCGCCAGCTCTCATCGTTGCTCATGGACCAGGCCACAGGAAAACCATTGCTCCGTGCGCGGATACTCCGGCTGATGGCGATGATTCAGACAGAGCAGGGACCTGCGAAGAAACGAAATGAGTTTGCCACTGCTGACGTGTTGCTGAAAGAGGCTTTCGAGGCCGTAGCTGAATCAGTTGCAATCAGTTTTAAATCCGCGACAAAGGCGCGTCCCGCAGCAATCCTGCATGATCAAGTTGTCTGGGTGACAACCCCTGTACGTATTGACTTCGCTGGCGGGTGGTCCGATACTCCTCCAATTTGCAGCGAACATGGCGGAACAGTCTTGAATGCCGCTGTTACGCTGAACGGACTGTATCCGATTCAGGTCATGGCGAAGCTGAACACGGAAGGGTGTATCCGGTTGTCGAGTATTGATCTGGGCGAACGCAAAGAGATTCGGACCACTGCGGAATTGCTGGATCACTCGAACCCGCATGACTGGGATGCGCTGGCTAAGGCCGCGCTTATCTTAAGTGGGATTGGGCCATCCGATCAAAAGCAATCCTTAAAATCATGGCTGAACACATTAGGTGGCGGGCTTGATCTGACGATTTTCTCAGCTCTTCCCAAAGGCTCTGGCATGGGGACGAGTTCCATTCTTGGCGCGGCGGTCATGGCGTGTCTGGATTGTGTGCTGGGCGTTCCGTACAATGCGGACAGGATTATCCGCATGACATCGATTTTGGAACAGCGGATGTGCACAGGCGGTGGCTGGCAGGATCAGGTCGGTGGCATTATGCCTGGCGTGAAGCTGATCCGTACGCAGCCTGGTCCGGATCAGACTGTCTCGCTTCGCTGGTCCGTCTTCGGCCTTTCTGATGACAGCGAACTGAAACAACGATCGTTGCTCTATTTCACTGGGCAAAAGCGCATGGCTCGGAATATCTTGCAAAACGTTGTCGGAAATTATTTGGCGCGCACGCCTAAGTCGCTCCAGCTGGTTCATGATCTCAAGGTGAATGCGCTGCAAACAAAAGAGGCTTTGGATGCAAAGGATATTGAAGGCTTTGCTCGGGGCGTGGCACGGTATTGGGAGCAGAAAAAGGCGATTGATCCGGGTGCGACCAATATGCCAATTGAGAACTTGCTGGCCTCTATAAAGAAGGATGTGCAAGCTAGCTTATTGCCTGGCGCAGGCGGAGGCGGCTTTATCTTTATTATTGCAAAGACAGCAGAAGCTGCGCAGCGTATTCGTGCGACGCTGAATGCGAATCCGCTGAATGCTCATTCACGCTTTTTCGATTTTGCTATTGATGATCAGGGGCTCAAGATCACAGTGCTCTAACATGAAGGTATAGTCACTAGCATCCCATAGGAGCTGAAAAAAAACATACCGCCCCCTTTCCCCCATT
>JBAXCC010000317.1:0-4573 GCA_037141675.1 bacterium | reverse complement strand
ATGCTAAGGTTTTGGGTTGACTATTTTGTCCAGCCGATCATAATACCTTCCAATCATGGGTGCAGGAATGTTTCCGGCGAACCTGTGGAATGCTTGTGAAATGAAAACGAAAGGAACAACTGTGAACCCCGCACTCTCGCTCCTCATCGTCCTGCTGCTGACGCCACTGGATGCTCGGCATGCCGCTGATGCGCCTAAACCTCTCGCCGTGGCCGAGACCGACGCGCGGCTTCGCGCCGACGGCAAAGGTTGGCGGCTCGACAAGGCCAAGGTCACCGATCCGAAACGGCCACGCGTGCTGCTCATCGGCGACTCGATCCTCAACGGCTACCTCAATCGCGTCACTGCTTTGCTCGACGGCAAAACCTACGTGGACGCGTGGGTGAATCCGTATTGCCAATCCGAGTCTCTCAACAAACTGCTCGCCGAAGTGCTCGCGCAGGGGCCGTATGACCTGGTGCATTTCAACATGGGCCTCCACGGTTGGCCGGAGGGCCGCATCAAGCCCGGCACGTTCGAGCCGCTCACCAAAGCCTACGTCGAGGTTCTCAAGGCCAAGCTACCCAAGGCGAAACTCATCTGGGCCAGCAGCACGCCCGTCACCGCTCAGGGCAAGCCGACCGAGTTGGAACCCGGCATCAATCCCATCATTATCGAGCACAACCGCATGGCCGCGAAAGTCATGGCCGAGACGGGCGTGCCGGTGAACGACTTCTACTCGCTGCTGGTGAACAAACGAGAACTGGCCCGCGGCGACCGCTTCCACTGGACCGCGCCTGCCTACGAACTGCTGGCCAAAACGGTCGTGGAGTCCGTGCTGCAGGAGTTGGGGAAATCGAAGACGAATGGTGTGGAACAAACCAAAGCAATGACGACGCCGTGGGAGAAGATCCGCGCGGTGCCGATGAGTGGCGACCTGCGCGTGTTCTGGGATGTGGGCTGCCGCGATCGTGATTACAACCGGGAACAGGCGGTCAACCACGGTCTCAAGATCGTGGACCTGCTCGGCACCTACTCCGACTATCCGGGCAAGCAGAAGGAGAACATCTCAAAGTTTCTCGAAGGCAACCGCACCAACCCGTGGAAGAAGCCGGAATACTTCGAGCGAATCATCAAGCGCAACATCGCTTCTGGTGGCGGCAAGGGCGCGATCTTCGTCCACGACATCGAGTTTGGGTTTGAGGAGGACGTGGAGAAGGCATGGGCTGATGAGGAAACGCGCAAGCTGTCCGGCGCGGAGACCCGGGAGCAGTTTGCGGCGGCTTACTTCCGCGAGTGGGCGACGTGGTTCTCGCTGCCGTGTGTATGGGCGAAGCAGCAGTGGCCGCGCGAGCCGGTCGGTCTCTACGGTCCGCAGCCGTTCCGGCGCGACTACTGGGGCATCGCGGGCAAGAACGCGAAGCAGATTGACGGCACGCACGTACGCGACGCGGAGTTGTGGAAGCACATTGACCCGTTCGTGGACTTCTACATCGCCAGCGTCTATGTCTTCTACGACGACCCCGGCTCGATCTACTACATGGCGTCGAACATCGAGGAGAACGTCGCGCGCACCCGTAGCTATGGCAACAAGCCGCTCTATGCCTACGAGTGGCTTCGTTACCACGACAGCAACAAGAAACTCGCCGGCCAGGAGCTCGCGCCCTATCTGGTCGAGGCGATGGCGGTGCTGCCGTTCTTCAGTGGCGCGCGCGGGTTGGTGCTGTGGGGTTGGGAGCCGAAGGGCAAAGGCCAGTGCTACGAGCGGCTGCCGCTGTTCATGAACAGCCTCGGCCGCGTCTCCGACCTGTCCGCGAAGATTGCGGCCGCGACACTGGCCATTGACGAGCCAGCGCACGTGTTGTGGAAGGAGAAGCGTCCGCTGGTGCGCAAGCTGTGCGTCACGCCTGATGAATGGATCGTGATGGCGGTCAACCCGTGGCAGGACGAGACGGAAAAGAAAGACATCAACGTCCAATGCGGCACGAGGTCCGTCCTGCTGACGCTCGATGGCCGTCACACCGACATCATTCACATCCAGGGCAGCCGCGTGATGAAACGTTGAAACGATCCACTTGGGCCGCAGTTGGAACAATGGAGCAGCGGCTTCGATTCAATCTGACCGAAAGCATAAACCATGAAACACACTTCAGTCATTACCCTCACCGCCCTGCTGCTGACGCCACTAGCTGCTCTGCATGCTGCTGATGCACCTGCCTCGACGGATCGAAAATCCTCTGCGACTGAGCCTCTTGTTTTTCATCCAAATTACGCGCCTGGCCCGGCGGACAACCCGTTGAAAGGGTTTGTCCCTTACGCTGGCCAAGGGCGGGAGTTTCCTCATTCGTTGGAGTTTAATTATCTGCCGCTTGCCTCGCTGATGACCGGACCGACAACCTTCAACTGGGCGCCATTGGAGCAGCTGCTCGACAGCGTTGCCTCGCGTGGCTGCCAGAGCGTCTTTCGCGTCTACCTCGAATACCCGCGCAAGCCAAGCGGCGTGCCGGAGTATCTCGTGCAGGCAGGCGTGAAGATACGCGCATGGACTAACACCAACACGCAGCCCTTCCCTCCCGCGCTCGATCACACGCCGGATTACGAAGACCTGCGCCTGCGCGCAGCGCTCACCAACTTTATTGTTGCCCTCGGTGCACGTTACGACGGTGATCCGCGGATCGGCTTTATCACAGCCGGGTTGCTCGGCACGTGGGGTGAGTGGCACTGCTATCCGCATACGGAATGGTTCGCATCCAAAACAGTCCAGGCCGAAGTCATGGATGCATACGCGGCGGCGTTCCGGAATACGCCGGTGCTATTGCGCTACCCGGCGGGCGACAATGACTATGCGCACGCTCCAAACAGTCGTCGCAACTTCGGCTACCATGACGATTCCTTTGCCTGGGCCACACTCGATACGGGACGCAAGAACGAAGACTGGTTCTATCTTGCGCTGTTGCGCAAAGCCGGACCCGCTGCGATGGAGCGGTGGCGCACGGCGCCGATCGGCGGGGAGATCCGGCCCGAGCTGTGGCCTGTCTTATGGAAGAAAGAGGGTTGCAAGGAGGGGCAGGATTTTGCACGTTGCGTCAGCGAAACACACGCCACGTGGCTCATGGACTCGAGCATAACCCGCTCGCGCACACCCGAGGAACGGGAGCGTGCCCTCGCAGCGGCGCGGAGTTTGGGATACGAATTGCAGGTTGTGAAGGCGACGGCGGCGTTGAAGGGCCGCGCGCTCGAGGTGTCAATCACCCTCACGAATCGCGGGGTCGCGCCGTTCAATGCGGGCTGGCCAGTGCGGCTTCTGGCAATCGGTCCAGCAGGAGAAGAGGCGGCAGCAGAAATGCCCTTCGCTTTGAAGACGTTGTTGCCTGCGGTTTCCGATACCCAATCGCAGACGCTGGATATTACAAAGTTCTCCGGCGGCGACATCAAGTTGCTCCTCGGCATCCCTAATCCTCTCAAGAGCGGCAAACCCCTCCGCTTTGCAAACGTGGATCAGGATCGTGACCGTGTTGGCTGGCTAACGTTTGGAAAGGTCTTTATTCCATGACGCTAAACGCACACATCGTTGTCCTGCTGCTGGCTCCGCTAATCGTCCTTCGTGCGGCTGAACAACCACAGCTCGTAGCACCAGCCAAAATTGATCGGCATGCGCTGGTGACACGGCACAATATCACTTGGAATGAAGTCGCAAAGCGCTTGCCACTGGGCAATGGCGAGTTCTGCTTTGGTGCCGATGGCACCGGCTTGCAGACGTTCGCCGGCAATTCCATGTCGCACTGGGGCTGGCACAGCTTTCCGCTGCCAGAAGGCTGGACGCCTGACCGCGTGCCGCCGACAGGCACCTTTCAAAAGGGGCGCAATACAGGCAGGGACAAATTTCCGGACGGCACGGAAGCGATCCGCTTGTGGATGCGCGACAATCCGCACATCATGAATCTGGGACGCCTGCGCCTGATGCTGTCGGGCGGACGTGTCGTGACGCCCGGCGAGATCACTGGCCTGCAACGGACGCTCGATCTCTGGACCGGCGTGCAGACCTCGCGTTATCAGCTCAAGGGCCAGGAGGTGAGCGTCGAGACGTGTGTGCATCCGAACTTCGATATGGTGGCGGTGCGCATTGAATCGGTGTTGGTGGAGAGAGGCGAACTGGAAGCGGTTTTAGATTTCGCCTATCCAGCATTGCAGAATACGGCCTGTGTCGGTGATTTCAACCGGACATCGGGCCATGAAACCTGCGTGCTGCGCCAAAGCGGACAACGTATCGATCTCGCCCGCCATGTGGATGCGGTCAGCTATCATGCCTCGCTGGCGGCAGGTGAAAGCTGTTCCATCCGCGCCCCGGGGCCCTCGACTGCTGTGAAAAAGCTCGTCATCACGCGTGCCGAATACGGAGCCAATGATCAATGGGCCGACGTGACTGCCAAGGTCGCCGCAGCAGTCCAGGAGGACTGCATCACTCAACTGGTGAATTGTCAGACCATGGGCGTTAATCCGGCGAAGGGCAAGGCTAAGCGGATGAAGGTCTCCTACACGCTTGACGGGGAAGAGGCAAAGGCGGAGGTCCCCGACAATCAGACGCTATGCGTTC
>JBAXCC010000316.1:0-4590 GCA_037141675.1 bacterium | reverse complement strand
TCCTCATAATGCCCGGCTGTCAATGCCGCCTGAGCCAAGTCGAGGCGATATTGCTCCTGCTCTGGGGATCCACCAGCAGCTCGCGCAAAGGCACGATAGGCATTTTCCGCTTCACCCAGCGCACGCAGACAGTAGCCAGCCCCATGTTGATAGCGAGAAGTCCCTGTTGTAAAGGAGATCAAGTTTTCAAAGCATATAAGCGCGCCTTTGTAGTTGCCAATCGCAATGCGCCGACGGGCTTCCATGTCCATGTGGTCAACCATCTGCAAAATGAGCACATCCTGTTTGGATGCCTGCACAGAGGCACGCACTGCAGACAAAGACGCATCCGGCTTGGCCTGCATCCCTTCAGCCATGGATTGCACCGCCAATTTGCGCGCGTCGCGAGCCTTGTTGATGACTTCCAAAATGTCCACATACAAATCCAGATCCATCTGTCCAGACAGCACCCACGGTGCCTTAGGCTGACGGACCTTTTCAAAGGCGATAGACGTCAGATTTTCACCACGAATAACACGCGAAGGCACATTCCATTCCGATTCAGGCGATTTGCCCGCCCGTTCCTGCAACCACGTCTTTAAGCCATTGCCATCGCAGACCATGCAGGCAAGGGCGGCCGGCAACGTAATGTTTCCAGCATGAACAAGTTCGAGGAAGGTATCCTTGCGTTCCACAAACGACGTCAACACATCCAACGGCACTTTGAGTTCATGTGCACCGCCCAGCAACACCCAGTCTGCAGCTCCAGTATTCCACAATTGGACACCTGGGAATACGGACATGAATATGCGCGCGAGCTCTGCAAATCTGGTCTCGGAAAGACCACGACCATCCACGCGCACCGCCACCACACCCTCTTCCCCCAATGCATCACGGTAGCGTTGCAGCGCAGAAGCTGACAACAGTTGCCCGCCTCCCGTGACCCATGCGGGCGGTGGCGCAACAAAGACGACATCACATGTACCGCGCTGTTCGCTTAGCTTACCCGGACGATAGCGCTTCTGCTCTTCGGCCGTAAATAACTTATTTCCAGCTACAAATGATATGCTCGCTCGTGCGGAAGGATCAACCATAACTTCAATGCTTCCTAAGCGAACCAGTGTTGACAAATAGACGCCGGCTTCTTCACCCAGCAACAAGACGTTCTTCGCATCCGGACGAATCATCAGTGGAGCAAGGGCCGTCATAGTTCGGGAGGCCACAAACCGTCGTTCAAAGATAAGCGGACGTCCATCCAATGCACCCACCCAGCCATAATCAGGATCTCCGTACTGAGTCACGGTATGCAGACGTGTATGCTTCGTCACCATGGGGGTGCCTTGCGCAAATCCACTGTCACGACACGCAAGACGTCCAAATATGCCATTAACTGAAAGCGGATTACTCCAGTCACGTGGCAGCACAGTTATCGCAAGAGCGGCCACAACAATCAGAGGAAAGGTTGCCGAAAAGATCCATGCAAAAGAAATGCTCTTACTTTTTCGCATCACGTTGACCCCTGACAGCACAGCAAAAGCAATAGCGATCATACGCAAAATCGCTTCCACGGAATAACCAGTCACGGCCAGCAACAGTCCGCCAAAGAAGAACCCGATAATGCACAGTCCGATCTGCGCACTGGCCTTTACCGCCGATGCGCGCAGCGATCTACCGCGCCCAAAAAACATAACAGACAGAAAAACAAGCGGAATCACAACATAAAGTGAAGCCGTCTTGGCAATCTGCAAAAGGTAAATATCCACGGAGCGATTGGCATTCAGCAGAAAATGCGTCCAGCCATTCTTCATAAACCGCTCTAGGGTCAATAGAGTAAGCAGATAGCAAGCCAACAGGAAGCAGAGGAATACAAGTAACGTCGCATTCCAGCCTAACTTACGACGTGCGTAATAGGCCACGCCTCCTCCCACGATTAAACCAATCGGGATTGAAACCCAAAAGCCAGCAAAAGTATAAACCGTCTGTCCGGCCAACATCACAAGAATCCGTTGCCCCATGGATATGACAAAGCCACCTAAGACTGCAACAACGATTCCTTGAGCCATCCCGATCTGTTTTTCGTATTTCATCGAGTTCTTAACTGTTTTTCCCAACTAAGATCCATGCGGGGTGTCCATTCAAGTCGCAAGGTTCCACCTGCAAGGCATCCGCGAACACCAATTTTTCACAGAGCGTTTCGGTCTTGATATAATCCGAGTATTTCGTTACGGCTGAAACAAGATCAGCATCGCCTGCCACAGTAATGGCGATACGCTGTGTCACCTCGAAATCCGCCTCCTTGCGCAAATTCTGAATCCGGCTCACAAATTCACGGGACAAGCCTTCTTGCACCAGTTCAGGTGTCAACGCAGTTTCAATCCCGACAATCACAGCGCCTTCAGAGGCCACAACCATGCCAGCCTTGGGCGTACGTTGCACCACCACATCTTCCGATGTCAAGGTAAAGCCGCCCGCCTCTGTTTCAAGGAGCACATCCTTGCCTGCTACAAGCAGTGCAGCCTGATTAGACGAAAGTTTGACAATCGCAGCAGCAACCGTCTTCATCTGCGCACCAAAGCGAGGGCCCAGCTTTTTAAAGTCAGCCTTCACAGAGACATCTGCCATGGTGGTCTCATCGCTACCAAACGCAACGACCTTGATATTCAGTTCATCCGTAATCAAATCTTCAAAACCAGTGAGCAGCTTGCGCACATCTGGGTTGCTGGAGACAATATGGATCACAGAGAGCGGCTGACGCACCTTCATATCGTTTTCTGTACGGAGCTGACGTCCCATCTTCACGACCGTCTGCACGAGCGCCATGCAGCGTTCCAGTTGCTGATCGCGCGCAGCGGCATTGGCTGTCGGGAAGTCGCACAGATGCACAGATTCCGGCATCGACGCGCCCTTGAGATTGCGATAGATCGCCTCGCTGATAAAGGGCGTGAAGGGAGCGGCAACTTTGCTGAGCTGCACCAACACATAGCGCAAGGTGCGATAGGCGTGCATCTTATCATCGTCATTCTGCGACTTCCAGAAGCGACGACGCGAACGACGGATATACCAGTTGGTCAAGTCTTCGACAACGTTCACAAACGGTCGCACGGAACGCTGTAAGTCATAATCGTCCATAGCTTCGGTCACCTCGCTGACGAGGGTCTCCAGCGACGAAACAATCCAGCGATCCAGCACGTTTGTACTTGTGGGTGTTATCACTTCGTTTTCATTGAAACCATCCACGTTCGCATACGTCACAAAGAAGCTGTAGGCGTTCCACCACGGGATCAGCAAGTCGCGCAAAATTTGTTTCACACCGGCTTCGGAGAAGCGCAGATTCTCCGCGCGCACCACAGGTGAATAAATCATGTAGAGGCGCAACGCGTCTGCACCATAGTCATTCAGCAGATGGTTGGGGTCTGGATAATTCTTCAGGCGCTTGGACATCTTCTTGCCGTCCTCAGCCAAGACTAAGCCATTCACAACCACATTCTTAAAGGGTGATTTATCAAAGAGACAGGTTCCCAACACCATCAGCGTGTAGAACCAGCCGCGCGTCTGGTCAAGACCTTCTGCAATGAAGTCCGCAGGGAAGAACGAGTTGATATCTTCACTCCGTTCTACACCTCCTCCCTCCTCCTTCCTACCTTCTCCCTTCCTGAAGGGATAGTGCTGCTGCGCATAAGGCATCGCGCCGGATTCAAACCAGCAGTCGAGGACTTCAGGGGTGCGGCGATAGGTCTTGCCATCCTTATGAATGATGATCTTGTCCACAAAATGCTTGTGCAGGTCGGTCACCTTCTCTCCGCTCAACGCTTCAAGATCAGCGACTGAACCAACACAGATCGTATCCTCTGAGTCCTTCTCGTTGACCCAGACCGGGATGCAGGAGCCCCAGAAGCGGTTACGGCTGATATTCCAGTCGCGCGCCTCCTTGAGCCAGTTGCCAAAACGCTTGTCGCCAACATACGCAGGCATCCAATGAACCGAATCATTGTTTGCGGAGAGCCGGTCATGCAGATCCTCAACGCGCACATACCACGCCTCAATCGCGCGATACACCAGTGGTGTATCCGTGCGATCGCAGAAGGGATAGCTATGCACAATCGTTGTCTGGTGCACCAACTTACCTTCTTGCTTCAGACGACGGATCAAATCCTTGTCGCAATCCTTGCAAAAACGCCCGACATACTCTGGCAGTTGGTCCGTGAAATTACACGCCGCATCCAACGGATCGGCGATGACGTGCAGGCCGCTCTCTTTACACACGCGGAAGTCATCCTCGCCATACGCCGGGGCCATGTGTACAAGCCCTGTGCCGTCGCCAGTGCTGACAAAGCCATCATTCAACACACGGAAGGCCCCCTGCTCCGTAAACTTTGCGAAGTATGGGAAAATCGGCTCATACGTCCAGCCCTTGAGATCCGCGCCTTTCAACTTTGCAACAAGCGTATACTCTTCCGCCTTCTTGTAATAGGCGGACAGACGGGCCTCAGCCATCACATAGCAGACCTGGCTTACTGCATCGCGCACAATAACGTAATCAATTTCAGGACCTGCGCAAATGGCCAAGTTTTCCGGAAGCGTCCACGGCGTCGTGGTCCAAATGAGTAGATA
>JBAXCC010000315.1:0-4598 GCA_037141675.1 bacterium | reverse complement strand
ATGAGTTCGGGGGCGCCGTCGAGGTTTGAGTTGACGTCCGAGACCGTTCCTGAGACGGGTGAGTAAATGTCACTAGCGGCTTTTACGGATTCCACGACGCCGATGGGGTCGCCTGCCTTGAGGATCTTGCCGACTGTAGGAAGCTCGACGAACGTAATGTCTCCGAGTGCTTCTTGGGCGTGATGGCTAATACCAACGGTTGCTGTTGTGCCTTCAATGTTAACCCATTCATGCTCTTTGGTGTAACGCATCATTTTGGTTTCTCCTGTTTTTTACGATAAAAAGGCGCTTCGACGACGGTTGCTTCGAGAAGTGTCCG
Source organism: bacterium (assembly GCA_037141675.1). Classification (GTDB taxonomy): domain Bacteria; phylum Verrucomicrobiota; class Kiritimatiellia; order RFP12; family UBA1067; genus CAIZQW01. The sequence continues at coordinate 4,279 of JBAXCC010000315.1, read as the reverse complement.
TCCGTTGTCGATTGAAAATGTTGACCCGAGTGCCGCATAACCAGGCTGGACATACGCGAAGCCAACAGCCGCTGCAATCGTTGGGCAGTAGGAACCGCTTGTTACAATGCCAATGGTTGCCCCGTCGCACGTAACTGGTTGCCCATTTCGGGCTGACTGGCGTCCTTCGAGCTTGAAAGCGACAAGTTGCTCTTTGAGGTTTCGTGCGCGCTCGAGCATGGCGGACTTGCCGATGAAATCATCAGCCTTGGCTGCATAGCGCAGGGTGTTTGCTTCAGCAGGTGACTTGGTCGTGTCGAACTCATGTCCGTAGAGCGGAAGTCCTGCTTCAAGGCGCAACGTGTCGCGCGCTCCGAGTCCGCACGGCTGGATCCCGTTTGCCAGCAACGTGTCCCAAATTGACGCGATAGTCGCATGCGGGGCATAGATCTCGATGCCGTCCTCACCTGTATAGCCTGTCCGGCTGATGATGCAATCGTCGATCCGTTTCCAGCGGAAACGCTTGAGGTCTGATAAGTCAAAGCCCAAGATCCGCGTAGCCTCCGTCAGGGCGTTAGGCCCCTGAACATCGATCTTGCTCTGCGTCTCGCGCAGATCCTTGGCGTCAACATAGTTGCTGACCCAAACGAAATCTGTTGGGGCTGTCGACGCATTGACGACCATCATCCAGTCGTTTTCACCCAATCGATAGCAGATCTGGTCATCGATGATGCCCCCGACGTCATTGAGCAGAAAGCCATACCGGCAAGCTCCAATGGCAAGCGTCTTCAGATCTTGGGAAACAACGCGATTTAAATCACCTTTGACAAGAAAGGCATCCATGTGGCAGGTGTCAAACATGCCTACATGCGTGCGGACCCGAGTATGCTCGGCAATGATTCCGTCGTATTGTACGGGCATGTCCCATCCACCGAAATCCACCATGCGAGCTTTGGACGTAACATGACGCTCAAAAAGAATTGTTCGCGCGTTCATAATGACCCTCTTTATGAAGAGACTGTATCATATTCCCGTCAAAGGGGTCAAGAAGTGAGTTTGTATAAAAAATAGCTTATTTATGTAACTAATTTTCTGTTTAATTCCATAAACTTTACATCTGGCACATGCTATGGTTTAATAGATAAACACATTAACCTATGGGAGGATTCAAATGAATAAGATGGCGTTTGTTGGTTTAGTTGTTTCGGCGGGGATGATTGGAATGACGGCGATGGCGGAAATGCTTGTGAAGGCTGAGCCTTCGAGCCAGGCGGTCAAGCCGGAGCCTGTAAGCCCTACTGAGAAGGTCGCGCTTTTTAACGGCAAAAGTTTTGACGGATGGACAAAGGTGATTAAGGCGGAGAAGGATGCCTGCCCGGATAAAACATGGCAAATAGGAGATGGTCTAATTAAGTGTTCGGGGACGCCTTTTGGGTATCTCCGGACGCAGCAGAGCTTTGCAAATTATAAACTGCATGTCGAGTATCGCTGGGCAGATACAACAACAAAGTCGCCTAATAGCGGCATATTTGTTTTCACAACAGGACCGGACAACTTTTTCCTTCCGAAAGCTATTGAAGCGCAATTGAAGATGGGCAGCGCGGGTGATTGGGTCATGCTCTCAACGGCTACGCTTAATGGCTTGGAAAACAAGGGTACAAAAAGTGTCAAGCGTCTGGCCGCTGAAGGCAACGAAAAACCCCGCGGCGAGTGGAATAATGTCGATATCATCGCGAAGGGAAACACGGTTGAAGTTTCCGTGAATGGAGTCCTGATGAATAAAGGCGTTGATGTCTATACGAACGCAGGACAGATCTGTCTCCAGAGCGAAGGGGGAGCAGTCGAGTTTCGCACGGTGACGATTGAACCGATCGAGAAGAAGTAGTCTAACAAATAAATAATGATTGAATTGTGAAAAGTTTTAAACTCAAAATAGGCGTGTTGGGGTCAGGTTCTGGCTCCAACATGCAATCGGTTGTGGACGCCATTCAGGCGGGTAAGCTCAATGCGGAAGTAAGTCTTGTGCTGTCGGATGTGCAGGATGCAAAAATCTTGGACCGTGCTCGGCGACACAATATTCAGTTCCAATGGCTGGATTGCTCGCCCTTTAAGACGAAGCTCGATGGTGAAGCTGAACAACGGTGCATTCAATGGCTTAAGAATGCGGGCGTGGATACGGTTGTGCTTGCAGGGTTTATGCGTATTGTGAAGCCTGCTCTGCTAAAGGCCTTTCCGTTTCGGGTGCTTAACATTCATCCAGCACTTCTGCCGGCTTTTCCTGGCGTTGCTGCCTGGACGCAGGCGTTGGACTATGGGGCAAAGGTTGCAGGTTGTACGGTTCATTTTGTGGATGAGGGGACGGATACCGGGCCGATTATTGTTCAGAAATGCGTCCCTGTGCTGGAGGATGACACAGCTGAAACGCTCCACGCTCGTATTCAGGTTCAGGAACATATTGCCTATCCTGAAGCGTTGAGGCTGTTGTCCGAAGGACGGCTGGCTGTCGAGGGTCGTCGCGTGCGAATTCTAGCCACATCAAAAGCACGTTAATCTGTCACAATAACAGGCGTGCTCGTTGGCAGTAGAAAATAGAGTTCTTCGATGTCGGAGTTGCGGAACCGAATGTTTAAGGCTTGTTTGGCTTGTGAATTTCGGGTGCCTTGAAGGCTGATGCCTCCCAGCATTGCACCATCTTGCGTTGCGAGCGTAACCCAGCAGATATCTCGATCATGGCGCGGTTTGTCATCTGCAATTCCCGTCCAGATTGACTCCTCTGCAATTGCTTTCTTCCCTCTGCTTCGCACAAGATATAGTCCCTTGGATGGCGGGTTTCCTTCACTCAGCAAAAGAGTATACCGTTTAAAGAAACCATTGTTCAGGAGCAATACAGCGGTAGCATCGCGCTTGGAAATCAGGAGCTCAAATCGAGGGTTTTGAAGCACGGTAAGCATTTTCCCGATTTGCAAGGTTTCGGGTTTCTGAATCCCGTTCACATATAATAGATATTCAAGCGTGCATCCGTAATCCGAAGCTAGCTTGCCGATTTTTTCACCAGAGGCGAGTTTGTGTACCGCTTTTCCAGGTGCAGGCCGCGCTGATAAATAGAGAGAGGAGTGGATCAGTCCCAGCTTTCGTTCAACAAAAGGACGGAGTTCGGAGGCTTTTTCCGTGCGAAGGAGACGCAGGAGAATCTGGCGCGCCTCAATCAGGTTATTGCCCTGTTCCGCCATGTTTGCCTTATCAAACCATTCACGAATTTCAGGATCAATCTTCTTTATGGCTGCTCCGCTTGATTGAGTGGAAGCTGTTGATTCTGTTTTGTTGGTATCGGCAGTTGTTTTTTTAAAACAGTTGTTTGCAAAATGTGTCCAGATGGATATGCGTTTTTGAGAAGGTTTTTCTTCCGGGGCATCAAAGCGTTTGGCCTGGACAGGGTCATCGTCTAATAAAACCTTATTACCTGAACAGCCCCTCGAAAACAAAAGTCCGATGACCACGACAAGAATCAACAAGGCGCCCCACCAGTAGCGATGGTAGGCGTTCTCACGATTGTCTTGATCGTATTCAATTCCATATGAGCCGCGTGTAAGCATAGGGACGAGTTCAGTTAGTTCAGTTTTGCAAGCATCGCGCGTGTGGCGCTTTCGAGTCCGATGAAAAGGGCGTCGCACACAATACTATGGCCAATGTTTAGCGTATCCAGGTGAGGGATTGTCAAGATGGGGCCGATGTTCTCAAGGCTAAGACCATGGCCTGCATTCACGTGTAATCCAAGTTTGTGTGCATGCTTTGCAGCGAGAATCAAGCGTGCAAGTTCTTCTTCGCGCGCCACGCCGGTATGCTCTGCATAACTGCCGGTGTGGAGTTCGATATACGGCGCTCCAATAGCAGCAGAAGCCTCAACTTGGCGGAGGTCCGGGGCGATGAACATGCTGACGCAAATGCCGGCGTCTCGCATCATTGCGACAACAGGGGCGAGTGAGTCCTTCTGGCCAGCCACATCAAGGCCGCCTTCGGTTGTTAATTCTTCGCGTTTTTCAGGCACCATGCACACTTCATCAGGCTTTACATCCAACGCGATGGCCACAATGCCAGGCGTGTTGGCAAGTTCGAGATTCATGCGCGTCTTCAATGTCTTGCGCAAGGTGTAGACGTCGGCATCCTGAATATGCCGTCGATCTTCCCGTAAATGAATGGTAATGCCATGCGCTCCTGCACGTTCACAGGCTGCCGCTGCCTCTACCAAGCTTGGATAAGTCGTGCGTCTGGCCTGACGTAACGTCGCAACATGGTCAATGTT
>JBAXCC010000314.1:0-4606 GCA_037141675.1 bacterium | reverse complement strand
GCTTCACTAACCAGACCCTTGCGCAAATCAAGCTCTGGAATGAGAAGCTCGACATTGGCGTGTATCGCCTGCCAAAGGAACTCGACGAAGAAGTTGCCCGTTTGCATCTCGATCAGCTCGGAGCCAAGCTCACGAAGCTCACGAAGAAGCAGGCGGACTACATCGGCGTTAAAGCCGAAGGCCCGTACAAGCCCGAACATTATCGGTACTAAGAGAAGTGCGTTAGTGCATTAGTGCGTTTGTTTACTTACGCACTAATGCACTAATCAATTAAAGAACTTTTTTTTCATGAGCAAAAAAATACTCATCACGGGTGGTGCGGGTTTCATCGGCTCGCATCTTGCACGACGTCTCCTCGCACGAGGCGATGAAGTGACGGTCATGGACAATCTGTTCACCGGCACGCGTGCGAACATCTATGACCTCCAGGACAATCATCGCTTTAGTTTTGTTCTACATGATGTCACTCAGCCGTTTTGGGGACAGTTTGACGAGATTTATAATCTGGCGTGTCCCGCTTCTCCGATCCATTACCAGCGCAATCCTGTCGAGACCATCAAAACATCTTTCCTGGGCATGATGAATGTGCTTGAGCTTGCACTCAAGACAAAGGCTCGAGTTTTTCATACGTCTACATCGGAAATTTATGGCGACCCCGAAATTCATCCTCAGCCGGAAAGTTACTGGGGTCATGTCAACACTATTGGTATTCGCAGTTGTTATGATGAAGGGAAGCGCGCCGCTGAAACCCTGTGTGCGGATTATGCGCGTGAATATGGCGTGGATGTCCGGATGATTCGTATTTTTAACACCTACGGACCTCACATGCATCCGCAAGATGGACGCGTCATCAGCAATTTTATTATGCAGGCTCTGCGCAATGAAAATATAACCATGTATGGAGAAGGTGAACAGACGCGCAGTTTTCAGTATGTTGATGACTTGGTGAATGCAATACTCAGTTTCATGGAATTACCGCAAGAGACCGTCCAAGAATTCTTTGCAAAGCAGGGTATGTCCGTTCCTGTGATCAATGCCGGCAACCCCGATGAATATACAATCCTCCAATTGGCTGAAGAGATTGTGAAGCTGATCCCCGGATGTGCCAGCCGATGCGTTTATCTGCCGTTGCCCAAAGATGATCCGCGTCGTCGTAAGCCGGACATCACGCTTGCACGAGAACTCCTTCAGTGGCAGCCCGTTGTTCCGCTTCAAGAAGGGCTCGCCAAAACGATTGCCTACTTTAGTCAATGTGTTTAACGTCTTGCAGAACTAATCATGAACAAAAACATCTGTTGTATTGGAGCTGGATATATCGGCGGTCCGACCATGGCTGTCATTGCGAAGCACTGTCCTGACCGTACGGTCATGGTCGTTGACATCAATGAAAAACGTATTGTAGCCTGGAATTCAGAAGAGCTACCGATTTATGAGCCTGGACTTGATGAAATCGTTAAACAGTGTCGTGGTAAAAATTTGTTTTTCAGTACACATATTGCTGAGGCGATATGCGCCTCAGACATTATATTTGTCGGAGTCAACACGCCGACTAAAATGTTTGGCCGCGGTGCAGGATGCGCATCAGATCTGCAATACTGGGAGGCGACAGCTCGAAGTATAGCGGCTGCAGCAAATGGCAACAAGATTGTGGTTGAGAAATGTACGCTTCCGGTACGCACCGCAGCGGCCATGGAACGTATTTTGAGCGAACATCCCGAGCATCACTTTGACGTGATATCCAATCCGGAGTTTCTGGCAGAAGGCAGCGCCATCCATGATCTGGAGCATCCGGATCGCGTGTTGGTCGGCGGGCATCAGACACCTGAAGGGCTGAAGGCGATTGAGAGCATCGTGGATATCTATGCTAACTGGGTGCCCCGCGAAAAAATACTGACGACCAATGTCTGGTCCAGCGAGCTTTCAAAGTTGGCAGCCAATGCTATGCTGGCACAGCGCGTGAGTTCCATTAATGCTTTTTCCGCCTTGTGCGAGGAGACGGGCGCAGATATCGAGGAGGTGGCTCTCGCCATGGGCATGGATAATCGTATCGGGTCAAAGTTCCTGAAGGCGGGACCCGGATTTGGCGGATCGTGTTTTAAAAAGGATATTCTCAACTTGGTCTATATTTGCGAATCCCACGGGCTTCAGAAAGTAGCTGACTATTGGAGACAGGTTCTTCTTGTCAATGAGTACCAGCAGGAGCGCCTGATCAGCAACATGCTTAGGACAATGTTCAATACGGTGGCCAATAAGAAGATCGCCATCTTCGGATTTGCATTCAAAGCCAATACAGGTGACACCCGCGAATCGCCTGCCATTGCGATCTCCAATATGCTCCTCGAAGAGCATGCGCAACTTGCAATCACAGATCCGAAGGCCTTGGCACATGCGCGAGAAGACCTAAAACATCATTCAGAGGGCTTAGTTTTTACCGCTGACCCTTATGAGGCCGCGCAGGATGCAGATGCGATTGTCGTGATGACGGACTGGAATCTCTTTAAAACGCTTGATTATGAGCGAATTTTTAAAGCGATGCGGAAGCCGGCATTTTGTTTTGACGCCCGTAATTGTCTTGATGGCGCACTCCTGAAGCAAATAGGCTTCCAATTTCGTGGTATAGGAAAACCCTCTTAACTTCACTGGATTGATGGAATATGGGAATGTTGGAATGATGTTTCCAGTTTCGCTTTCTACTTCGTTGCCACATTGCTTTCTTACATCACCCCCCCTAAAATAACTGATGCACTAACGAACTTCTTCTTATGAACTGGCTTTCAAAACATATCCTCTTTTTTCATGTGGCTGCTTTAATTATTGCGCTCGGGTGGATTCACGGTGGCATGCGTCCAGACTGGCTGTTGCCGGTCGTTCCCTGGCTGACGCTTGCGATACTCATTTGGCTTCTCTTATGTCCGCAACCTAAGAAAGACGAGTTCTTGTTGGACTCACGTGCGCGTATCTGGGGATGTGTTAAACACGATGCATTGACCTATATTTCGCTTCTGTTTACAGTGCTCCTTGTTATTCCCTTATTCAACGTCGCGCAGGAGCCGACGTTGGCTGAGACCACCCAACAATGGAAGGTCTTTCCGCCACCTCTGAAATGGCTGCCCTTCACGCCTGATATTCGTCGTCATGGCATAGTACTCTTGTGGTTTATTCCGGCGATGATTACTGTCTTGGCTGTCAAGTATGGTCTTCTGAAGCGTGCAAAGCGTATTTTACTGGAGGTTATTTGCTGGAATGGCGCAGCCCTGGCACTAGTAGGGTTTGTACAGCTTGCATGTAAGGCAACCTCCATTCTGGGCCTGACCCCGTTGGACACCTATTTCTTCTCGGTTTTCGGGTATGTCAACGTGGGTGCAGCCTACTTCACCTTAATAGGGTCATTGTCCTTCGGCCTTTGGGTCCAACAGGCGGCAGAGGAGGCTAGCTTGACTGCTATTTCAACGCTGGAGCCGGGTGAGCTTCAATCAGCATATGTTGCTCATCGGATGCTCCTCCCTACGATCTTCTGTTTTGCAGGTGCAATCAGCACCTTGTCCCGTGCGGCAATTCTGTTGTGTGTCGTGCTGTTCGTCTTTTTCTTGATTTACGGTTTGGCCTATATTTGGAAGCGAATTGCGCTTGGAGTGCGTATTTCAATTTTGTCCGGACTAAGTGCCCTTATCTTCTCGATCGTGGTCCTCTTTTTTGCATTGAAACTTGAAGGGCTCAAACGGGAATTGTCCAGCATTACCACTGATGCAGTGATTGAACGGGTACTGGGAAAAGGCCAGAATCATGTCAGTGTTTCAAAGAAGATTATTGCTGACTATCCATTTTTTGGCGTGGGTGGTTGGGGATATCCTGTTTACCAACGTGCCTATATGACCCCCGAGGAATATAAGAGCATGCAAATTGTAGGTGGCAGCAATGTGCATAATGACACGTTACAGTTTTTAGTAGAGCATGGTTTTGTCGGGTTCGGATTGATGCTGAGTTTTGTATTGTTGCTTGTGATCCCGCTGGTCAGAGAGATCGTCCGGTTTTGTCGACTAAAACATCCTGGGGCGTATCATCCCGGTACTTCGGGGAAGTCCCATTGGTTTTATCGCATACCGCCCGTTGTCGTCGCCGTATTTGCAGGAACGACCGCGACATTCCTGCATTCATTTGGTGATCTTCCCTTCCGTTCGCCAGCGGTTTTGGTTGTATGGCTCGTCGCCATTGTCTGTGCCTCTGGCTGGATTCCTGTCATGAAGAAGTAGGGGGGTCTGACTAATGCTCGAATGCGCGAATAATGGAGTCACTCAATCGGTGCTCACTAAGGCGCACCAGGCAGGCATCATTTTCGCATTCGCGCATTTCTCATTCCAACTGTACTTATAAACTATGAACACTTCAATCGACATCTTTGTTCCTGGTCGGGTCTGCCTGTTTGGTGAGCACTCGGATTGGGCGGGTGGTCATCGACGTACAAACTCTAAACTGGAGCCTGGCGTTGTGATTATTTCCGGAACGAATCAGGGCATGTGTGCGCATTGCAAAAAGGCGCAAGGTGAGTTGATTGTTCGGTCAACACTTCCTGATGGGACGATCACGGAACCCTATCGTGTGCCAATGG
>JBAXCC010000313.1:0-4631 GCA_037141675.1 bacterium | reverse complement strand
TTTAAATGTATCATCAAATAGATGACACGCGACATCTGGTTTACTTCTAATGTACGCGACAAGGATAATCGACGGAGATGACAATTCGGCAACCATTCTGATGACAAAAACGTCATTTGTCTTTGAATTTTCCTGATTGTAGAGATGCTGTAGCTGGCATCGACAATAAGTATATTTAGTTTTTGCGCCTATTATGTTCTAACTGGCTAGTTGCTCTTACTTTTAATTGGAATGAGTTCCATAGCATGGCCACCGTTCGCGGCCATATCGGCTATGATGACGTCAGTTGAGGTAACGTCCTTAGTACTACATGTGACACCCGTCCTGTTGCGCCCATCTGGTGCGGCATCGGCATAAATCATCGCCGTGTAGTGCACTTTTGGCTTCAGAAATGAAAGAGGAATGCTAAGTGTGCGGCGTTCAATGGCATTAATGCTGCCTACGAACCATTTCTCTTTTGAACATCGCGCTATCGTTGCAAAGGCTCCTATTTTGCCATTGATAGCTTTTGTTTCGTCCCAGACAGTTGGAACTTGCCTCCAAAAATCCAGTTCGGGTACATCTTTGACCATTGGCGCCTGGTCATACCAATACAGGACTTGCATTGGACTAAAGTATACCACTGCCAACGCAAGCTGGTGTGCTCGCGTATTCTTAACACGACTGTCTTGCCAGCAGGGGGTATAGTCACCGGGACCGCTCAGGTAGCGTGTGAATACAAGTGCGCAATTATGCGCTGCATCTGGCATTTCTTCGTTGCCGTGAACGCCTTCGACGGTCAGTACGTTCGGATAGGTGCGCTGATTGCCTGTTAGACGGTATTCATCATGGATATCAATAATCATACCCGACTCGCCTGCCTTACGGATTGCGTCGCTGGCCCAGGTCGTCCATTGTTGAGATCCCACATTGATGAATCCATATTTGAGTCCTGCAACGCCCCAGGACTTATAGAGTGGCAGTAACTCGGCAAGCCTCCGCTCAAGTTCGCGGCGGTTGACATAGAGGATGATGCCGATTCCATGCTCTTTTGCATACCGGATGATTTCCGGAAGATCGAAAGGCCCCTTTCGGCGAGAAGGCTCGACGTTCACTACGCGTGCATCAGATGCTTCGTCTCCTTCATTTCCGTACCATCCGGTATCAAACAGAACATATTGAAGTCCCATGCTCTTGCAGAATGCCACGCTTGATTTGGCCATTTCGGTCGTGAAGACCGTGCAGCGCAAAGACTTGCCGGGCTTAATCCAGGTGGTATCCTTTAGTTTGCAAGGCTCGTTGAGATTCAATAGGATATCATTTCCCTCAAGGAGTCGGCAGGGGTTTTCTGCGATACGCACAACACGCCATGGCATTTTATAAGGAAGCGAAATTTTTGCAGGACTGTCGAGTCTGGCCCGGAAAGTGTTTGGCTTACTGACCTCAAATTTCATTCTCGGAAAATCGATCAGTCCTGCTTCGCCTAAGGCAACCACGCAGTGGGGTAGTTCCACAACCAACGGACGTTCCGCCCCCGAAGCCATGGCTGTCTTTTTGACTGGCTTGGGCTCCCCGGCTGAAGGTTGCACACTATCGGGCAATTCGGCGATTGCTCTTGATGTAAAGGATGAGATTTTCTTGGGCACATAGTAGCCTTGGGCTGTGTAGACAGGCCAACATACATAATCATCGGCAAAGGTAAACTCTGTCCGTTCAGATGGAATTTCCCATTCCACATTTCCTTGGTCAACCTTGGGGATGACAAAGCGGAAGGCAAAGCCCTCGTTATAGACTCGGCATTCAAGTCGTATCGGAACGCCTTTGCTCTTCAGCCGGATAGCATCCCCTTCGTAATGGTCAAGAACGGTTGAACGTTCACCAAAGGGATTTGTCCATGTGCCGCGGGTGGATTGCCATGTCGGTGTTTCGGATTCTATTTGGAAGCCGTCCATGTAAGGCTCAAAACCAATCCGTGACGTAAGGATTACGGGCTGACCTTTGTAATCCACTTGATAACTTAAAATCCCCTTTTCAACTGTGATCTTCGCATGGATGGTTTTGTTTGGCGAGGAAAGGGTGTGTTCTTTTGCATGAATGAATGATGCGGCAAAGAGTCCGATGAGGACTCGTGTCATGTGCGTCATAACTGCTTATTCCTTAACGAATATCCGTATTGATCGCGGTGTAACCTGGATGGTGCCTGAAGTTTTATTGCCGTTGGACAGTTCCTTGTGTTCTCCGGATGGCAGTTGAATGGTGTACGATTTGTCAGCGCTGCAATTCATGGCGAACACGTATGGGCCATACGTCATGTGATAGAAGGTCCCTCGTCCAGCAAAAAGGTTTCCAAGTCCGACTTTGTTACTGCCTGCGGCATCAGGCGGTATCTTTGCTATGGGCAACTCCTCATTATCATGAGCCGACGGAATAGTCGCGTACTCTTTGTAGGGATGCCGTCCGTAACCGGCATCCGTGTTCTTCGGACGACGGTATGTCTTTTCGCTTTTTTCAAATTCAGTATGCTGGACAACGGTTGCGCGGAGATCTCTCCCGGGTGCTAAATAGTGAATCTTTGCCAGATTATTGACCCCGAATAGTGCGCGCCAATAGAGTGAAACATAAATGATTTCATCGCCTCGTTTCAAAGCAATGACACCATCATCCAAATCGCTAAAGATAAAATCCGTGCCGCCAGGTGACATGGGAAGACGGTAGGGGCTCTTGGGCTGAGATACAATCCATGCATAATCATCTGGTAGGTCAAGAAGTCCCAATGTTTCACGCAGTCCTCCACCTTGCACATGCTCGTGAACACTGGTAAAGAATTGGTTATCTAACAACATTTGCTGAGCGTAGCCGATGGACCATGGATCCTGCGACACTACTGCAGGAGAGATTGCTGAAGCGTCACGCGCCGATTTTGCACCATAAACTACAGGACCTATCAATCCCATGTCGCGCCAGCCAATAACAGTCTCCATGCGCATTGCACAATGTCCTTCACTATCTGCAGACGGATATCTGAATACGGCGCGCGCTTTGGCAATGCGTGTTAACTGATCTTTAATTTGTACATCCCCTTTTCCGCGCCAGCCATCCCGCGTCGCGTCATAAATTTGAACAACCCAATCAAGGACCTCGCCGTAACTTCCCACATAGCCCAGTTCACGTGTTAAGCCCTTTTCAGTCAGTTGATAAAATTTGTCTCCGAGGGGCTTTGTCCGTTTTCCATCCGCGTCATCGCTGCCCAACCATGGGAGAATTCCAATAGCCTCGTATAAATAGGCCCGCGCCGCTTCATCAGGTATAGATTTGTCGGAATACACAATCCGCAATCCCCGGTTTGACCGATAAAGATTTAAATCAGCAATCATGGCCTGATTTGTATATTGCCGGCGATGAGTTCGTAAGTAATTTAGGCTCGCCAGCAGCATCTCGCCCCAAGCAGCTCGACGCGAGAGAGTGTTCCCTTTCTCGTCTTGTATGTTTTGGTCGAGAATTGGTAAAAGGTCTTTTTCAAGAAGTACGATGCAGTCGCCTAATACGCCAAAACAATACCAATTGCAGTTCCATGTGGACGTGTCGCTATACAGAAAAATCGGATCTTTTCGGTACCGGATAAAATGCGCATCAATTCCAGCCATGACATGATCAATGACTTTCTTGTTTTGAAACGCTTCGCTCCATTGCGTGTGATAGGCCTTTGCCAACAAGTGCAGTTCCATCTGGTTACCGGTCCCTGATTTTTTTCGCAGAATGGAGTGGACATCCTTATTTACTCTGCTTTTCACGTGAGACAAAACATCTTCAGCATTCAGTGCTGGGTGTGTAAGACTGACGGCTTCTTTTCTGTTTTCTAAAGTGTTTTCTGCCGATAACCAAGCATCGATAGAGGTGATGACTTCGCATATACCTCGCGAAGGTGTCGTCATGGTTTTTTGGTATTGGTCAAAGGTTGTTCCATAAGGCCAAATCCATCCCGTTGCACCAATGGCGAGTTCAATGGTTGTCTTGCCGTGTGTCATACTTTTTGGTAGAGGAACAGTCTGGTAAAAATACCCGTCCCGACCAAGGGGTTCAGTGTTTGCACCGCACAACACATCATAATCGCCCAACGGACGATAACCGAACTGCTTTCCTTCAATAAAGATAAAGAGCAAATTCTGATTGGACTCAGCATTTCGGAACTTGACAGTGGCATAATTTTGCAGTTGAGGATTGATTGCCATGCGAAATGTGATTTTATCGCCCGCCCAACCTCCGCCTTTTTGGGGAAGGATGATCCGGACATCGTTGGTTATGACGCTTACACCCTCTGGAGCAAGGACTGCGTGTGTCTTTTCGGATTGCAGATCACCAAAGATAAGCTTGTCCAAAGGCTGTGCAGTCCCTGAAAGCACGCAGCATACAAAGATAGAAATGGTCAAACGTTTTTTCATTCTCTTGTAATTTAACACTCGTGGGCTGGATTATATCAAAAACAGCCTGTCCGTCAAACTTACGGTTGACCATGATTTGAGCGGAAAGAAAATACCCCGACAAAACTATGTTTTATCGGGGCAAAGCAATGGGGCGAATGACGGGGCTCGAACCCGCGACAACCGGAACCACAATCCGGCGCTCTACCAACTGAGCTACAATCGCCATAAAAA
>JBAXCC010000312.1:0-4646 GCA_037141675.1 bacterium | reverse complement strand
GTTGTTTGCAAGCCCATTGCCCGAGGCCCCACCTATGCGAATACGTATTTCTCCTACGTTAAAAGCCGCGGCGGATGAAACTGCGGGAACCCCTCATTGCCCAAGACCCCCAGTCGAGGAGACTAGCACACAGCGGAAGCCGTAGAAGTCAGAGCGACGACTGGGATGAATGGGTAAGCGAATCGATGACAGCAGGTACTCGGGTCTAGCTTCGAGCCACGACGAGCCCCGCGACACGCGATTCGACTGACTGGGTTCGTACAGGTCCTGGCACCATTGCTCGAGATTTCCGCCCATATCAAACAACCCGAACGTATTCGCCGCGAAAATCCCCACCGGCGACGTGTGCACATACCCGTCGTTGTAACCGCTGATCACTCTGGCTTTCCCCGGCAGGTCTGCTTTCGCTTCCTCTCCGGCATAGTTGCCCGCGTTCTTCGGCGGCAGCCACTGAGTACCCCACGGATAAACGTCGTTGATTTTCGAGTCCTTCGCCTTCGGTGTGTCGCCTGTCTCAGACCCCAAGCCGACGGCCACGCTCCACTCAACATCCGTCGGTAACCGGTAGTGCTGGTCCGCAGTCAGACGTCCGTCGGCACGCTCCTTCTTCGTCAGCCATGCGCAAAACGCCTGCGCGTCCTCCCAATTCACGCCGCAGACCGGATGCGTCGGTCCTTGCTTGAATCCCGGCGACTCCCAGGTACCGCCGCGTGCCTTCACACTCACACTGTCTGCCCGCAACGAATACATCGAAGCCGTCGCATCGTGTCCGGTCTCCTTCACAAACACCGAGAAATCCTGCACCCGCGTGTGCCAGAGGCAGAACAGCGCGCCCGTCCCCTTGACAGGCACAAACTTCATGCCGAGACTGTTTTCCCACGGTGTATCTTTCGTAGCTTGCCGGGGGTCAGCAGCGCTCACCGACATCACACAACTGAGCGCCAACGCGCTTGCAATGATTCCATTTAGTCTACTCATATTTCTCCTCCGTGAACAGCCGCCTGAAACGGCATGGCCGGCAAGCCGGCACTATTGACCAGGTTGCAGTTGGAATCAGGCGCCCAGCCGAGTCGCACTGAAACAGGTGCTGTCACTCCGACAGCACTGACAATCACTTTCGCCCCTGAAATTTCAGCCGTGGCTGGCACAAACTTGCCATCAGCACTCGCGATCTCCCAGGAATCAGATGGTTTTCCGTCGCGCGTCGTGAGCCCTTCGCCGGGAGTAGAAAACGTGACGATGACACGGCTGTTCTCTCGCGTGACAGACTCCATCATCGGGCTGGCATCGATCAACCCCTTCATCCCATAGGTGCGGACAAAGGCCAGGCGTGAGAGTCTCTCGCCGACGTTTTTCTTGTCGCGCGGATGGATTCCGCCTTCGCCCCGCTCGGATTCTGAAATATCATTGCACACGATCATGCCGCTCTTCTGAATTTTGCTGAGCGCCCTGACCTGCGCCGGCCACATCTCCAGTAACCCGGAGCGTCCCTTGATCGCAGGCATCTGGACGTAGTAGAACGAAAAATCATATCCCCACGATTTCCTCCAGTCCGCCACCATGCTCGCCATCAGATCGTCATAAATGCCGGTTCGTTCATTCCCGGTATCCGCCTCGCCCTGATTCCACAAGGCGCCTTTGACGCCATATCCGGTTATGGAATAAATCATGGAATTGTAGAACATGCAGCCGCGGCGATTCATCGGATTCTGCAGGAAGGAGCCATAGAAGGGGCGGATGGGGCTGATGTCTAAGGGGAAGGGCATGACCGGACGGGCAAGTGCAGCGTTTCTGCGGGCATCAGCAGTCCAGAGACGCACAGACTCCTCGACCATGGGAAGATTCGCGACCATCTCGTCACGGACGCGCGCCCGATCCGCGGCCAGCGTGGCGAACTTCGGGGAAGAGGCGAAGGCCGCATCGCTCATCCATGAGATGATGGACGACCCGCCGTGGTTGGCCTCGATGATGCCAATTGGCACGTGCTTCTCCTTGTGCAGGGCGCGGGCAAAGTAATAGCCCATCCCGGACATGTGTCCGGCTGTCTCAGGACTGACTACGACCCATTTCCCCATGTTCCTTCGTTGCGGCAGCACATCCGCGGCGCGCGCATTCGCAAAGTACCGGATCGCAGGGTAGTTGGCCAGCGGTTGCTCCTCAGCAAAGCCGAGCGTCGCGGAGAGGACATACCCGGAGTTCGACTGTCCGGAATTGATCCAGACCTCGCCGATCAGGACATTCTCAAAGCTGAGCGTGTCTGTCTTCCCTTTGATTGTCATCTTCAGCGGTGTCTCTCCGGCCTTCAACGGCTCAAACATCACCTGCCACTTGCCACCGGCATCAACAACGGCCGTCTTGTTCTGCCCTGCAATCGAAACCGTCACTTCATCCCCCTGCTCACTCCAACCCCAGACCTTCAGCGGCTGGTCGCATTGCAGCACCATGTTGTCAACAAAGAGGTGAGCCGCCTCCAGACGTCTCCGCGTGGAACACGGCTCCAGTTTCACAGGTGATGCCGCACCCCAAGCCTCAGGTTTGGGCAACTCTTTCACCTCATCCTTCACCACCTTCAGTGCAGTATCCGCAACGCTCTTCCAGTACGCCTCGCTCGCCTGCTCGGAAAACAATGACGGACGCATCACGGTCGCCACATTCGAAAGGGTTCCGGCAGTTGTAACTGCCATTGAGAAATTCGCTTCACCCTTTTTCTCCACTTTCCCGACAGGCGCGGAAACAACGAAGGGAAGTCCGGGCCGCCCCCACGCGCTGCGCCAGGACTCCACAAGTTCTTTGATAGCGGCTGGCGCGAGAACGCCGTGCTTCGATTCGAATTCGCAGTTTAAGATAACGCCTCGGATCGCCATGGGGATAAGGGGATTGATGAGCGCGTTGTAGACATTAGAACGCTTATAGGTGATCGGATGCGGCCCGTCGAAAATCGGATGCCGGTTATAGAAGGCGTAGGGAATGTAGGAGGGAAAGAGCAGCAGATCGATCGGATCGCCTGACGTGCGTCTCTGCATGTTGCTTAACCAGTCCTCGGACCTGGCAATGTCGTTCGGAAGTTGCTCCGCGAGCAGTTTCAACGCAGCCACCTGTGCTTTGTCCTTGGGATCAAGCCTCCACGGCAGCCATTCCTGCGTCATATCCGTCTCCATGTTGGCAAGGATGATGCCGATTGGAATTTTAGAGACAAGATGCAGTTCCCGGCCCACGTACCAGGTGATAGAATACTTTTCAATCGTCTCGGGAGTCACCGTTGTCCATGCCACTCCTGGCGGAATATCCGCTACGGGTACGATTGACCTGTAATTATCAGGACGCAAAATGCGCACCTGCGGGAACGTGGCCTTTGCGATCTCCTTCTTTGCGTTTTGGAGCGCGCTCATATTCCGCATGATCCCTGGGCCTGTGCAGAACCAGACATCGCCGACGATGATATCGGAGATCCGAGATCGGAGGTCGGAGGTCTGGGATTTCACAGTCATCTCGGACGGGTCGGAACTGGCGGGCATCGGATCAAGAATCACCTGCCAACGGCCGTCGGAGTCGGCGACTGCGTTCTTGGCTTGGTTCGCAAAGGTCACGGTGAGCGCCTTGCCAGGGGCCGCCGTGCCCCAGACTGGGACGGGCATGTCCCGCTGCAAGACCATCGACGTGCTGAAACTGTTGGCGAGCCGCAGCGGCTGCTCCGCGCACAGAGAGAAAGATGCGAGGAGCAAGAGACCGGCTGTTATTACAAAACGCGTTGATCGTGTGTGCATAATCATTATGGATTCCTTGGCTGTAGCTTGGGGTCAGGGTTCGGGGTTCAGGGTTCTGATTCTAACCGTCTCGGTGAGCCGCAGTACAATTGGCGTTTTTCGGATACTAAAAAACACTCCATCTTTTATTCACGAACCCCGGGCAAGGGGCTTGTCTACAATTTGTGTTCTATGAGTTTTTCAAAATAAGACTGCCATGCATGAACAGCAAAAAGAATTAATCCGGCTTCGCATAACCCGAAGAAACCAAGTAGAAGGGGTGATGCATTTGCCTTGCCAAGCATAACGAAGGCAATTAGATCAAGGGTTGCTGCTACGGTAATAATCCATGCAGCCTTCGATTCGGGCTTAACTGTTTGTTCTGTCATCTCTATTCCTCCTGTTATTATATCTCCCCCTTGGGCTCAGGGTAGACTTTTGCCTGGTCCAGCAAATCCCGTATTGCACCCATACCCATGAGAGAAGGGCTTCGTTGACCAATTTACAATATTGGTGGGGCAATCAATCAGCACACTTTGGACAATGACATTGTCTTTTGCATTGCCCTTTAAGTTGATACCGCCCCTTCCGCGATTCCGTGAAATCTGGTTATTAAACACATAGTTGCGATCTGCTCGCTTAGTTGCAGAGGCACCTCCGATCCCTAAGTCGGCACCGCCTTTGCGACCGTTGTCGAAGAGCCTGTTGCAAGCGATGGTGTTATATTCGGTCACACCGGTGACCTCCTGATTGTGGATCGCGATGGCCGTATTGTTTGAAAAACAGGTGTTCGCAAAGGCGGTGTTATATTTGACGGCCTCTTCAAAAAAGATTGCGGAGTGGTACATGGCATCCGACACCGTGTTGAAGAGCGCCACGCTGTGATTGCAGTAGGCATCGAAG
>JBAXCC010000311.1:0-4675 GCA_037141675.1 bacterium | reverse complement strand
CAATCCAAGCACAAAGGGGAGCAACTGCGCGCCCGGCATACCTTCCGCTGTCAAAGTGCCTGCCAGCAACAACACGGCCAGCACGACAGGTGCCACGCATGCTCCTGCTAGCAACGCTGACAGTGCACCCGCTGCAAACGCGGTAATCAACCCTTTACGCTGACTGCCTGATGTCCCTGAATATCGAGTCAGGTCAATTGCAAACAGATCAAAAAGCGCCAGTGATAGCAGACCAAAGATTAAGGCCACAGCGAGACTAAACCATGGTGATGACTGAAGTGCGCCAAAGAATATTCCGCTCTTTAAAATAATCCACCCGCTTCCACCATACGCGATCGTCATACCTAACCCATAAGCGCACCCCAGCATAAAGCCACGTCCACGTCTTCCATCCGAAGCGCCAATAATGGCTAAATTAATCGGGATCATGGGAAGCACACAGGGCGTCAGGTTCAAGAGCGCTCCGCCAACCAAGACCAGCAGCACGGTCAACCACATTCCGTATTTCTTAAAATAGGAGATCGGATTTTCTAAAAATCCTGCTAGCGCAGAGGACTCAGCAACGGTTTTACCCTCGACACGATCCAAGAAAACCAGCAGTTCTGACACGGAAAGATATCCGCCAATCGTCGTCACGGATAGTCCATTCTTCCAATCAAACCCCGATTGCACAGTCGTAGTTTCCTCAACGACTTCAACAAATTGCGTTTTTGCCTGATTGAAACGGAACTGTCGCGTCTCAGGTAAAAAACAGACTTTGTCGTTACAGCCTTGAAGACTCACACTGCATAACGTCCCGTCGCGTAGTGACGATATCTGCCAGACCGTTTCGAAGGAGTGAGGAAAGACCTTCACCCGTTTAGATGGCTCAAAGAGATCCTGCTTTTCGACGGATGTCGCGGTCTTAATGCAAACAGCGGGTGGGAAGCTTGTGACCTTGAACGATTCGGCGTAAACAACATGGCCGGCGGGAATGGATACAGCAACAACAACATCGACCCCGTTCGTCTGTCTCGCGATGGACTTTACAGAGACCTGGAAGGGAGATGCAGCCCAAGCCGACGTAGCCGCAGCCATGACCAAGGCCATTAAATATCGCATTCCACTTCTCCTTTCATACAACAGCTAAGAATTCTTTGCGAAGATCGCTATAAGTTGCTTGCACGGAAAGCCCTCGCAACTGGCGGAATACCGCCGGGCTTATCTCGTGCAAGCAATTGCGCCTTTCCGAAATGGATTCTGGGTGAAGGACGAGTTGTGCCTCCCGTGTATCCACGGGCTTGCGCAGGCACACCGTCCTTCACCCAACTCGCGTTCTTTGCGAAAAAGCGTTAATTGCCCTCTTAAACAATTGTGCAATATCCATCACTTGATCTTTGCAAAGAAGAGCAACAACCCTGTTAAGTTGAAAAGGGTATGCATGACGATCGGCGTCAGGATTGAGCCCGTGGCTGCATAGCCGGCTGAGAACCCAACGCTTAACACCAGCAGCGGCAACAGTGAAGGACCATGCAAATGCATTAAGGCAAAATAGAAACCCGTGATTATGGCCGCGAAAACAAACGTCCGGCCTTTTAATGCAACAGAAAAGAGCACACCGCGAAACAGCAACTCCTCCAAAACAGGGGCGATGCCTACAGCACAAAGGATTAATGCACTTCTGACCAAAACTGAAATATGCGGATCGTCCAGACAGTCAAAAATCTCTTGAGCTTTCATGTCAAAGCCCAGCGCTTCACCCATGCATGACACACCGATGGAAACAAGAAGAACAAGCGGCAGGATTTCAAGCCCGTACCGAACCCCCTTCGCAACAGCGACGCGCCATGGGCAAGCACTGATTCCAAATGCCTCACGGAATCCAACTTTTGAGGCGGCCAAACACATCCAAACGGTCGAGAACAACATGACGCTATAGAGGCCGGCACCCATGAGCATCGCGGTGGCAGAGGGTGTTGTGTGCGGCGTCTTCGTCTGCCCAGCAGCCATTACTGCAAACAGAATGGTCACCCCCATGACAGGAATGGCACACAGCGGCGCCAACGGGCGAATGCGTAGCGAATCGACTGAAGGAAGACAATTGGGTTGACGCAAGAATTGACGCGTCAGCAAAGAGTAAATACCCATCGTTGCACCCATAAACACGATGACGCCGACCGCGACTCGACAGAACAATGGAATCATTTCTATTTGCTCAAACATATGCATCAGACCAGTTTTGAGAGAAAGATATCCAGCAGTTTTGACATCACAGGCGCACTCTTTTGAGTCTGGTCAATAACCTCTTGGTGTGACAGATGAGGGCCGCTGATACCTGCAGCCATATTTGTAATACAGCTCAAGCCTGCAATTTTCATGCCGATCGCATTGGCAACAACAACCTCATGAACCGTTGACATGCCCACTGCGTCTGCGCCCATTCCTCCGTAGGCCCTGATCTCCGCAGGGGTCTCAAAGCCAGGTCCCGTTGAATAGACGTAGATTCCATCAGCCAACGAAACACCCACATCATGTCCTGCACGACGAAGCAGATCAGAAAGCTCTGTACAGTAAAGCTGAGACTGATCAGGAAAGCGTGGTCCCCATCCCGGTACGAGTGGACCGCGCAAAGGCGTAATGCCAGACAGATTGATGTGATCCCGAATAACCATGAGACTACCAGGTTGCAACTGCGAATTAATCCCCCCGGCGGCATTAGTCACCAACAAACGGGCAACCCCCATACGGCGCATCAACTCGACCGGCAAGACAACTGTCTCCATTGGGACACCTTCATAATAATGCCGCCTTCCCATGAAGGCTATGAAACGACTCCCCAACCGCTCAAACAAAACCATTTCACCAGCGTGTCCCGCAATCAAGCCGGAACCCAGTCCCGTAATATCTGAATACGAAACCCGCGCGATGACTGTGCCGGTCTGAAGCGCCTGACTCCAGCCAGAACCGAGAATTAAGCCGCAGACGGGTGGCTTTTCAAAACAAACGTTGGGCAGACACGCTGCCGCTTGTTCAAAAATTGAAGTATCCATAACAGTATTACCTTAATACCTTGCCCCGTTAAAGACGAGCGCAAAGGTCAGAAGCGAATGCCAGCCGTTAACGTGACCGTAAAATAGAGTCCAACCAAGAGGAAGAGAATTCCCGTAATACGACGAGCCCACACTTCGACATTCGCCATAGTCGCATATACAGCCCCTATTCTGTTTGCGCCAAAGGCAATCAAAAAGGAGACTCCGATCACAGGCAAGCCCGTCGCGATTCCGTATACACACGGAATAAGCAATGCTGACGAGTGTTCAACGGAGATGGGAATAACCCGTCCGAAATAAATCGCAGCAGACGTCGGACAAAAAGCCAAAGCCAAAAAAACGCCAAGCATAAAAGAACCCAGCACGCCTTGTTTTGCGAACCGTTCTTGAAGATGGCCAAAACCAATACCCACGGAGGGGAAGGAGATCAACTGAAGCAACACCATGCCGACCAGAATCAGCAACGGCCCAGTGAGAAGGCCCATATACTTTTGCAGGAGATGCGAGACTTGCGGGGAGGCAAAGAGCCCCTGCAAAATGAGCACCCCGAGAATCGTATAGGCAATCATACGTCCAAGGGTATAGACAATGCCTGTCACCAAGACCATCAGCGGGGCATCAACTCGCTTACTAATAAAGCTGATTGCAGCTATATTTGTTGCCATCGGACATGGACAAATGGCTGTCAATATCCCCAACCAAAATGCACTCGCAATCGCTATTGTCATAAAACTTATTTATCACTCTCTTGTCAACAACTTCACTGGAATAATGGGGAGAGCATCCGTTGGCACCTGCAATTACTCGCTCTTTTTCGGCAAGCCATCCTGGATATACTTGATAAAATCAGCTTCCTTGCCGCCCACAAGCCCCCATACGTTTTCCATCTTCTTGTATGTGCCATTATGCTGAATCACAACCACGCGGGTATCCAACTGGAAATCCTTCACGAAATGCTCGTTCGCGGGCTCATCCAAATTAACAGCCTTAAAGTTGCACCCTTTTCCTTCTATCGCCTTCAACGTGAGCGACTCAATCCGGTTGCAACTGAAACAACGCTGATTGCCATGAAAGTAATAAACCGTAGTGCCTGCCTGGTTTAGGGGTGATTGCGCCGGTGCTACAGGACGCTTGCTTTCTCGCATAATCATGATGCCCAGGCTTCCCAGAACAAGACCTATTAGCACAGCAGAAATAAGCTGCTTCACACGATTGGGCTTGTCGCGGGACACCTCGCCATGGCATTCGCAAGGCTTCGCATGTTCAGGAGCCAGCAAACGAAGAACATCACTCTCGGACAGCACCTTCCCTGAACTGACGATCTTCCCGTCAACACCTACAGCCGGCGTCATCATCACACCCGCCGCGGTAATAGCTTCGATATCCGATATTTTTTCAAGGGTGGCGTCAAGTCCATGTTGTTGCACTACTTTTTCAACAGTGGCATAAAGCTTTGTGCACTTTTCACACCCTGAACCAAAAATTTGAATCTTAATCATATAAATCTCGCTCCATCAGACCATCCATAACAGCGAATACATGGGGTAATTAAACCATTTTCGGCGCACGGTGTCCAATAAAGAAATAGTATATTTCAAGGAGCGAGAAAACGAGCTAGCGCTTTCTCAGAAAAATACAGCCGATTT
>JBAXCC010000310.1:0-4688 GCA_037141675.1 bacterium | reverse complement strand
GTGGCCGGACGCGACAAAGCGCGTCCCTCCAGATTGCTGGCCATTTTCTCTCTCAATATTCCATGATTCCAACATTCCATTATTCCTCTTTAGTTACCACTTCGTCAATCCCCGTCCATCGGGCTTACTTGTTGTCTTTCGAAAAAAGCGAAACAGCATCGAGTACATTACGACCCGCAGCAGTCAGCGCGGAGATCGCACGATCCGGGTCGTCAAAACGGAAGACCAGAGCAGCCTCTTGCCCATGATGGAAGGTGAACGCATACATGTATTCAATGTTCACACCCGCCTTACCCACAACATCCAATAGTTCGGCCATGCCGCCGGGACGGTCCGCGACCGTGACTGCGACAACTTCACGGACATTCACCACATAGCTCGCTTTTTCAAGAACTTCTTTTGCACGTTCCCACTCCTCGACAATCAGTCGGACAATTCCGAACTGCTGCGTATCTGCCAATGAAAGTGTCACAATGTTGATTTTTGCAGCTGCCAAAATACGGCAGATAGCACTCAGATGACCTGGCTTGTTTTCTAGGAACAGTGATATTTGTTGAATTTTCATTTATTATTTCCCCTTTGTTTTTAACCGATATGCTTGAAATGCTGCTGTTGTGGCGTGGCGTAAGTGCTCACGATAGTAACCATACGTCAAGGCTTCCCCCTGCCCCTCCTGAGCATCCATCACATCACAATGGAACATCGTGTGCGTACCCAAGTCGAGGGCCTGTTTCACACGACACGTACACCATGCGGCTACATCACTCAGAACAGGTAGTCCAGATTGTAGGACATGCGATACCAACGGCCACTTCTGAACCGTACGTGTGGATTGAAAACCAAAGAAAGCAATAGTCAGCGGGTCAACATCCTTGCGTAAAACAGAGACGCTGAATGTTCCGGTGTTCTGAATGCAGGTGTGCGTAAACGTATGCTTTTGGCTGCACAAGATAACACCCGGAGGTACAGCCGTTGATTGGACAAAGGCATCCACAATACACCCCGAAAAGCCATCCGCGTATTGCGCACCGACCACATATAGACCGCAAGAAATTGAAAATAGTGCAGCTTCATTCATGGGATGTACATTACCTTGCTACGCATGTTGCCGCGCCGACCATCTGTGCGTCTTCGCCCAACATAGAGGGCTTGACGGTTGCCTTGAGTCCCTGCTTTAATGACGGCCCAAACAGGTCAAAACTGCCAGCGATACTACCGCCGACAACAAGCGTCTCAACACCAAACTTTTCAAGATGCGGTGTCAAGAAACCCGCAAGACGTGTTCCAAAATCAGCAAAGAGTTTTACAGCTCGTACATCGCCTGCCTTCGCAGCATCTGCGATTTCTTTCGCACCCGTTGCGCTTGCTCCAGACGCATCCTCCCAGGCAGCAATAAGACCGCGCGTTGAGAACGCATCATCAGCAATACCTGTCATATAGGGCGAATCCCAAAGCTCACCGCCAACCGGAACCGTGGCCCCTGTTGTCACAGGCTTGCCATCCAAAACAAATGAAGCTCCGAAACCTGTGCCCAAAGTGATGGCCAATGCCCGCTTAGCCCCCTTTGCAGCGCCAGCCGCATACTCGCCTACCGCAAAACACGCTGCATCATTCAGGAAGCCAATGTCTCCGGCAAAGGAAAGACGTCTCTTCAGTTCGTTACGGACATTCACATTATGAAAGTTAGCAAACTTTCCCTGCCCTGATGTAATCAGACAGATCCCGCCCTCCCAATCAAACGGCCCGGGAAATGCCAGCCCTATTCCTGAAATGGAATCCAACCGCCCCCCTGCTGCTGCCCGGATGCCATCTACGAAGACAGCCATCACGTCATCGACCGAGGCATTCGTATCCACATGCCGGCGCACCATGCTTTCGCGCACCAATTCAAACGTCTCACCACTCACACGCGCACAGGTGATATGCGAGCCGCCTACATCAACACCGATCAATTGTTTCATTCTAAATGCTCCTCGTTTATGCATCCGGCCACAGTTTAGCGGCCTCTTCACGCAACTTATACTTCTGAATCTTTCCGCTTGCTGTCATAGGATATGAATCCACAAAAGAAACATACTTCGGAATCTTGAACCACGCAATCTTATTGCGGCAGAAGTCCTCAACATCCGTCTCCGTGATCGTCGAGTCCGCCGAGCGAATAATAAATGCTCCGGGCTGTTCGCCATACTTTTTGCTCGCGACACCCACAATCTGAATGTCCTTCACGCCAGGCATGTGTCCGATGAAGTCCTCCACTTCTTTCGGCGAGATATTCTCGCCACCGCGAATGATGAGGTCTTTCAAACGGCCCGTAATGTAATAATACCCAGTGGCATCCATCCGGCCAATATCACCCGAATGCAACCAACCGTTCTTGTCAATGCACTTTGCCGTCTGCTCGGGCATCTTATAGTAGCCCTTCATATTTGCAAAACTGCGGCAACATATTTCGCCCGACTCGTCGAGGTCAGCAATTTCTCCTGTTTCAGGATTAATAATCGCAACTTCAACGCCGGGCAATGCCTGGCCGAGCGAGGTACATTTCCGTTGTATACTTTTCTCAAAGTAACGCGTCATAGTCATCACAGGTCCTGACTCCGTAAGGCCATACGCGATCGTCATTTCGGTCATAAACATCAGATCAACGCACTGCTTCATTCGCTTCTCTGGGCACGTCGAGCCCGCCATAATGCCTGTCCGAAGTGAAGAGAAGTCAAACTTTGAGAAGAGCGGATGGTCAAGGATCGTAATATACATGGTTGGCACGCCATTAAGCGCCGTGCACTTCTCCTGTTCCACCGACATCATCACAAGAATGGGATCAAATTTTTCAACCATCACCATGGTGCATCCATGGTTGATGCACGACATCACACACAGGACGCAACCAAAACAATGAAAGAGCGGAACCGGCACGCAGACGCGGTCACGCACTGACAGATTCTGACAGGCGCCGATCCAGAATCCGTCGTTCGCAATAGCCGAATGTGTCAGTTGCACACCTTTCGGGAAGCCCGTCGTTCCAGACGTGTACTGCATATTGACAACATCATGGCAGTTCAACTCTGCCTGGCGGGCATAATATGTTTCTGGAGACGTCTGGCAAGCCAGTGCTTGAACCTCATTGATGGAATACATGCCACGATGTTTTTCCGGTCCTAGGAACATCACACGCTTGAGTAACGGAAATTTAGCAGATGCTAAGCGTCCACGGGGCTGCTCTCGCAACTCGGGGATGAGTTCATAGATAATCTCCACATAGTCGGTGTCTCGCGTGCCATTCATCAGAATCAGATTTTCAGTATCTGACTGCTTGAGAGCAAACTCAATTTCTGCAATTTTGTAATTTGTATTGATGGGTAAGAGTATTGCACCGATCTTCGCTGTGGCAAACATGAGCGGGACCCACAGGGGCACATTGGTCGCCCATAAGGCCACCTTCTCACCCTTCTGCACGCCCATTGCCATCAAACCACAGGCAAGTTCGTCCACTAATTTACCAAATTCATACCAGGTCAGGCGGAAGTCACGGTCAGCATAGACCAAGGCATCCTGAACCCCGCACCGGGCAATCGTCTGATCCAATAATTGACCTAGTGTGTACGAATGCGTGACTGGCAAGTTATTCCAAGGCAATCCGCGCGATACAGACTGATTATACGGCGGTGTACTTGGAGCAGTCAGAAAGGGGTCTGTGAGTTTAAAGAGTGATTCCATAAAACTCGACTCCTTACATCGGCATAAATACGGTTGCAAGCAACGTTGAAGCCGTATTGTTATAGGATCGGACCGCATGCGGGACTAGTGAATTATAATAAACCGAATCGCCTGTCTTCAGAACATGCTCTTCGGTGCCATAAAGGAGTAACGCCTCACCCGTCAGGACAAACAGGAACTCCTCCCCTTCATGCGACGAGAGCGGTGCAGGCGAGCCACCCACGACATCTATAAAGAAGGGTTCCATGTGACGATCAGGTTTGCCCCGGCCTAGTGGCGCATAACGAAGGCCTTCCGTTACATCCGCCATATGACTTGCCTTTTCGAAGACACGGTCAGCCGCGCCAACAATGACTGGATCTGGCTTAAATTGATCGTCCATGAACGTTCCAAGTCGTTGTCCCAATGCTCGCGATAACTTAACAAGTATCCCCAACGCAGGATAGGCCTCCCCTGCTTCAATCGCCTCAATCACTGGGGCGCTCACGCCTGATGTCTCGGCGAGCGCGCCAACGCTCATCTGCAATCGTTCACGGTAAGTACGAATCCGTTCACCAACTTTCATGTCTAATGATGCCATTACATGACTCCTTTTTGTTGTTAAACTCGTTACGCTTTGCTCGTTGGATTATCAGCCTTTTCTGACGACAAAATATTCAGCGCATGTAAATATGCACGAATGCTGGCCTCAATAACGTCCGTTGAAGAGCCATGGCCACGCGCCAGTCTAGTGCCCTCACGCACGCTCACATCCACTTCACCCAGCGCATTAGCGCCACCCGTGGTCGCATTCAACTGGAAGGTTTCCAGCGCTGCCTTTGTCCCCACCAGCTTATTGATCGCGGCAAAGGACGCATTGATGGGTCCATCCCCAGCGGCGACCTGTTCGACTTCCTTCCCATCAATAATTAAGCGCACCGTACTCATGGGCGTGATCGCATTGCTGGCCAGCACGTTAAAGTATTTGAGTT
>JBAXCC010000309.1:0-4781 GCA_037141675.1 bacterium | reverse complement strand
CACATGAGGTGTTAGTACCGTGTACAAAATTAATTAAGGAGAATCACCATGACATCACGTCGTCTATTCATCAGTTCATTGCTCACCCTCACAGCCGCGGTTCCGTTGCTCTGTTCAGCCAATAACTGTTGTCCGTCGGAAAAAGCGGCCAAAAAAGAAGAGAAGCCCGCTTGCGCGACAAAGCTTACAGCCACAGGGGCTACAGTCGTCGAAAGCAACGACAAGAAGACCAAGCTGGCGATCAAGTGTGCCAAGTGCGGCTTTAAAGCCGAGCTCGAGATCGACACGCCGACAGCTGACAAACCGTTCAGTCTGGAATGGGTCTGTCCTAAGTGCAAGCACAAACAGCAGATCACGGTGGCAGTCGCTAAAGCAGAATAACAGAGAAGTGTTAAAGTGCTTGAGGGATCATGTGCGCGAGTATGGAAATGCTCGCGCATTTTTCTATCCCTTGGACTCGTTGTCGTCCGAATTGGACTGGCTGTCATGCGAAAAGAATCGTTTTAAAAGGCGCTTTTTGCAATACTGATCGTCACACAAACGAGAGGGGTGTACATCATGCTAGGATTATTGATTTCGATTGCAATGTCGATCGAAAATGTGTTCACCGATATTTCCCGCAAAAAAGTGCTCGATCAGGGCTATAACTCCATACTGATCAGCTTTTGGGCAAAGATTGCGGCGTTCTCTTGTTATGTGGTCCTGGTCGCTGCCCTGGCCTCCATGGGTATGAAATTCGCACTGCCGGCCATCGGTGCAAAATTTGGTCTCACAACAGGCGTTGCTTTTTTTCTCTATCTCCTTATCAACATGCTGGTAGAAGGAACTGCGATCCTGCTGAACTTGAAGGCGCTTCAGGTCTCTCCGCTCTCCTTCTGCGTTCCCTTCATGGCGCTCACACCCCTCTTCCTCTTACCCGCTGGCCGGATCTTTCTGGGGGAGGCCATCACCCCCATCATGGTGGTAGGCGTCTCGCTGATCGTGATCGGGTCGCTGGTCATGAACCGTAAGCTGGTGGCGGATGGCTGGCTTGAACCGCTCAAGGAGATTCTCCGGCAGAAGGGGAGCCGCTATATGACCTTGGTCGCGCTCCTACTCACGTGTTCGGTCATTCTCGATAAATGGTTCGTGACGCTGACGCCGCTTGGCGATGCAAATGTCGCTGACAAGATCCGCGCAGGCCTCCCGATCGCGGTTGTCCTAGCCGTCAGCAAGTGTATTGTCCATGCCTGCTTCTTTGCTGGACTGGTGCTCTTCCGTGTGATCGACTGGAAGACCTTGAGGAACAGTTCGCTCACGTTCGGTGAAAAATTGAAGACACCTGGCTGGCTAAAGGTATGGCAGGATAAACCCGGCTGGATGTTCTTGGCTGGTGCATTGGAATCGCTGGGACTGGTGTTGCAGTTTATTGCCATCCAGTTTACAGTGGCGGCGCTGGTTATCAGCATTAAGCGCTGTGGCGTGGTCCTCTCTGTCATCCTTGGAAAATTCATCTTTCACGAAAAGGACATCACGGATCGCCTGATCGCCTCAGGAGTCATGCTCGCCGGGGTGATGCTCTTCTCCTGTAACAAGTTTATCACCCTTCCCTTGGCGCTTATTCTTGCCGCCGGCGCTCTCTGCATCATGACCCTTGCGCTCTACTGGACGCGGCCTGCTGGGAAAGGTAAAAGTTAAAAGGTGTAACTGTTCCGTCTCCTGTCCCTTGGTATAACTTAAGCGTTAAGAGTTTGGCGTTAAGCGTTAAACGTTTCACCTCCGCGATGCCTACGGCGGACAGGTCGGACGTTCAACGTTTAATTTTTAACGCTTAACTCTTAATTTAAGAAGTTACTACTTTCGTTTATTCCAGCTCGGCTTGTCTCCTGTCTCCAGTTTCTCTTTCTTTTACCATCCGGTTGAAGCTATATGAAAAGGTTGCGGGAGTGTGTCAGAGGGGAGCACGCCGGACCGAACTTCGCAGATCTTGTCGATGCGCGCGCCGGAGGGCAGATGGTTCGGAAGATCGCGCACGAATGTGGCGACAGCGATCGCATCTCCCTCTAGCTGCATCCGTACTATGCCCGTGCGATTCTGCACCCAGCCGCCTATCTCGGCTCGATTGGCCAGCCAGCAAATTGTTGCGCGCAATCCGACACCCTGCACCACCCCCGTCAGATCGTAGACCTTAAAAACGAACTCCTCCTTCATGCGATCTCCTTCAATTTCCTAATCTCCACCATACTCTTCCCGATCACATCGAGCACAAAGGCTCGATCAAAGTCTACGTCATATTCGTCGTACAAGGCGGCCTCCTGAGGCGAGAAGTGCGAAGCCAGCTCCGATGAGTGATGCGCTACGACTAGCCAGATTTTGTCGCATTTAAATTTGTAATCTGAGACGCGCGCATTTTTTCTCGATAAGACATTTTGCAACAGGCTGTGGGTCAGGGGCGGCAGAAAAGCACCACGAGAGGCCGTTACGAAAGGTTGGCCTAGTCCGGTCCACCGGAATAGTTTGAACGAATTTAATTGTGGTCCTAAAATAGGGTGTTGCCAGAGGTCCTCTCGTGAAATGGTTTTCAGGCCTTTCTGATTCGGCATGTGTTCCGCGATCATGGCGAGCACAGCATCGGCAAACTCAGGTGCCTGCTTCTTTGCGGGAAAATGTGGTCCCATGAAATCCAGCCATACTTCAGCCAGGGGGATTCGTGTTGCGTCCCAACGCTCTTCGATCAGGCGACACAAGTGATCCTGTATGCCCTCCTCCTGACGAAGCGGGAGTCCGGACCATGATACCCCCGGATGATTCAGTTCTGAAATCTCAACCCCCAAAGGAGCAAGCAAAGCAGGCCCCAACAGAAAGTCCGGGGTCTCACTATCTACGAACGAATCACCATTCGGCAGCGTCTTATCTCCGAGCGTCTCCAGGAAGCGCTCGAGAATGTATCGCTCATGTTGTTTCTTCTCTGTTCCGCTCATCGTTCAAGCACCAGTGACAGCGACAAAAAATTATGGACATAGCATACTGTTTAACAACACACGCTTCAAGAAGGAATAGAAGAGGGTGCAGAGAGTTCAAGATCAGACTGATCAGACTGATCCGACCGATCTAAGAATTTCCAACGTCCCATTTCACAAATAGAAGTTGCATGATTTCTGCGAATACGCTAACTTAAAGTAATCGTAGGCTTGATTAACCAAACGGGTGTTTTCTAAAAAGGAGCAAATGATGAAGACAACATGGGCCATCCTCGCGAGTGTTTGTATATGTGGATTATCTGCGCTGTGTGCAGAGGAGAAGGCGGATCAGCCTTTTATCAGCAGTGTATCTATCGGCGCAGGCATGACCCTCCACGATGACATTAACATTTATCGTTTAGCGGTGAGAAAAGACTCGAAGTACACATTTCTCGAAAATCCAACAGGATGGTTGTCTGGGTATTACGAAGCCTCTTTGGGCTGTTGGAGCAAGAAGGATGAACTGGTGTGCGTTGGTGCCATCTCGCCTGTTTTTGTCTACTACTTTGGCGAACCTACTTGGACAGTACAACCTTATATTGAGGCGGGCATTGGCGTCTCCTGTATATCCGATACGAGAATCGCTACGCGCGATTTGGCTACGGCTTTTCAGTTTGAAGACCGAGTTGGCGCTGGCGTCAAAATAAAATATGTCGACATCAGCGCCCGATACATGCATTACTCTAACGCGTCAATCGCGGCCCCGAATAACGGCATGGATATCTTTATCGCAACAGTCGGTTATTGTTTCTAAAAGGCTTTAGTCTTCAAAGTCTTTTTCGCCTGTTTCTTGGGCACGCCGCTGGGACTGGCTTGGACACTCGTATCGTCCTGCTTGCCAACCTTCGCGCGGCGGTCGCGCTCATGCCGGTCTGTCCGCGAGAAGGTGCCCTCAATCGCCGGCTCGTGCGCCTTCTCCGCCAGCGCCATGAGTTTGGCAAGAACTTCTGGCTTGGCCTTTGAGAGGTCCTTTGATTCGGAGGGGTCAGCCGAAAGCTCGTAAAGTTCCCAGCCACCCTTGGGGGGCTTTACAGCGCGCCAGTCGCCTTGCCGGATGGCAACCCAGCCGCCGATCTCCCAATAGAGATACTCATGCTGAATCTGGGCGTGGCCTGCGGCCTTCTCGCCGATCAGTTCCGGCAACATGGAGAGGCCGTCAATGTCGGCAGGCGGCTTCGCGCCCGTGGCTTCGGCAATCGTCGCCATCATGTCGGGGAAGTAACCCAGGTAGTTGCTCGCGCGCCCGGGATCAATCTTGCCGGGCCAGTAGGCAACGAACGGAACACGAAGGCCGCCTTCGTAGAGGTTGCCCTTCGATCCCCGGTACTCGACACCCGTGACCGGGTTCTTGTTCGCGTTGTGGATGCCGCGCGGGAACTCCTTGGACTTGAAATAATCCGCGCCGCCATTGTCGCCGCTGAAGAAGATAAGGGTCTTCTGATCAAGGCCGAGTTCCTTCAGCAGGGCAATCACTTCGCCGACCTGGCGGTCGATCATCGTGACCATCGCTGCGTAACGGCGTGCCGGTTCCGGCCAGTCTTTATCCTTGTAGAGCGCCCAAGCCGGGTCGCTGTCAGGAATGTCGAAGTTCCCATGAGGCGGCGTGTAGGGCAGGTAGGCGAAGAAGGGGTTCTTGGCATTATCGCGGATGAATTTTAGGGCCGCCGCGTGAATCACGTACTGCGAGTATGTCGAGCCGTTGCTGCCGCCTTTGTTGCCTGCGAGCGGCACCTCCTCACTGTTCCGGATAAGATAGGGCGGATAGTAGCAGTGCGCATGGAC
>JBAXCC010000308.1:0-4797 GCA_037141675.1 bacterium | reverse complement strand
TCGCCAGGAGGTACTAGATTCAGACATTTCTCGCGTGGATCGGGCATGACATAGACATAAGCTGGCGCCCCCATGACATCCCGCCATCCGGCTGGGATGGTGAATCTCTTCTTGGGGTCTAAAGCGTAATCGAAACGTCCTACGAGCAATCCTGGACTGGAAATCGATCCGCCACTCTTTTCGCGCGCTACAGACATGGTTTGACCTTTGTTGACATTATTAAACACCTTGACCCACCAGATGTCAACAGGGAAACGCAAAAAAAATCGATTTTTTTTATTGGGACAACGGTATTGAGGACGTTCCGGTCCGCCCTACCTTAAGAGGATTTTATGTGAGATTCCCAGTGAGCGCGGTTAATATATTTTCGACCGTGATAATACCGGCGACTTTGCGCTCTTCGTTGCGAACAAAGACCATGTGCTGGCGTTTCTTGCGCATCATGGGCAGAAGATCATCCGCAGGCATTGCGGGATCAACAAAGATAGGCGGTCTCATAAAGGTGCGAACCGGCACCTCCGCCGGATTGGGGGAAATCGCGAATACGTCCAGGATGGACAAAACGCCAACACAACGCGAACCATCGACATTAAAGACTGGCAAGCGCACATATCCCTCGTCGCGCACCTTCTGAAAACAGTCGCGCATCGTCATCTCTTCCGTAACCGATATAATCTGCTCAACCGGTGTCATGATTTGTGAAGCCGTCTTATGATGCAATCCCAGTACGCGATGAATCATCGCACGTTCCATGCTCGTGATCTGCGCGCCATCCCGTGGATCGCTCACCACATCCTCAATGTATTCGCGTGTAATCAGAAAGCGTTGATCTTCTTTGTGCTTGGCCTTGGGCATGACCAGTTCGGTGATAAACAAAACTGTTTTAGCGAGCGGATACAAAAACTTTTCAATCACATCAAAGAACCGAATGGCCCATAACGTACGACGCAGCGGACGTACCGAGAAAAAGAGCTTGGGCAGATATTCGGAGAAGAATACCACCATGCACACAACCACCATCGCCCACATCGTCTGCAGCCCATTATGATGTGGGAAGACAAGACTGGCCATACTCGCGGACACCACCGACAAAATCACATTAAATAAATTGTTTCCGACCAGCACGGTCGCAATGAAGCGCTGAATATCAGTCACATAGTATGACAGCGTCTTTGCAGCTTTTACGCCATTGCGCACCAGATGAATCAAGCGCATGCGGCTGACACACAGCACCCCTGTCTCAATACCTGCGAAAAACGCAATCAGCATAAAGCAAGACAGCAGGAGAACACCATGAATAAATATACTCATGAAAATTCCTCCCCTCTGCGGGCTTGCTCAACGATCAGTTCGTGGGTCGTGATCATGGCTTCTTGCTCGATGTCTTCCGGCTCCGTGCGCTGCAACACTTCCAGATAAACCGTCTCAATACGCCGGCGGCGGATATGCCGTACCGTCACGCGTACGCCCTGCGCCTCCACACGCTCGCCGGGTTGCGGAAAATGTTCCGCATGGAAGGTGACCCAGCCAGCCATCCGATCAGCATCATCTGCATCAAGCCGGATGTCGAGAGTCCGGCTGACCTCTTCCAAACTCGTCGTGCCATCAATCAGCCATACATCCTGATGCAAGGGCTGAATCATCGAACGCTCGTTTTCAGTAGGGCTCATGACAGGGTCAGTAATGAGTTCGAGAATATCACTGCGCGTGATCAGGCCGGCTGTTCCTCCGTATTCATCCAAAACACAGGCAATATGTGTTCCTGAAAGCTGAAGCTGGGCTAACAAATCATCAAGCGGCATATTTTCCGGAACAAATTGCGCAGGCACTAGAGCCTTACGCACATCATGGTCCGGATCAAGCAAGAAGCGGGCTGTATTCACAAAACCCTCTATCGCATCCGGTGTGCGCACATAAGCAGGCAGAAAACGTACATGTGCTGTACTGGCGATCTGAAGCTGTTTTTCAACCGGCGTATCCAAGTCGAGCCCAATCATGTCGACACGCGGAATCATTTCATCGCTGGCTTTCAATTCTGAAAGTCTCATGATGCCGTCGACCATCTCCGCTTCATCCGAATCAATCACGCCTTGCTCTTCACTGACCTCCACAACAGTCATGAGTTCATCGTTGGTCAGTCCGCGACGTTCACGCTTCAATGTTTGTTTGAAGACAGCGGACCCAGTCGTCAGCAACAGATTCAAGGGTTTCAACAACCACATCCAAAACAGAAGCAATTTGCTGCAGATAGGCGCAAGAGCTTCCGCATATTGCAGGGCCACACGCTTGGGGGTCACCTCTCCGAACAACAACAGCAACAGGGTCATCAAGGGGATCGTGATCACTTTAGCGTATGTCGGCAGAAGGGTCGCGACTACCAGATAACCCAGCGTAGCAATCGCAAAGTTCACCAGCGTATTGCCCACGAGCAACGTCGATAAAATCATGGCCGGCGTCTCCATAAGTTTTTCTACACGCCGACCCGCCGCCAGATTACGTTCGCAGAGTTGCTGAACCTGAACTGGTGATAACGAAAATAACACTGTCTCGCACCCTGAGAAAAAAGCAGACAGTGAAAAGAGAAAGGCGAGTGCACCGCACTCAACTATGAGAACAAAAATATTCATTACGGTTTTTCAGCGCTGTCCACAAACAGGCTGGTGCGATGTCCGCTATTGAGCGTCTCGATCTCCATCTCGCGGATCATCCAGCGGTCGTCCAGCATTTTTTTCACACGCTGGACCCACATCTTGCGGACGGGCTCCCCTTGGGGCCCCAGTTGCTCTGCCTGCATCACGCAGCAGATCTTAACATCCACCCATATCCGTACCGCAGAGCACCCCGGTATGGGCTGGGGCGGGGAAACAACCAGAATATGGCAGTCACGTCCAAGCCAACTCTTACCACGCGGCACATCATCAAAGCGAACATCCTTCCACCAGAGAAAATCCAGGGTGAGATCCAGCCAGGTCATGTCGGTACCGCGAATACGCGCCGTAAAGGCTGGTGACCCTAAATCCTTGACCTCTTTGCCTTGATACGCATAGAGCTTGATCTGTGCGGGTTTGCCTTGCGGACGCGACATCAAGGCTCGTTCAATGATATTCGTGCCGCTGATTTCCATCAACAGACATTCCGCTGTGGGCGGGTTAGCCCCCCAGTCCATCATCAGCGTAAAAGCGTTTTCCGCCAAGGTCGTGGTACGCCCCTTTTTGACCGTCATGGTGCCCTTCAGCACAGCAGGATCCTTAGGAATAACACGGGTGCAGTCCCTTAAAATTTGCTCAGCCGTACGTTTTTCAGCTTCTGCATCAACCGGCTTCTCCGGGATTTCAAAAGCATCCTGTGCCTGCACGCAGGCTATCCCGGCAAACAAGCTGACAACAAAAAATAACCAAATCTTCTTCAAACAGCCTCTTTCTATCGCATAACTTTATGCTGAATTGGCTGGAATAATACCAAAAACCGCGCTCCAATACAAGACTGCACACGGATGGTGACCTGTAAACGTCGCATGATTCTACTCCTTTGTGAACTCGAACGCCCCTAAATCAGGTGCTACGCCAAGAAACGGGTATCCGACATCCGTTCCCTTGTCAATCAGCGCGCTCCCAGGGGCTAGGCGAAGAAAGCGAATCACAGGCAGGTCGCCGTTGGCCTGCCGAGTCTGGACAAGGTCGCGCTCATCAATACTGACGAAATCTTTGTCGCTCAGTTTCAAGTCGAGGCTGAAAGAGTTGTTGACGGCGACGCTCTTGGGCGCATCAAATCTGGATATCAGCGCACGCGAGTCATAGCTCAGGTTGTTCTTTAACGTGTGTCCAAAGCCATCAACATCCTTGAACCCGTCCAGCAGCATGCACAGCATATTAAAGTTGCATCCGTTCCGGAAGGCTGTGTTGTTCAGCCAGTCACTGCCGCCCAGATGATGATTCGAATAGAAGCCGCTGGCCTTGTTGCGGACAGCCAAGCAGAAACGGATCTGGTGGCGAGGAACAGGGTTGGGCACCCGCACAGGGGACTTTCCATATCCCCCTGCCTTGAAGCCGTTTCCGTCTCCAAGGGACTTAAACTTCTGCGAGTAGCCATTGTAGAACGCCCAGCAGTTCTCGAATGTCACGGATTCGTGAGCATTAATGCAATCGAAGCCGTCATCACTGTTAAACCAGGCCCGGCAACCCCTGAAAACATTATTGGTGCTTCCTTTCGGCGGATGGCAACCAAACCCATCTGCATTGCCTCCTTTGCCATTTTCAGAGGTATAGTCCCAGTTGTTCCAGGCATCGCAGTTGAGGAACAGATTGTTGGAGCCTCGGACACTGTAGATGCCGATGGACTGGCCATCGTGTATGCCAAGCAACTCGAAGATATTGTGACTTCCGTCATTCTCGAAGCCAATCGACTGCGTATGGTTCGTGAGCGTCACTTGGACTCCGGTAACCTCCAGCCCCTTGAGATGAATCCACGAGGCTGAGACAAAAAAGGCATCCACCCGCTGAGCTGGCTTCACTGCGGAACAATCAAAAACAGGTTTCTCGCCCGGATACGCCCAGTACTGAATACGCTTTCCAGGTTCCCCACTCTTATTGAGAAAGGTGATATATGCGAAGATCCCTTTGCTCTGGGCGATTTGAGCCTCCTTCATCGGGTAAATGCCACCCCGTATGAACACCGTGTCCCCCGGCGCAACCGCATCTTGGGCGCGCTGAATCGTGGCAAAGGGCTTTGCCAACGTCCCGGGATCATTATCACTCCCAGTCGGCGAGACATAATGGTCCGCCGCACGCGCAACGCCAA
>JBAXCC010000307.1:0-4800 GCA_037141675.1 bacterium | reverse complement strand
GGCAGATTACTGATTGCCACGATGCGGAAGCACGAGGCCGCGTTGGTAGGGTCGGTGTCAGCCACATACTCCTGCCACGCCATATATCCGTCTTTATCCGTATCCGTCAATTCTGCGGCCGCATAATTCGCATTCGCGACCAAATTGTACTTATCGAGCCAGAGGTAAGGTGTTCCCTGTGCAGTCAACATCTGCTGAACGACACGGAATACACTGCTTGTGCCGCTAATACCCTGACTGTTATAGGCTTTCAGAAATACATTTGTTGCCGCCTGCTGCACACTGACCGCGCCGTTCCAAACCCCGTTCACGAAATTCCCAGAGTTTGTCGGACTGATAGCAACAGCTACTTGGCCACTGTTAGCCCCAATCATAATATCATCGATGAACCAACCTAAAGTTGGGATAGACGAGATATTGGCTCTACTGGTCGAAACGAATTGGAATCTGATTTTCACCTGTTGACCTGTATATGCTGACAAATCGTAGGTTTGTCCCTTCCACCCATTCGTGTTACTTGTGTTTTTGAACTCTTCTAAGGTACTATATGAGACTCCATTATCCGTGGATAGCGCCGCAAAACAAGAGACTCCCGACCCAATCCTATACCAGTGCTGAAACGAGAGTCTTGTTCCTGCGCTCAGAACCAATGTCGTGCTAACCAGTGAACAGTCCATATTCTTCGAGTACAGCCCCGCGTCATTCCCGCAATACCATGCGTGGCTCGATGAGTTATAGAGGCGCGTGGAGATATGCCACAAATCATTGTTTCCACTGTGCGTCCATCCATTCGCGCCTCCCTCGATATCGTCCGGCAGAAGAGGCGTCCAACCGCTGAGCATCACAGGGCCGGTGAAGGTCGCGCACGTGTTGGAGAGGCTGTCCTGTGCGGCAATGGTCACCAAAAAGGGTTGTCTGACATACTGCGTTGACGCGACAGACCCCCACGTGAAATGATGGAGCGGACCAGACATCACGTTAAAGACACTACTCGTACCGGTATGCCCTAATCCGTCGCTGGCCGTCAATCGAATATTATTGTCAGCCTTGGCAATCAGAATACTGCCAGTCCATTGTCCGGCCACAAAAGTTCCGCTTGTGGTCGGCTGTACCGTGACTGAACCCGCACTGCCCGCGCCTGAAAAAGTCGCCTTGTTGGTCCACGCCGTTAAAAGATTCTCATAAACATCTCGCGCACTGATGGACACGTTAAAGGGGATGCCGCTGGTCTGGGGATTGGGAATGGCCAACCAGAGGAAATGATCCAGCGCGTTCTGAACCGTCAGCAAGGCATTCAAACTCGTCGCTGTTCCATAGGCGTTGGTGACCACGACAGAGTACTGTCCAGCCTGATTGCTCTGCGCATTAACAATACCATAAGAGGAATTAGTAGCCATGCTGATGCTGGCACCATTTAATCGCCATTGATAGAAGAATGGCGGCGCCCCGGCAACAGCCGTCATAAAGGTCGCCGAGCCTCCCACCAGTATTGTCTGTGCAATGGGTTGCGTGGTTATTATGGGCACGGAGTCATTGTCAATGATCGTCACACTATTAGTCAAAATACTGCCCGGATTAGCCCCGCTGACATTACTCAGACTCACCGTAAACGTTTCGCTATTTTCATATATGAAATCATCCTGTATTGTGACTTTAATCGACTTGTCCGCAGCATCTCCATCTGCCCACGTCAAGGTCCCATTGGTCGCCGTGTAATCCGAGCCTGCTAATGCCGTCCCATTGGCCGTCGCATAGTTTACGCTGACTGCGCCATATATGCCGTTCAAACGGCTGACGTAGACCCATACACTGCCTGCGTTTTCTAACACCGATGTCGTTGCAGCCTTCATTTGCAGGGTAGAGGGAGAAGGCACCGTAAAGGTCATGGTTGCGGACGATGCAGACACTGCGGTGATGTCCAGCCCGAGGGCGACACCGGCGTAGCTACGATTATTCGGCGTGGTAGTGGAATTAAATGTCGTCTTGTAGCCGGAACGGAAGTAGTCTAGGTTATCACCCTGGTTATATGGGCTTTGCTCAAGGTGTTGCGTACCGCTG
The DNA here is from genome assembly GCA_037141675.1 of bacterium. Lineage (GTDB taxonomy): Bacteria > Verrucomicrobiota > Kiritimatiellia > RFP12 > UBA1067 > CAIZQW01. Next base: position 2,742 of record JBAXCC010000307.1, on the reverse strand, counting down.
GCCTCTTCAAGGTCAACTTTATAGTGCGTATGGTCACTATTAGTGGCAATATTTTCATCGACATGCCAGATGAGCAATCCGCGTGTGCTTCCGGGCATGCTTGCATCAAAGCCAACCCCCTGTCGGTTTTCAACCAGAAAGTACTGCGTAGACGGAAACGCTCCGTTGAGTTGATACACCGTCTTATTCGTTTCCACGCACGGCACCGAATACGTGTCATACGTCGTGACAGTGATCGGAGTCAACCATCCAAGAAACTTTTTGCACCACGCGCTCATGTGCGCTGGCTGGCTTCCAACGTCACCATTCCACGACCCGCCCGCCATCAAACAAAAATTGCCAATACCCGCGCTATTGTACCCAGTATCATAGAGGTCTGGAAGTCCTAGAAGATGTCCGGTCTCGTGGCAGATCACGCCGATTCGTGTAATACCCGAAGAACTGGTGGGGCTATCCAAGCCGCGAAGTTCGGGTTCGGTGTGATATTTGTTCATGGATATGCCGTCGTACGTCACGGTAGAAATGGCCCACTGGTGAGACCAAATATAGTTGGAATTATTACCTGGATATTCCTCTCCTCCCCCCGCGTGAATCACGGTCAGTCCATCAACCCACCCATCATGATCACCATCAACTGTCGTGAAGTCAAATCCTCGCGTTTCAAGCGCAGCGAGTGCTTCTTGGACCATCTGCTGGGGACGCACATCATCCCCATACACATCATTAGCCCCATAATAGGCATACCCATTGGCGAGGGTGACAGGCTCAACGACGACAGACTCCACGTTGAGTTGATTATACGAAACCTCATTGTAGTAGTCTTTCACAGAGCCCTGCGCACCATCGACCGTGTACCCGATTGTGTTGAACAACGCGTCATACTCGGCTTTCGTATGCGTAAATGGTTTATCGGAAAAGCCAACCAACAGGACGAGGTTTTTCATCGTCCCTGTTTTCGGGGCTGCCAGCGGCACGCTTGTCGCTGGCAGCACACTTGTCGCTGAGGGTGTCGCGGAATGACTGGCCGATATTGATCGCTTATTATTGGGTGCCGTGACGGGTAGCAGGCGCTTCGGCAAGGCGAGTGTCGTGGGATCCTGCTCGCCGACAACCGCTGAACTCGGTGTCAGTTGGCCTGTTGTATCGCGGGTGGCATAGACCCAGTTTTTAGTAGCGTTATCGCGCAGGATCGTGTAGCCAGCCGCATCCTCATTCCAATGCAAGAACTCATCGCCCCTCAAAAAGATCCGAATCGATTTTCCTCCGGGTTGCATGACATCTACTCCCTGAGGGCAGGCCGGAACAGCTTCAGCATTATGGATTGGCCCTAGCACAACAGAAAACAGAACCAAGCCCATAACATTAAACTTTCTTATGAGCTTAGAGAGATTGGATCGAACTATTCCATAGTTAAAGTTCATCATCTATTATTTTAGTGGAGATAGGGCATAACAGTCAATCCCCAAAGGAGCAATGCTCGACGTTAATTAAGCGTATACAGGATAAAGGGGGCTACAAAACAAGGGTCTCTTCGACAGATTGTCGTTCTCGTCTGGCAAATGATCTGTTTTACGTAATCGTTTTTACTTGATTGAATTAAGGCCAAAAAACCCTTATGCTTAAATTCATTGACTCCTCAAAGGAATTTTAATCATGGATTTTGACAATTGCGCCTGCTCGGGAAAAACACTCTCGCGCTTCATACGTCCAGCCGTGCTTGGTGTGCTGGCGGAAGGACCTCATCATGGTTATGACCTGATGCGTAAACTGCAACGGTTCAGCATGTTTGCTGACGTCCCGCCGGATGCCAGCGGAGTCTATAAAATATTGAAGGCCATGGCCTCTGAAGGTCTTGTGACAGGCGATTGGGATGCAGGCGAAAGCGGCCCCGCAAAGCGTCCATTTAAACTTACAGCCAAAGGCCGGAAGTGTCTTGCACGGTGGACTGGCACCCTGGAAAATTATCAGCAGCAAATCAGCGAACTGGTTGCTGTCATCCGCATCTCGACGAATGCAAAACTAAAATAGATTTTTTTGCCCTTGACGTGATAAGGGCACATATTATATAGTACGCGCTATCTACTACTAGAGTAATTCCAGTAGTGGCATTAAACTAGTATTGGAGGACATCATGATGTATGCGAAGGCGTTTGCGGGGGAAGCCATCGGAACATTCGTACTGACACTGTTCGGGTGCGGCGCGGTTGCAGTCTCAGTATTATTCAATGCGCATCAGGGGCTGATGCAGGTCGCTCTGGCGTGGGGCATCGGCGTGACGCTGGCCATCTATCTCACAAGGCATCTGTCGTGCGCTCATCTCAACCCAGCCGTCAGCATCGCCATGGCGGTCAGCGGACGGATGAAAGTAGGGAAGTTACCGATCTATCTTGCAGCACAATTTTTGGGAGCGATCCTTGCAGGATTGGTGATCTATGCGTTTTTCAATCCCTCTATCGTCGCCTTTGAGGCAGCGCATCAGATCGTCAGAGGTGCGCCGGAGTCCATCAAGACCGCAATGATGTTCGGCGAGTTTTATCCGAACCCCGGTGCAGTCGGTGCTGTGGTGTCTCTGCCGCTCGCGATGGCTGTGGAGGCCTTTGCAACCTTCCTGCTGGTATTGATTATCTTTGCGCTGACCGAAGACTGCAACGTGGGACGCCCCAGCGATAACAGCGCACCCGTGTTCATCGGATTGACGGTGACATCGCTGATCTGCCTGACCGCGCCGCTGACGCAGACCGG
>JBAXCC010000306.1:0-4822 GCA_037141675.1 bacterium | reverse complement strand
GGTGATGACCGCTATCTCCGTCATGGGCAGCGGCCTGCGGAACAGTTCTACAAAGTAATCCTGCAAGTGATACGTCTGCGTCAGCCACACAAACAGGGAAACCACAAGGGTCACCCAAAGAAGAGGAAGTGCCAGCCGCTTTAAGACGACATTACGAAGACGGTGGATTGCGCCATTTGAAATCACATGATAAATATTCATGGAGAGGACAACCGTCAACAGCACTTGCGCAACGAGGACTTGCCATCCCAGCGTCATTGTAAAAGCAAAATAGACAAAGCCGGACAGCGCCATCCAGGTGGAGATCAGCGTCTGGACAATTGTCAGCGCACCCATGCAAAGCGTGAAGGTGTCATGTCGTCCGGAGAGGAGACATTTTACAAGCCACACGGCAACAACAATATTTATTAAAGGCAAAATGACAACGAGCGGAATGCGTGAGACAAGCGTAATGTAAAGCCCCGCACAGATCAGATGCTGAACAATAACAGGCATCACAAAGCGCATAACGCCTCTCGTCTCATGCGAAGTCGTGTGCCGCATCAGCATGGCGAGCAAGAGAATGCCGGTTGAGAAAAAGGCTTGGAATAACTGGATGAAGACATTCGCGGCCCCCTCCGACAGCCAGCCCGAGAGGACGGAAAAAAGGAAGACGACAGCTACAATCAACAGCCCATAGCCGAACGAGAAGAGGCTGAACGTACCCGTGTCATCCGCAAGCAACAAGGAGCGCTTTAAAAAAGGCCTGACCCAGCGGATCTTGACATACGTGAGCAACGAAGCAATAAGCGCAAGCAACACAAAAAAGCGCAACCAGAATTCGACCGTCAGTGGTATCTGCGTACGCCACCAACCCGAAATCTTAATTTGCCAAAGAGGCATATAATGAACAAACGAACTCCAGGCCCTCATCAAATCCATGTTACGTGTTAAAAACATGTCTTGAAGCGCAACATCTCTCTTTTTGTTGGATCGGTCATAGAGCTCATCGACCAAGCTTCCCACACGAGTCAATTTATTCGCAAACTCTTGAAGGGGTGACTGGAGCGAGGCAATATATTCTAGATTGGCACGCCGTTCTGAGATGTTCTGGTCAATAGCGCCAACAAGAGCAGGAGTAATCTGTCGTGTCTTTTCTTCTTCCAAGGACTGTATGACGCGATTTAATGCGTTCGTTCGCTGGATGATATCCTGCAAACGGCCAACCTGACCTTTAACCGTTTCATACTCTGCTTTTACAGATGAAATCTGCCGGCAACACAGCATGATTTCAAAAACATCGTCGCGTTCCTCATAGCTGTTCAGCATGAAGGAATAGGCGGATGTCTTCTGCCGGAAGCCTTCCAGCTGAGCATCGTACTTGTCTAAGCGTTCCTTGGCGCGCTGAATGCGGCCCTTGGTGTTGTTCCCGACAATTTTAAGATAACGCTGATCTTCGAGAACGAGCCGGGCCCAATTGGCTGCGGCCCTCTCGTTTTCGTTGGATTCCTGGGGTATCGGCGGCCGTATATACAGCAAAGCTGCTGCCAGAATCCAACCGCCGATGAACACGAATTTTTTGACGTGTTTTTTGACGAACCCAGATATGTCCAATATCTTCATGCGTCTATTCGGCGTCGCCACCATAGAGAACGTCTAAGGAGTCGCCAATCATTTCAAGCGCTTCTGCAATGTTGGCTTCCTTAACATTCAACGGCGGAAGGAAACGGACGACATGTTCGCCTGCGACACAGCAGAGCAATCCGCCGTCACGGCAGGCATCCACCACGTCCTTGGCGCTTCCTTCGACCACCATGCCGACCATCAGCCCTTTGGCGCGGACATCCAGCACTTGGTCATACTTCTCAACAAAAACCTTGAGACCTTCGACAAACAACTCGCTCATCTTTCCAGTATGCTCGAGCAGTCCTTCCTCTTCAATAACATCCATAACAGCTAATGCAGCTGCGCAGGAGACAGGATTACCCCCGAACGTCGATGCATGCATGCCCGGCTTGAGCACGTCTGACAACGCGGGTGTCGCAATCAGCGCACCCATCGGAATGCCGTCTGCCAAGGCTTTGGCTAACGTGAAGGCATCCGGCTTCACTGGATAGTGCTGCCAACCAAACCACTTGCCTGTACGTCCCATGCCACACTGTACTTCATCGAAGAACAGGAGAAGACCCTTCTCGTCGCAAAGCTTGCGCAGCCCGACAACAAATTCTTCCGTCGCCGTAATCACGCCGCCTTCGCCCTGCACCGCTTCCAGCATGATTGCCACGGTATGTTCATTCACCGCAGCTTTGACCGAATCCAAGTTGTTAAACTCAGCATAGGCGAAACCAATCGGCAATGGATCAAAGCCCTTCTGAACTTTGGACTGCCCGGTAGCGGTCAAGGTCGCGAGGGTACGGCCATGGAAGGAATTCTGCATGGTAATGATCTCATACTTGCCTTTATCATGACCCCATGCGCGCGCCAACTTAATCATGGATTCATTTGCTTCAGCCCCAGAATTGCAGAAAAAGCACTTGCCGTTCAATGACAATTTGGAGAGACGCTGCGCGAGCAAAGCATGGCCTGTGGTATAAAACAAATTCGAGGTATGCCCAAGGGTTGCCACCTGGGTCTGAATCGCCTTGACCACTTTGGGATGGCAATGTCCAACGTTATGGACTGCAATACCCGCCGTAAAATCCAAGAAGGTATTTTTTTCAGGGTTGTGAACTTTGCACCCACTCCCGTCAACCAACGTCGCGGTTGGCGAATAGGTATGCATCACATACTGATCAAACAATGCGGCAATATCCGTACTCTTACTCATCTGCTATAATCTCCGTTCCTACACCTTGTTTTGTGAAAATTTCCAACAGCAACGAATGCGGCATGCGGCCATCAATCAGATGAACCTTGCCCACTCCGGCGCGGATCGCCTCCACGCAACTGTCTAACTTCGGCAACATGCCGCCACCGACGATACCTTCGCCTTTAAGCTTCTGCACGCTGCTAATCCTCAATGTCGCCAGCAAGCTCGATGGATCATTGACATCCATGAGCAATCCCGGCACATCCGAGATAAACGCCAGCTTACGAACCTTCATCGCCTTGGCCAATGCAGCCGCAGCAGTATCGGCATTGACATTATATGTCTTGCCGTCCTCTACCCCTGTCCCCAGCGGCGTGATCACTGGCACAATACCAGCATCCAGCATCTCCCGCACAGGGCGCGTATCAACGGCTACAGGGTCGCCCACATAGCCCCAATCAATCGTCTCTCCTGTCTCTGGATTTTTACCCATCTTCTTCGCCACAGAGAAAATCCAATCGCCATGCAACGGCCGAGCAAGAGCTTTATGCTTCTGCAACAACTGTACAACATTCGCGTTCACTTCGTCCTTGATGACGCGCTCGACGACACGAATGGCATCCTCGGTCGTCACACGCAGCCCCTGCACAAAGAGAGGTGGAATCCCCGCCTTCTCCATGCCACGCGAAATCGCCTTTCCACCGCCGTGCACTAAAATCGTTTTGATGCCGACCGCATTTAAGAATGCAATATCCGTCAGCAAGCCCTCAAGATTCTCGGGAACCTCCATCACGCTGCCGCCGACCTTCACGAGCACGACCGATCCCTTGAACTCCTGAATGTAAGGAAGTGCTTCGACCAGCACAGAAGCTTTTTCAATGATTTTCTGCATGAGCCTCTTTCCCCTTCTCTGCTTGCCGCTTTATCTCCGCCTTCACATCGTCAATAATCGTCGCCGGCGCGGGAAAAATATGATCTTTTTCCATTGGTGTACGGGACAGACCGAATTCAAAGGGAAGGGGGTTGCCCTCTACCCTTCCACTAAACCACACCACAAGGCCATCGTCCGTTGCCTTGTAGGACCACCGACTCTTGTCCTGATCCGTCCAACCATGTTTATCGCCCTTTAAGACATCATAAAGCGATAAATCAATGGATTTTGGATCCCTTCGAACACCTCCGACTACCTTATAGATGCGTATACTTTTTGCCCAGGCAACCTGCTTTTCAAGCGACATTTGAGAGAATGATTTTATAAGGGCTTCGCGTTTCACACGCGCCTCTTCCTGTTGCTTCTTTTCCAGCTCTTCCCTTTTCTTGTTCCATTCCCGTTGTTTCCGAATGTCATTCCAATCGGGCAGCGGTTTGGTCATCAAAGAGGGAACCCATTTATTGCTGTGACCGTCAAATTTAGCCGCTTCTCCGTTTTCCGTGTTGAATACGTACAAATCATCCGGGTAGTCGCCGCGCGGCACAATCATCCATTGATACCGCTCGGCCTCCGGCGCAGGTACGCGGCACGAGGAAACTAACACCATGACCGCCGCCGCTGCGCAGAGTATCAGCGAGTTCTGCCAACCTTTATTGAGTTTCGCTATCATGTCGTATATTCAGCATTGATCTTCACATAGTCGTACGAAAAATCGCATGTATACACCACGTCTTCCCCGTCGCCGAGGTTTAAATTCACAGTCACGTCAAAGGCGCGCTTGCGCATCACATCCTGCATGGCCTTGAGCAGTGCCTTGTCTGCCACGCGTCCTTGATCGTATGCGCAAATGTCGCCATAGTAAATCTGGGCCTTCTGGTCATCCACCTGCGCACCGGAATAGCCGGTTGCTGCAATCACGCGGCCCCAGTTGGGATCCAGGCCGAACCAGGAGGTCTTGACCAGCGCGGACTTCGAAATCGCACGGGCGGCCTTCTGCGCATCTTCCACGGTTTTTGCACCATGGACACGCACCGTGACAAACTTCGTGGCGCCTTCGCCGTCCATCACCATCTTCTTGCCAAGCTCGATGCAGACCGTGGTCA
>JBAXCC010000305.1:0-4837 GCA_037141675.1 bacterium | reverse complement strand
CAGTGGCTGGTAGGGGTTGCTAACTCCTTCGGCGAAAGCTGGAGCATCGCGCGGATGAACATCGCCACCGGCGAGGCAATGGCCGTGAACAAGCAGGACTGTTGTACGCCTGATTGGTTCCCTGATAACCAGAACATCATCTTTTCGTGGCGCCCTGCAGGACAGCAGATCAATAACCGCTATGGCTGGACACAGCTCTGGCGCAACCGTGTCGACGGCAAGGATCCTCAACTGGTCTATGGCGAGGATGGACGGCATGTGTACGGCGGGCATGTTTCGCCGGATGGAAAATATGTGCTGTTTACTGGCAATATCCAGGAGGACGGCGATCCAGGAAGCGGCGGTTCGCCGATGGGGCTGATGCGGCTGAGCGATGCACCGATCATCGGCGGAACGAGTCCGGTCTTGCGGGCCAAATTTCCGACGGCAAAGGCCGGCCCAGTATTGGTGCTGCCTTCGGGGTGGGAGCCGTGCTGGACCTTCAGCGAAGCGCCAGGCGGTTCTCGCGGAGGTCAGCCATGAATCAAACAATCTTGAACAGGATCATCTTAATCGTGCTCGTGCTGGGCGTTGTTGGCTGTCGCGGAAAATCGAATAGTGGCGAGGACGCGCAGGTGAAGTCGCTCGGCACGGTCGAGGTCACGGCCCGGCTGGTCGAAGTTCCAGAGGGTGCGGTCTTCTACCGCGAACTTTACAACTACGCCACGATCTTAAAGTATGAAGTTGTCTCCGTGCACAGAGGGACGTTGCAAAAGGGCGCTGTGATTTATGTGGGCCACTACAATCCCTGGAAGGCTAGGACCGAGGCGGCTGACAAGCGTGTGACCGGAATCGGTGGTACGGTAAAGCAGTTCCAAGCCAAACGACTACACCGTATGGCGCTGGAGTTGCCTATGGATGATCACTTCATGGGTGGCATCGTTGACAAATATTTCGGCAAGCACGAAGGTCCGAGCTATTGGGCTGTTTGGACAAACGACGCGGATTAGCGTGGCATGGTTTTTACATCATACATCTTTGTTTTTTACTTCTTGCCGATCGTGCTGGCCGGCTATTACGCGCTACCCGCCCGCTCGGCCTGGCGCAACCTCTGGTTGCTGCTGACTAGCTATCTGTTTTACGGCTGGTGGAATTCCTGGTTCGTCCTGCTGATGTTCTTCGTCACAGCGGTCAACTATGTGAGCGGACTGCTGATCGCGCGTCCCGGCGCATCGGAGCTGCAGCGGCGCGCCGCTGTCACAGCGGCAATCGTCGTGAGCCTCGGGATGCTCTGCTTCTTCAAGTACTGCGGGTTCTTCCAGACAAACATGAACCATGTGCTTGCCTGGTTTGGAGCGGAGGGCGTGCGTGTCTGGCAGATTATCCTGCCGATCGGCATCTCCTTCTACATCTTCCACGCGCTGAGCTACGCCATCGATGTGTACCGCAGGGTTGCGCCTGCCGCGCGCTCCTTCACTGACTTCGCCTGCTACATCGCGCTGTTTCCTCAGTCCATTGCCGGACCGATCATCCGCTATAACACGATCGCGCATGACCTCTGCGACCGTTCGCACACCGCAGACCGCTTCGCCTCGGGCGTGGCGCTGTTCGTGCTCGGTTTCGCCAAGAAGGTGCTGCTGGCCAACCCCATCGGCGCAATGGCGGACGCCGCATTCGGGGCGCAGGCACTCAGCGCTCCGGCCGCGTGGCTGGGCGTGGTGGCATACGCGTTGCAGATCTATTTCGACTTCTCCGGCTACTCCGACATGGCGATCGGTTTGGGGCGCATGTTCGGGTTTGAGTTCCAGCGCAACTTCAATGCGCCGTACCACGCTGAGAGTATCACCGACTTCTGGCGGCGCTGGCACATCTCGCTGAGCACCTTTCTGCGTGACTATCTTTACGTGCCGCTGGGCGGCAATCGGCTGGGTAGTACCCGAACGTATGTCAATCTTGCTATCGTGATGCTGCTCGGCGGACTCTGGCACGGTGCCAACTGGACGTTCATCGTGTGGGGCGCGTACCATGGCTGCCTGCTCATCGCGGAGCGCTTGGCGGGGCGAAATCCCTTGTATCAGCGGCTGCCCCATGTGGTGCGCGTCGGGCTGACCTTTGTGCTCGTACTTTTTTCGTGGGTCTGGTTCCGCTCGGAGACCTTGGCTGATGCGCTGGCCTACTTTGGCGCGCTATTCGGCTGTGGTTGCCCGGATGGTTCAACGGCACTCCTGTTGGCGCAGCTCGCAGCTCCTGGTAAACTGGCGATCATGGCTGTCGCCATGCTATGTGTGATGCCGAAACTTCAGGCTTATGAGTGGTCTGCCTCGCTGACATGGACCAAGGTGCTCGTACTCGTGCTTGTTTTCGCGCTCGCGTTGATGGCGATGTTCACGCAGACGCTTAATCCGTTTCTCTATTTTCAATTCTGATGAAGACGCCTCTTTATAATCGCTTGCTGATTGCTCTGTTCCTGCTGATCGTAGGAACAGTGCCTGTCGTGCAGACGCTGGTTGAACTCCGGCGTGGCGAGCGGCCGCAGGTTTGCGATCTCGTTACGCGATGGAACGACCAGACAAGCCTGCGCGCATTTGAGCAGACGCTAGAGCGGGCAAGTGTGACTGCCCGCGCTCTAAGGCCGTGGATGCAGGCGGCCCAGTTTTTGGGCTTACATGAGGCAGGTGAAAAGGCTCTGGTGGGTCGGGATGGCTGGCTCTTCTACGCACCGGGGGTTGCAGCTACGACGCAGCGAGCTAAAGCAGGCAATACGTCCGCAGGTGAAGCGATGGCGGCGGTCATTGATTTTCGGGATCAGCTTGCCTCGCGTGGCATCCGACTCTTAGTTGTGCCCGTGCCCAACAAAGAGAGCGTGTATCCAGATCGGCTTACACTTCGGATGTTCCCCCCGAAGGAAATCATCTCGTCTGAAACACGTGCGTTCATGGAGCAGTGCAAAAAGAATAACGTCGAAATCGTGGATCTTTTTGCAACGTACCGCGAGAGGCGGCGCACCTCGGGAGATTTGCTTTATCTACGCCAGGACAGCCACTGGACGCCTGCGGGCCTTTTGTGCGCAGTCAATACTGTTGCATCGCGCCTCTTGGAGAATAAATGGCTGGTGCGGGGCAATGAGCGTTACGAGGTAAAGCCGGTAATAGTCCAGAGATATGGAGACTTAGTTCGAATGTTGCAATCGCCGCTGATTGAGGCCCATCTGCAACCCGAAGTGGTGCGTGCTGAGCAGGTTGTGCGGATAACGGGCCAGAAGCTTTACGCGGACGATCCGGCCTCCGAAGTGCTGGTGCTGGGCGACAGTTTTTTACGCCAGTATGCACAAGACGAGCCAGGGCATGCAGGATTTGTGGCTCATCTCGGCCGTGCTTTAGGCCGGCCGCTCGCCAGCATCGTGAACGACGGCGGCGCATCGACACTGGTGCGGCAAGAACTGTATCGCCGTCCCGCGCTGCTGGCCAACAAGAAGGTGGTGGTGTGGGAGTTTGTTGAGCGCGACCTCCGGCTTGGCACAGAGGGATGGGCGAAGGTGCCACTGCCTATAATTTCAGCGTTAAGAGTTGGGCGTTGAGCGTTAAACGTTCCACCTCCGCGAATACGCCTACGGCGGACAAGTCAAACTTTTAACTCTCACTTGTCCGCCGTAGCTTTAGCGAAGGTGGAACGTTTAACTTTTAACGCTTAATTTTGTCCTCTGCTTGTTCCAGTCCCCCAATCACGGAAATCCCCACTAAAAGCCACACCTTGACCTAATAATTGATCAGCTTGACGCATTATAGCCTTGAATTAGATCTCAAAAAGAACCAAAATATTTCCATCGCTGGCAAAGTTGCCAGTAAAAGCCACGGGTGCCACATTAAGCGTTAAAACAAAAACGATGGAAAGCCCCAGTCAGATAATTTATGGTTTAGGTTCATTCATACTTGCCTGCCTGGGCATGCTTGCCCTTTGCAACGTTTTAGCCCGTTTATCATTGTTTGAAAGTTATCCAAATTTTATTGGGTATGCAATGCCTTGTATCTTCTTTCTGATGTGGTGGGCATCATACTTCTGGTTGATTGAAAGAGATAAAGAGAAGCGAGAGAAATCAGAAAATAACAAATGAAGTTTTAACAATTTGCTTCACCATCCCCAGAGGGGCGCTTCGCTTATTCCCCCTCTGGTCTGGTGAGCATTACGTTGGCACAAAATTAACAAGTCGAACGGAGGTACTTCGTCATGACCCGAAATAGTTTCTTAACCATTTATCTGAGGTTGGTTGGAACAGTTGCCGGCCTTGCTGCGATTGGTGCCGTCATGCCGTTACGTTGGATGGACACGATCCATCGGGCTATCGGGATGGGAGCATTGCCAGACGGGCCAATTGTTGAATATCTCGCCCGCTCAACTTCGGCTTTCTATGCATTGATGGGTGCGTTGCTCTGGATGCTCTCATTCGATCTCGTCCGATATCACCTGCTCGTGAGACGTCTCGGCATGGCTATGATTGCCTTAGGCCTCCTGCTGCTAGGGACCGACATCATGGCCGGGATGCCCTGGTTCTGGCAAGCGATGGAGGGTCCGGTAAACGTTGTTCTCGGCACTATCATCCTGTGGGCAGCACGTAATTCATTAGAAGCAAGCCCGCCGCCAGCGGGTCAGGAATAGACGAAGGGTCAATTCTCGACAGGATTTCCGACAGCTTCGCTTCGGCGAGGAAAAAATCTGAAGTTATGCGCAGAGCCACGCGCTTGACGGTGCTTTGGGAAATAAAAAAAAGCCTGATTTCATTGGGTTTCCCCGCAAAAATCAGGCTTAAACAATGGTAGGGGTGCACGGACTCGAACCGTGGACCCAGTGATTAAGAGTCACT
>JBAXCC010000304.1:0-4844 GCA_037141675.1 bacterium | reverse complement strand
CATTTGGACTATGCATGGCGATCAGGACAAGTCAGTTCCCGTTTCTCGCTCGCGTGACATGGTCGCTGCGTTGAAAGCCTGCGAAGGAAATATTCAGTATACGGAAATTCCGGGTGCAGGTCATGATGTCTGGACACGGACGTATGCGGACATCTCGATGATCAAATGGCTCTTCGCACAGCGGCTGAAGAAATAGAAGCTAAGATAGCAACAGGCTCTCTTAGCCAATCTCAAAGCCCGGGCGGATATGTGGGATGAGCAGTTTGTTGGCAGCTTCGCTATTGGTAAAGTGGCCTCGCCGCGCGTCCCATTTCAGTTCGCCTGAAATTTGCTGTGAGATGCAACCGAGGAGCACCAGCTCTGTCAACGGCACGGAGTGGTGATAATCCGAGAACGGACGCTTGCCGCCGCGAATCGCCTCAGCAAATTCCCAGTGATGGCTGCGCACGCGTGGCAGTGTGACCGGCATGTTCTTGGTCGCCTCATGTTGTAAAATTCCCCTGAATTTTTCCTCTGATGCAAGTGAGATTGCATCGTTTGCAAAGATCCCGTTCTTACCGATGATGAGGGTGCCGCCGGGAGTTTTTCCGTACGATGCCAAGATTTTTGCTGGCAGTTTCTCCGGATCAGGCAAGGTCTTTCCGTCATACCAGTAGATTGTGACTGGCGTGGCTTGGCGTGCGCTGACGGCAACGATCTTCACCGTTGTTGCAAGCGGATAGGTCTCTTTGAATTTAGGGGTGCTCTTGATGGTTTCCACCGTCAGCACTTCGCGCAGGTCAAGTCCCCTGAAGAAGAAGCTCATGCCATGGCAGGCGATATCGCCCATAGCCCCTGTGCCAAAATCGAACCAGCCGCGCCATTTAAAGGTGTGATAGACGCCTGCTTTATGAGGCCGCATAGGTGCTGTTCCGATGAAGAGATCCCAGTTCAAATAATCAGGCACCTTATCCTCGCCTTCAGGACGTTCAATGCCTTGTGGCCAGATGGGGCGGTCTGTCGTGACATGGACTTCGGATACTTCGCCCAGAATGCCAGACTGTAGCACCTCGATATTTCTGCGCTGATGATCTGTGCCGTTTCCATGATTGCCCATCTGGGTGATCACGCCGCAAGCTTTTGCGACCTCTGAAAAGCGCCGACACTCCCAGACGGTGCGCACGAGGGGTTTCTCGACATAGACGTGACACCCTTGCTTCATGGCGGCAATGGCTGCAGGCGCATGCGTGTGGTCGGGCGTGGAGACCACGACGGCATCCAAATTGTTTTCTTTGGAGAGCATTTCGCGATAATCCCGGTAAACGCGTGGCGCTGTTCCTGTTTTCTTTTTGATGTGCTCAGAAAGATGGTTCAGCGGTCTCATGTCCACGTCACAGATTGCAACAGCCTGTTCGCCCAGTTCATCGAAAAACTCTCTAAAGTTTGATCCGCCGCGTCCGCCGACACCGACGAACCCCATATTGAGTTTCTCTCCTGGCTTACGAACATGTGTGGCCCGTGTTTGCACGATGCGAGGTGTTGTCTCGCATCCACTGGCAAACAGGGTGCCTGCTGCTAGTGTTCCCGTTTCTAGAAAATGGCGACGTGTAACCTTGCTCATGACACTCATCCCCCTATGTAGATATGTAAATGTTTTCCCCCATCTTCCAATCGATTGTCTGACTCACTTCTTGTTGCTTGCATCTTTGATGCCATCAGGGGTAATGGTATATTTTATGCAGTTCTTCATTTCGTAGCCATGTGTGCAACCCTGTTTAACGTCCATGGACTTGCTCGTGTGAGGAACATTGTTGTAGGCTATCCATACACCGGACGGTGGGCAGGTGTAGTCGCCGTAGTTAGCAATCAAGTGTGCCTTGCCCTTGATGCGTTTGGCATGGAACACGGGATCGAAATAATCAAGGGCCTTCACGTAATCCGGTCGCCATCCACGCAGCCTTCCCACAGTAATGCCGCCGAAATCGCAGCTCCAGGGCGACCAGATGTTGCAGGAGGTCACATCACTGTCCAGCCCTGCACCCCATAAACCCTGTAATCCACCCTGGCTGCCGCCATTGCTTTGAAGTTCTTTGCCATTCCATTCTGGCAAGGTTTTCACGTACTGAAATGCTCTCATAACCCGAAGCACCATCCCGTAATAATAACTCTTTTCACGGTCGGCATTTTCATTGTTTTTAAAGCAGTACCCCGACAGTTCTTTCTGAAGTTGCTGATAGTAGTCATCATCGCGTCCGAGTTCCATGCCATGCGCATTGATGTCAAAGAAAATGGCCGATTCGTTGAGCCAGCCAGGAGGGCTGTGCTTGCCTGTGCCGTAACCGTGAAACTGCACGATGGCCGGCAATGATTTTTTTCCTGCATTCACGGGAACGGTCAGATAACCGGTCACTGGCTTCGGTCCTGCGCAGGCCAGTGTCACAGCAAAAAGTTTGACTTTCGGATTCTTGCACGCCACCTCCTTTGCATCTGCGGTTATTGGCACGGTTGCAAGCTTGGCCTTAGCGGCATTCCAAAAATCGTCAAAATCTTTTGGTTCTTCGATGGCCTGCAGTTTCTCGGGCTCGACACAGGCTCCGCCGTCAAAGAAGATGTTGCCGGTCTTGTTGCCTCCCCAGCCCCCGACGTAGCCCTGCAGGTTTTTGCCGTCTTCTCCGAAGGCCTTTACCTCATAACGGACAAAGCCAGGTTTGTCCATGGATGTGCTGACAACCACTCCTTCAGTGCCGGCGATCCCTTCGCCTTTTTCCGTTTTGCCATCATCGCCGGTGCGCGTCCACTTAAGCTTCTTTCCGGCAACTGCAGTATCCCCGTCAAATACGCGTAATGTCATTTCGATTTTTTCGCCGGCCTTGTAGATGGCCACATCCTTGTCGGTTGTTCCCCTGACAGCATATTCTCCGGCTGTTAAAGTTAATGTAGCCAGCGCTGCACACAACGACAGAGTCCTCTTTGCGTTCATCCTTTGTTCTCCTATTTCAACGTTAATTTATCGAGCATCCTAGCGGACAGGCATCAAACCAAATCCGGTCCTGTACGCTTTGCGGATGAGTGCGTCGGCTTCTGGAGCATTCTTCGCTCGCATCGCCGTGGCATCCCATTCAATTCGCTTGCCAAGCCGAATCGGCAGCACGCCTACCAGCAGCGCTTCGGTGAAGGTCGCCGAATACCAGAAACCCGCCTGAGCGTCTTCAGGTTTCCCGGCTATGCATGCCTCGACCCACTCTTTTCGGTGACCCGGACTACGGGGAATCGTTTTGGCCGGCCGCACAAAGGTGGCCATCGCGCTCTCCGGCACCAGCCGGGGCGTGCCTGACCAGCCACCGCATAATATCACGCCCTTGTCGCCAACAAAGTAAATGCCGTTGTCGCCCAGCTTGCGGTCGGGCTCCAAGCCGGGTGGTGGGGGCGGTAATTTCCCGCCGTCATACCAGAGGAGCTTAACCGGACCACGCTTGCCCTTTGCTGCAAAGTGCCAGGTGACGATGCTCCACAATGGAAAACTGTCTGGATTGGTCTCTGAAGAAACAGCCTCAACAGCTTCTGGTGCACCAAGGTCCAGTGCATACCAGGCGGGATCTGCGTTGTGAACCATCATGTCTCCCAGCGCTCCGCAACCGTAGTCAAACCAGCCACGCCATTTGCGCGGAACATAGTCGGGATGATAGGGATATTCAGGAGCAGGTCCCTGCCATATATTCCAGTCGAGTGTCGAGGGCGCTGGCGGTTTATCCGCTGGACGCCGCTTTCCCTGTGTGTTCCAGAAGGTGCCGGGACGATCAGACCATACATGGACCTCCTTCACCACGCCAATCGCTCCTGCATCGATCCACTCCTTTGTGAGTCGAAGTCCTTCGCCTCCGTGCCCGTTGTTCCCCATCTGCGTCACAACCTTCATGTCAGCGGCCACCTTGCCCATCAGGCGTGCTTCCTCAATCGTGTGCGCCATCGGCTTCTCCACGTAAACGTGTTTCCCCAGCTGCATCGCAGCAATGGATATCGGTGCATGCCAGTGATCCGGTGTAGCGATCATCACGGCGTCCAGCCCCTTCTCTTTTTCAAGCATGACGCGGTAGTCGCTGTAAACTGGACGCCCCGGGTACTCCTTGATTGTGCGAGCGGCATACTTAGTATCCACATCACACAGCGCTGCGATGTTGACATTGCCGAAAGAGGCCAGTTCTCTGGTTACACCTGAGCCTTGTCCTCCGATGCCGATGCATCCCACGTTAAGTTTCCCTGAAGGAGCGACACCAGCTGCTGCGCCCCAAGCATTTTTGGGCAGTAATGAGAATCCTAAAGCCGCTGTTGCGCCTGCCCCCATAAATCCACGTCTTGATACTTCCTGCTTTGTCATGTCATGCCCCCTCTTTTGAGCTCCGTATGGCTTCAATCTTGTCGATCTGGACCAATATCCAGAGCGTGTATCCATTGATTGCCGTGCCGAGTGGAAAATTGAAAAGACCGAAAAAACACCAGATAAAACCCACAACTCGTGTAGCCCAGCGTTTTTGCTGAGCAAGCGAGCATCCAAACCAAATTTGGAACCCGCAGATAAGGGAGAAAAGGATTAGCATGAAAAAGTTAAACACGAACATGTCTGATCCAACATAGTCACCGCCAAAAGGCCGAAAGATGTCGTAAAATATAAACACGACTGTGGCTATGCACAGTAGCGCCCCCATAATGCCTACACCGGCCTGTATGGAGCCGGCGATCTTCAGGTGTTTATCTATTGTCATAGGTGGCCGAACGAACAGGATTGTAGCCTAAGTCTTCTAAATGTAGCACGGTTGCAGTTAAGAGTCAAGGCCACCGCCCGCAGTTAAAACGCTCAACGCCCAACG
>JBAXCC010000303.1:0-4879 GCA_037141675.1 bacterium | reverse complement strand
CAATTTATTTTTCATTGTGAAAAGTCTAACATATTCGACTGTAAGACGCTATTGGCTAATCATAGAGGGGAGAATTGCGTTAGTGCGTTAGTAAGGCGCGGGATTCACGGTACTGACACCAGCGCCATTCGATACAGCAATAACGAGCGTTGCGAGCATTAAACCTTTGCTTGGATTCATATTCGTGTCCTACAGGAGCGCATGAATATCGATCAGATAAAGCTGACGACCCCCGTTATGAGGCGAATCAATCGTAACCTGCTTGCCGTCGCGGCTGGCGCTCGGATGCGTATCGCAACGCCACTCGCCCTTGTATTCCTTGGGGGAGAGGAAGTGTCCTAGCGGTATGCGGCGGTTTGTCGGGACATGGTAGAGATATGGGTTCTGGAACCGCTCTTTGTCTGGATAGGTGTCGTTGAGCATCCATTCGTTGTTCGTGTTCGCGATATAGGTGTTGTGTCCGTTGGACGTCATCACGTCAGGGCCGATGACCTCGACTTTATCCGTCTTATCTTCGTAGACGTAGAAGCGCTCCCCTCTCGACGGATGCCAGGCGAAAGCAGAAATGTGCTTCGCATCACGCCAGACGAAATGCGACGTGGCTCCCCATGGATCGAGCACGTACAGATCTGTGCCGTCCGTGTTCATCGTCAGCGCCCGCGTGTAGAATCCGGTCTTGTCGCCGGGAGCATGCCAGCGGTGCAGAAAGAAGAGCCGCGACCCGTCGTTGTTGCAGAGCAGGTGGTTGAACCAGTGTTTCGACGTCGGTTTGAAGGCAGCATCGGCACGGCCTGTGAAGGGAATCTTTACCGCGTCGGCGAACGAGAAGAGCAGCTTCTGCTCGCCCGTCTTCATGTCCATCCTCCAGATGCCTGCACTGTCAGGCGTCAGCACCTCTTTGTTCGGATCAGCTATGCCTGCGTAGCCGTAGCCAGGCCGCGTGTCGTTGAGCCGCCGGAAATCCGGCGCAAAGCCCCAGCGCCCGTCAGGGCTGAGGCAATAGAACGGATGGGGCAGTGTCCGTCTTTTTCCGCTTTTGACATCCAGAATATGGCTCACAAACCGATCACCCTCACGGTCGTTCCACGCGACCTCGCTCGTTGAGCCCGGCACCCACTGCAGCATGCAGCCCTGCTGCCAGTTCCACGCATGCGTCGAACCGAGTTCGTGCCATGCGTCACCGTTGGCCAGATCAATCATGCCCACCCGCAACACATCCTCCGCCTTTGGCGAGGAGCCTTCAAAATCCACCTCGTTCGCAAGCACGAGCTTATCTGTCGAATCGAAAAGCAGCTTGTCGTAGTACCCTCGCCAGTGAAACTTCGGCCCGCGCGTGATCTGACGCACCGGTGGCAACGTGCCCGCCTCCGCGCCCAGGCTTTGCAGGGGCGAGTGGACTCCGCAGGCGGCTGTCGCGCCCAATGCGGTCTTGATGAACACTCTACGGTTGAGCTGGTCATAATCGGCTTTCGCTGTTTTCATATCGTATCTCCTATCTTCACATCCTGCGGTAGTCGGTTGGTTTTGGCGGCGACGGCGGCGACCTTGCCCGCGGCCTCACCCATCGCAACGGCGTTGCCGGTGACACGATAGCTCGCGTGCGCGATGAAGTCACCGCTGATGCAGCGCCCAGCCATCATCAGGCCGTTCACGTCCTTGGCGATGAGCGCGCGGAGCGGAATCTGATACGGCTTGACGCGTACGCTGGACTTTTCGATTCCCTTTTCCTTTTTGGGGTCCAGCGCATGCACATCCACAGGAAACGTCACGGGGCACACGGTGTCCGGTTGCTGGCGTCCTTCAAGCAGATCATCAGCCGTCATTTCGTAAAGCCCGGCAAGTCTCCGCCCTTCGCGCACGCCGATTTGTTCGGGGGTGGCCACGATGCGGATATTCTTCCAAGGACCGCCGAGGGAACGCAGTCCGTCAATGAGTTGATGCAGTTCGCGCCTGGCACGGAGCGTCGCGGCGGTCACATCGTCAGCTTTCGTGCCCTTAAATCCGTATTCATGATTAGCCATGAGCATGAACAGACCTTCATGCACAGGGAACAGCGAGGGCTTGCCATAAGACGGTGAAAGCCCGCCCCGCTCCATTTCAACACGTAACCGGTCTTTCGGGCCGGCCCAATCGCTGCCGCTCGAGGCATAAAACGGCCGGACATCCTTTTCCTCTACGCCGGTGAGCAAGCAGATCATGGACATGGGCTGACTGAGCCCGGTTCCGGGTTGCCCGAACTGATGTTGACATCCAGCTGCAACGCCTAGGTCGCCATCGCCAGTGCAATCCAGGAAGACCTTTCCGGCAAATGCCTGACGTCCGCTCTTCGCTTCTACAATCACATGTGTTAACTGGTTATCTCTGTCCCTGTCAACCCGTGCGGCACAGACGCGCGTGTGGTATTGAATCCGCACTCCGGCCTCCTCGCACAAGGATTCGAGCACGATCTTGACGATTTCCGGATCGCAACACGTGGAGCGTTTTGGGGACCTACCCGTCGAACGCGCACTCGCCTCGGCGATCCGCTGAAGCATTTCGTCCATGAGTCCGCGTTTATTCGCCGCGTCCAGAATATAGGCAAGCAATCCCGATGTCCAGATACCGCCTAAACAGCCGTGGAGTTCAAGAAGTTGCGTCTTGGCCCCGGAGCGGGCGGCTGCGATGGCTGCTGCGGTTCCCGCCGGACCAGCCCCGCATACAACCACGTCATACTCGCCAGCAACGGGCGTCTCCCGAGCAGGTTCGGCAACAGAACCGCGCGTGGCGAGTGTCGGTGATTCCGCACGGACACACGATGCGCCGAGGGCCGATGTTACGCCGAGGCCCGACCACTTGATGAACGTTCGACGATTTACAGACTGTTGTTTCATGGCTGATCCTTTCTGCCCACGCCACTTTGCATCAGCGCTTTGTGCTCAACGAGATATTCACGAACCTGACCATTTGCTAGATATTCCCGCTGTTCAGCCGGCATCGGATATTCAAGCTGCACATGCTGCTTCCGCAATGCATCGCGAAGTTGACCCGGTGGCACGTCAGGCAGTTCGACATGCAGTTGCTTCGCCAGCGCGACGGCGGTGCCTGCGGCCTGACCGAGTTGCATCATCGTCCGCGAAAGGCGGCACGACGACGCGGCGAGCGAACTGAAACTCGCGGCACGGCACGCGATCAGCAGATTGCGACGGCTCTTCGGAATGAGGCAGCGGTACGGCACACCATAGGGCTCCTTCAACTCGCCGATGCCTCGGTTGTGACTGCCATGCGTATCCATGGCGTGATCCGCCAGCGCGATGATGTCGTTGTGCTTCTGTCCGCTGATACCGGCGAGCAGGTCGTGTTCCGTCAGCACGTAGTCGCCGACAATCCGTCGAGACTCGCGGATGCCGAGTGCGGGCGCGGTCCACACGAGCTTGAAGCGGCTAAACTCCTCGAAGCGGGTTTGAAGATCGTGCCAATGCGCAAGTGTCCGTTTGCGACACTCCTCCATTGCATCGCGATAGCCAAGGCGCATGAACTCCGCGCCGTCCATTGTCGGCAGCATGTTCACATTCAGGTCGCCATTAGGATAGTGGTTGAACACGGCCACGGGAAAGTTTTTTGCCCACCAACAGCGGTTTGATATGCCTTGTGGCAGCGGCTCAATATTGGGTTCCGTCGCCGGGGCAACACGGTAGATCAGCGTCACGCCATTGATCCGTGACGTCGCGTTCGTCGGCGCATGAGGCTCGCCGAACGCCTCGCGCGATTCCTGCCCCGTCATCGTTTGACAGCCCGCCGACTCGCAGACCAGCCCGTCGCCGGTCGCATCTACGAAATAATCCGCTTCGATGAGCCGGCCATCTCCGAGCCTCACAGACGAAACACGGTGCCCCTCAACATTCGACGACGTGAACTCGGCGTTGAACAGCACGCGGCAGTGTCCGGTCTCTTCCAGCATCGCAAACATGGCTTGGGAGAGCGCCTCCGGCTCGAATAGCACGCCATGACGCTGACGTGTACCCGCCCGCGCCAGCGTAGCCAGATAGCTTTTTGCCGGATCAACCACCGCTTCACCACCGGGAAACCGAAATGCTTCTTTCCTTGGATCGAATGTGCTTTGGTGGCGGCCCATCGAATAGATGGCGATTGCGTTCGTCTGGCGCTTGAGCCGCTGATACAGCTCGAAGGGAAACCCCGTTCCCCCCGCGCCCGGCTCCCAGCAGTGGACACCCCCGCGCACCGAATTTCCGCCGAGACAATCCGCCCGCTCGACCAGAACCACATCCACTCCCGCCCGCGCAGCAGCCAGCGCTGCGCCGAACCCGCCGCTGCCCCCGCCGATCACTGCCAACTCGCAACACACCGCACTGTTGCTCCGTGTCTCAGCGCCGTGAAGAGGGGTCAGCGCGACCAGGAACAGAACAGCCATAATTGCATGCAGCATCACTCAATCCTTCCCGTTCGAATTACAGTTCTTTGATCTTCAGATTGCGCCAGCGCGACATCAGCACTTCGGTTTTCCAACCGTGTACCTGCAGCGCAATGAATCCCTCGCGGGTCGTTGCATCATTGAAATCGGCAATCGGAACATCGTTGATCCACGTCTGGATATGGGATCCTTCGCAACGGATCTTCATTTTGTTCCATTCTTTGACCTTGAACGCCGTCCGGGCGACATCGTTCGAATTGAAACAGACCCAACGTCCACGACGACCTTCGTCATAGATGCTCCCGCTGGGATTCTTCTCCCCGCCGGCCATTTCCATCTGATAGCCGTGGACACGACCGGGCGGAACCTTGATGGTCTTGCCATCGAGTTCGTAGGTCATGGGCTTGTCCGAACAGGCGGAACGGAACTGGATCCCCGAATTACCGTCCAAGAGCATCGCCTCGCAGGTGA
>JBAXCC010000302.1:0-4879 GCA_037141675.1 bacterium | reverse complement strand
CGAACACACGAACACACGAACACACGAACACACGAACACACGAACACACGAACACTTTAATTTTTATTAACTTTACCACACGCTATGGCTATGTCAAGGGGGAAGATTTAAAATCGTTGTTTTCCAAACGACGAACTATAAAAATATCGTTGTGCGCTGGTTTGAATCCTGCCATAATGGGCCAGAATTATGATTGAAAGCATCCTATATCGCAGTATCGTTCTTTATCGGTTGATGATGGGACTGCTGTATCGCGGACAGTACCGCGCTCGCTTTTGTCATGTGACTGACTTGATTCGGGCAACGGATCGACTGGTTATGGAACTGTGTTTCGGCGATGTGGTAGTAGCTGAGGCATGTCGGCAGCGAGGTATGGGGTGGATCGGTTTAGATGCGAGTCCGGTATTCGTGACAAACGCAGTTCGGCGTGGACATGATGCACGGCAGGCAGATCTGCTGACGTGCGACCTATTGCCGTCGTGCGACCTCTGTGTGATGATGGGCTCGCTCTATCACTTTGAGCCATGTCTTGGAGAGCTCTTTACCCGGATACGGCGGGCCTCACGCCGATTTGTATTCTCGGAGCCCATTCAGAACTGGACCTCTGGCGGAGGAATACGTCGTTGGCTCGCACTGGCGCTGACGCGTGTGGGTAATCGTGCGCAGGTTTTTCGTTTTACTCAGGCCACATTGCTTCAGACCTTGGATCGTCTTAGCCGGGAGGTGGGGTTTGAGTATCGCGTGGTTTCGGTGTCGCGCGACATGGTTGTGGAGGTGATATGGTTGACATAAGCGTGGTTGTCCCAGTCTATAAGAGTGAAGGCGGTCTCGCCGAGTTGTATCAACAGGTGTCGGACGCGCTGCGTGGTAAGCGCTATGAGCTGATTCTTGTCGATGACCAGAGCCCTGACGGGAGCTGGGAATCGATCAAGAAACTCTGCGAGGCGGATCCAACAGTGGTCGGTATTCGATTGCGCAAGAATGCGGGCCAGGACTCTGCCCTCATGGCTGGGTTGAGGCATGTGCGCGGTTCATTCGCGGTCATCATGGATGATGATCTGCAACATTCACCTTATGATATTCCACGGCTGCTGGAAGCGTGTGTGGCGCACGAGTGGGATGTTTGTTATGCGCATTTCGTCTCGTTCAGACATGTTTGGTGGAAGCGAATCGGGAGCTGGTTGAACGGCAAGTTGGCGGAAATTGTGATTGACAAACCTAAGCATGTCTACTTATCGCCCTTCAAGGTTCTGCGGCGTGAAATCGTTGAGGAGGTCGTTCGTTATACAGGACCATTTCCTTATGTGGACGGGCTTATTTTGAATGTCACTCATCGGTTGGGGCATGTAGACGCGATGCACAATCCGCGCTATCAAGGCGAAAGCAACTTTGGTCTCACGAAATCGGTGAAGGTCTTTATGCGGCTGATGACAGGGTTTTCGATCTGGCCGCTTCGTTTTGCGGCCCGACTTGGGATGTACTTCTCCCTATTCGGTTTTGCACTGGTGTTCTTCTACCTGTTTCAGTACCTGGTCTTGGCACAACATGTTGAGGGTTGGATGACCATCGTGAGCCTTCAGCTCATCATCGGCGGTATACTCCTGCTCTCGATCGGGTTGGTGGGCGAGTATCTGGGTCGTCTCTATCTGACGTGTAACGGCAAGCCCCAGTCGACCGTTAGCGAATGCCTCAATACATCCAAATTGCCCGTTGAAAGGAATGGTGCATGATTCCTTTCAATAAGCCTTTCATCGTCGGTAAGGAACTCGACTATATCGCGCAAGCGGTGGGCAAAGGCAAAACTTCGGGGAACTGTCCGTTCACGAAGCGTTGCCAAGAGTTCTTCGAGAGGCGCTATGGGTTCA
This sequence comes from bacterium, assembly GCA_037141675.1. Taxonomy (GTDB): domain Bacteria; phylum Verrucomicrobiota; class Kiritimatiellia; order RFP12; family UBA1067; genus CAIZQW01. The sequence continues at coordinate 3,014 of JBAXCC010000302.1, read as the reverse complement.
CCAAATGCCTGCTGACAACTTCAGGAACAGACGCGTTGGAGATGGCCGCAATTCTCGCGGATATTCAGCCCGGTGATGAGGTGATCATGCCGTCGTTCACTTTTGTTTCCACCGCGTTGGCATTTGTCCGGCAAGGGGCCACAATTGTTTTTGCTGACAGTTGCCGTGATAATCCAAACCTTGATGCAGAGTCGATCGAGCCGTTGATCACTTCGCGTACCAAAGTTCTGGTTCCCGTGCATTACGCGGGAGTTGCATGCAACATGAAAAAGATCATGTCTCTGGCGGCCAAATACCATCTGCTGGTTGTTTCTGATGACGCGCATGCAATCGATGCGCACTACACTGGCCGACTACCGGTGTCCAAATTCCCGTGGCAAAAGTTATGCAAGGACCGCCACGACCGTTATCCTTTAGGGGGAATCGCACACCTTGGCTGTTTTTCGTTTCATGAGACTAAGAACATCCAGTGTGGGGAAGGTGGTATGCTGTCCATCAATGACCCTAAGCTAGTTCGCCGGGCGGAAATTATCTGGGAGAAGGGCACAAATCGTGCCGACTACTTCCGCGGCGAGGTAAAAAAGTATGAATGGGTGGACGTGGGCTCATCCTTTCTGCCTTCCGGTATTACAGCGGCCTTTCTTTGGGCGCAGTTACAAGATCTGCGGAGAATTCAGAACAAGCGTGTACGCCTTTGGAATTTTTACTTTGCGGGATTAAAGCCGCTGGCCGATCGAGGTTTTTTTGATGTGCCACAACTACCAACGTATGCTACCAATAATGCGCACATGTTCTATGTAGTCTGTAGGTCCGCAGGTGAGCGTGATGACCTGCAGGCGCATCTTGCCAGCAACGGCGTTCAGACGGCTACCCATTATCAGAGTTTGCACGATTCGGCCTACTATCGCGACAAATACAGAGGGGCAGGTCTTGTCAACTGCAAACGCTTTGTGGAGTGCCTGCTGAGACTCCCGTTGTTCTATGATCTTGAACTTGGGCAAGTGCGGACAATTATTTCCGCGATAAAGAAATATTATATATCCCGGTAGGCACGTGGGGCTGTTGGATTCTAATTCGCGATCTAATCGATCTATGAGTAGGGTTGTCCCTTGATTCTTGAGGCCTGAATCGGTATGATGAACGGACTTTTTTATATGTGAAGGATTTAAACATGACCAACAAAGATATGCACCAGCCCCAACAAGGCGAATTAAAAACAGCCTCTCTGGGGCAAAAATTAAAAGTTTTTATTGAAAACTTGCCGCCGAATCAAGTGACCTTGATGGAGATTCGCGATCTGATCGGTCAGGATGGTTTATTGATCCTTACAGCGTTTCTGACACTTGTGTTCATGGTCCCTGTTTCGATTCCAGGCGTCAGTACGGTTTTCGGCTTTGCGATTTTGTTGGTCGGTATCAGCCGTCTGTTTGATCGTAATTTGTGGTTGCCTCAGCGCCTTGCTTCTCGAAAGTTGTCCTCTGAAGGCATTCGTTCAGCGCTTATGAAAGGAAGCAAATGGCTGGATCGGCTCGATCGCGTCAGCCGTCCGCATCGCATGAAATGGCTGGTGGATGGATGGATGATAACGACCGTCAACAACGGCGCTTTGATCCTCGGGGCGGTCCTGCTCATGGCGCCCTTTGGTTTGATCCCCTTCAGCAATACGTTGCCAGGCCTTGCCCTGCTCTTCCTGGCTATCGGCTTGTTGCAACGCGACGGGTTATGCATGCTCTTGGGGCATCTTCTGAATTTCTTTACGATGATCTACTTTGCCGTTCTGATTCTTGGAGGCGGTGTAGCTATTAAAGAAGTCTTCCAGAGGCTGTTCGGACACGGCTAGCCGATTACAGTTGGCTTTTGAGGAGCTTGATTTCGTCGCGGAGGGCTGCAGCGCGTTCAAATTCCAGATCGTGCGCTGCTTCCAACATCTCGCGTTCAAGATCGGCGATGACAGTCTGCACATTGTAGGCTTCCTGTGATTCAGCGACCATGCTGACTTCGATCTCTTCTGCCTCTTCATAAAGCTTCAGCGATTCATGGATCGCACGTTTGACGCTTTGCGGTGTAATATTGTGCTCGGTATTGTAGGTCCGCTGCTTCTCGCGTCGCGTCTGTGTGATTGTCATCATCTGCTGCATGGCCGCAGTGATCTTGTCGGCATACAGAATGACGCGACCATTGATGTGGCGCGCGGTACGTCCTGCTGTCTGAATCAGGGATGTGGCAGAACGAAGGAAGCCCTCCTTGTCTGCGTCTAGGACAGCGACAAGGGCGACTTCAGGCAAGTCGAGCCCTTCACGGAGCAAGTTGATGCCGACGAGGCAGTCGAAGGAACCTTTGCGTAACCGCCCCAGAATGTCGACGCGTTTGATGGCGTCGATACCGCTATGCAAATATTCCACTCGGATGCCAGTCTCGTGCAGGTACACAGTCAGGTCTTCGGCTGTCCGCTTGGTGAGCGTGGTCACGAGTACGCGGTCGCCGTGCTCTGCGCAACGGCGGATCTCTTCCATGAGATCATCAATCTGATTGGTCAGCGGTCTGACTTCAACCGGCGGATCCAGCAAGCCTGTCGGGCGCAGGACTTGTTCTGCTAACACGTCACTCACTTGTTTTTCATAGACGCTTGGCGTAGCGGAGGCAAAGAGGATCGGTCCGACTTTGTCGAGGAACTCGTTGAAGTTGAGGGGGCGGTTGTCTTTTGCTGAGGGCAGACGGAAGCCGTAATCGACCAGCACTTGTTTGCGCGCCTGGTCGCCATTGAACATGGCACGTATTTGCGGCAGGGTGACATGCGACTCGTCAATGATGGTCAGAAATTCGCCATTGAAATAATCGAGGAGGCAGGCGGGTGTCTCGCCTGCCGCGCGTCCGGCTAAATGACGCGAGTAGTTCTCAACGCCGCTGCAATACCCCAATTCGCGTAACATTTCAAGGTCGAATTCCGTGCGTTGCTTGAGGCGCTGCGCTTCAAGGAGTTTGCCCATGCTCTCCAGCTCCTTAAGGCGTTCATC
>JBAXCC010000301.1:0-4887 GCA_037141675.1 bacterium | reverse complement strand
AAAGCAATGAAGTCCAGATGATCGCAGCACTCAAGACAGAGTTGCCGCGTAATGAAAAAATCACGATCTGCCACGAGCTGGGTCGCGTGGGCACGAAGGCCTCGATCGCACCGCTTGCCGCGTTACTGGATAATCCCGAACTTGCGCATGCCGCACGTTACGGATTAGAGATGATTCCTGATCCGTCGGTAGAAGAGGCGTTGCGCGAGGCGGCTGGCCGCGTGAAAGGCCTGTTGCTGGTCGGCGTACTTCAGTCCATCGGCAATCGGCGCGATGCCACGGCCATTCCTTTATTGGCACAGCGCTTGGGCGATGCTGATCAAGCGGTGGCTGTCGCGGCCGCTACCGCACTGGGCAAGATCGCAACACCTGCGGCGGTTGCGGCACTCAAGCCGATGCTCGGTAAGTGTCCGTCCGTGGCCGAGGCCTATCTGGCTTGCGCGGCTGGCGCGCAGACACCCGCGACGGCGATCAGTCTGTATACCGATATTCTTAATGCAAAGGAAACGGTGGCTAAAAGTGTACGCATGGCGGCACGGCGGGGTCAAATCCTGGCCTCTGGCGATGCGGGCATGGCGTTATGGGAAGCGGCCATACAGAGTGAAGATCCCGATGAAACAGACGTCGCCTTGCGTACGGCGTTAGAATTTCCAAAGTCCGAGAAGGTGACGAAGAGCATCGCGCAGATGCTTGGCAAATGTCCTGCTAAGCAGATCCGTCTGAGTGAGATTTTGGCGGAGCGCGGTGATTCGACTGCAGTACCTGCATTGCTCGTGCTGGCGAAAGGAGGCGACACAAAAGACATAGAGATTCGCCTTGCGGCGGCAACGGCACTCACGCGTTTAGGGAGTGTGAGCGTATTGCCGATTCTGACGGAGTTGGCTGCAGAGGACAATGCTGATAGTTCTGTCCGTGCCCGCGCATTACTGGTTGGTTTTTCTGGCAAGGAAGGCGATGCCGCGATCTTGGCGTTGTTGGAGAGTACCGATGCGAATAAACGGCTCATGGGAATCACTCTGGCTGCCAGTGGCAGGGTTGTCGCTGCTGTCCCGAAGCTTCTGAGTTTGACGGGTGATTCGGACGCAAAAGTGAGCGAAGCTAGCTTCAAAGCGTTGGGGGATCTTGTTGAGGCGAACGATGTGCCAGCTTTGCTGAGTATTGTGGAGAAGACAACAGGAGCTGAAGCTGCTATGCGGGCGCTCTCGGCTGTATGCGTCAGACTTGCGGGTGCAGGCACGGGGTCGGCGCTGGAACCTGTCGGGGTTGCTTATGGTAAAGCACAGGGGAAAGTCAAGCAGGCCTTGCTAAAGGCATTGTGTTCAACGGGCAATGCGCAGGCATTGGATATGGCGCGTGCTGCCGTCACGCAGAATGATGACGCGGAATTGAAGGAAGCGGCCATGCGCTTGGTGTGTGATTGGAAGACGAGTGAAGCTTTGCCGGAGATTGAAAAAATTGCCCAAGAGGCCGCATCTGAACGGATGAAAATTCTGGCGCTACGCGGGTATGTTCGGATTTGCATGCTCTCGACAGTGTCACAAGAAGATAAAGAGGCGGCGATGATAAGGGCACGCGGGTGGGCGGTGCGCGATGAAGAACGCACGATGATTGACGCGACTTTAAAGGATATCCGCCAGACGGTTGACGATGAAAAAGGGTTCAAGCTGATGTTTAATGGAAAAAATTTGAACCAATGGGAAACGACAAAGAGTGGTCCTTGGTGGCACGTGGTGGAGGGCGTCTTAACTGCGGAGAGTACGCCTGTGATGGTCTGCAAAACAAATGATCATCTGATCTGGAAGGGCGGCACTCCTGGAGATTTTGAACTGCGCACCGAGTTCCGTTTAAGCAAGAGCGCAAACTCCGGCATTCAAATGCGTAGTGAAGCCGTTTCCAATAAAGACACGGGATATCAGGCGGACATGAATGGCGCCGGAAACTATGTCGGGTTTTTATACCATCCTAAGATGCATCTGATTGGCGGGCGTGGCGAAAAGGTGACGCTGGGGGTCGATGGCAAAAAAACGGCGCAACGATTTGCGAACGCAGCGGAGTTGCAGAAGGTCTATAAGGTCGAGGATTGGAACACGTACAGAATCATTTGCCACGGCACGGAGATCACACTTTATGTGAACAACGTGCTCATGAGCCGGTTCACCGACTTGCGGCCGGATAGTCCGAAGCAGGGCACGATCACGTTACAAATGCATGCTGGTCCGCCCATGAAGATTGAATACCGCAACATGCGCATTAAAATGCTGAAGTAGCGGATGATCGGAAAAAATACTTTTTGCCGCACATGAGTTTGAACACAGACCGTGAGGGGCTCACTCGTTGAGCTCCTCACGGTTCTATTTTGGCCGTCTGAGTTCCTTCGTCTTTAATCTTTTGATCAACATGTTCAAAGACGTTGCCACGGAGCAGGGTGTTCCTCGCCAACGGTTTGACTAAGATTCCATTGTCGCTGTTGCGAAGGGTGTTGTTTTCGATCAGCGTATCATCGGCTGCTCCGTTGATGACAATCTGCGCATTATTATGAAGGGCATTTCCCCTGAAAATGGTGCCGCGAATCATGGGCCCCTGATAGAGCTTAGTCTCATCGGATGAAATTGTTCCGAGTGACGCACTCCGATGTCCGTAGCCATTCCCTTCGAGGATTTCATTGTCAATGAATTGATTGTACCACGAAGGTTGTAATCCCCAGCCATGCGGATTCAGACCCCAGACTGTGAAGCCGTCCATCCGTGAGCCCTTGTTGCCTGCGACAATGGAGTCGTGAGCGGCCGCATAGAGCTGGAACGCACCGCCATCTTCAAATGTATTGTTGATGAAGAGGTTCCGGCCCCGGAACGGTGCGATGGAAACCAGTGATTTTGCATCTGGAATGATTGTCCAAGGACGGTCGATCTGCCACTCGCGTCCGCTGTGGGCCAGCACGATCCGATATTGGCCAGCGCCCTTCCCATCCATGATCTGAACACAAGCACCCACCCAGTTGGTGTGTGGTTTCGGTGCATAATCCTTGAAGACGGGATCAGCAGACAGCACCACTGTTGTTCCCTGTGCAGAGGCGAGCGTTCCGATATACGCGCCGCCAGCGGCATCGAGCGTCATCATCTCGCGGTCAGCGCCATACATCTGCCGGACGCGGTTGTTGGCGTAGTAGAGATGGGTGCAAGCATTTCTCCAGAAGGTTGCGATGTCGTTCCCGATTGCTAACAGGTTATTTCCCTCGACCAGATTATCCTCGAAGATGAGGCGTTCGGTGCTTTCGATCGTATAACCGCGTCCGCCATAACGGATTAGATTGCGAGCGATCACGCCATCCCGTGCGTTGATCACATAGACACCGTGCTTGCTGGCGTAGATGTCGCAGTCCGTCACTTCGAAGTTGCGTCCGCCCAGGTAGAAGGCCGCACCACACTGGGAATGGGTGGCCGGGCCTTTGCGTCCTCGGAAGGGTTTGTTTGCATCTTCAATCATGAAATAGCAATTCGCGCGGACTCGTACGCGATGTGCCAAAAACTTCTGGCTTTTGTTCGAGACGCGGACCACATGCCGATGGTTCTGGCAGTAGAGCGAGAGGGATTCTATTCCGAAATCTGTTCCGGTCACCAAGGACTCGGGCGGCGTTTCGAGATCTGGCCAGTAGAGGCTCGTTAATTCCATGGACTCCCCCCGTAGCACGGTGTTAGGGGGTATGGTGAGCGTCCCTTGCATGGCATAACGTCCGCGCGGCAGATAGACGACGCCCCCGCCATTGGTTTCTGCCATTTTCAAGGCTGCAACGATCGCCTGGGCTGGATTGCGGCCAAAGTTTTTTATATTGAAGACCGTCTGCTTCCAAGCTTCGGGTGTGGAAATTGAAAGATTTTTGATTGTCGCATAGTTGCCCTCTCCTGTGTTTCCGTTTTCTACGCGCAATGTGTACTCACCTGCAGGCGCATCCGAGGGGATCTTGAAGTGTAATGCATACCCATTCGATTCTTGGGGTGTGAGTGTAAACATCTTCCCGCCTGTGGACTGCAAGACGGCTCGCGCATCTTTACCGAAGCACAGGGATTTGCCAAAGAGTCTCAGCCAGCCGCCGGGAGTGGCCGATGTGTTGCCGTTATCGCCGCGCAACCACCAGATATCTGGCTCATTGACCCATTCCACAGCAGAGACAACGTTGTCATGCCGCACGCGGCAAGCCCATGTGTTTAGCTTCAGATCCTTGGGGACGAGAGCCTTCAGCGACTGCTCTGTGGCCTGCAGCGGTTGCAGGGTTGTCCACGTCTTAGCCTCGGGAGAGTCTGCCAGTTCAACCACGCTGTTCGAACGGAAGCCCTCGCCCATGACCACCAATGTCTCGCCGGGGCGTACGGGATCAGAAGCCCAGACGATTTGGGGTGACACGTCATTATTCGCTGCAACAGCGACAAGGCCGCTCAACCCTTCAACAAGAAGGAGTGCAACAATTTGTTTGCTCATTATCTTCATCTTTTGTCATCTTTCATTATTGGACAACACGTCTTTTAGGATAACTGTAAGAATGACATTTTAACCACTTGAATGCAACTGCATTTCTTCTTATAGATTGTTTCGGAATAATGGAATGCTGGAATTTTGGAATACTGAAAGAATACGCCTTGGTCCCTCCAAAAGCCGGCCTTCATTTCCCCCATTTTATCCGCCGGAGGCGTATTCGCGTAGGCGGGCATTCCAATATTCCCTTATTCCAACATTCCAGTTTGAAATTATTGGCAAGTTAGGCTCGACTTAGGCTCTCTTCATAACGTATAATCGCCCCTCAATTAGGTATATGTTTTAAGCAAGCATACTGAAAAGGAGAGGTTAAGATGGATCACGAAGTTGTTACTGAAAAAATCGGGAAATACCGTTGGT
>JBAXCC010000300.1:0-4944 GCA_037141675.1 bacterium | reverse complement strand
AAGGTCAGCAGAATATTCGTCAGATGGTAGACCCTATATCCATCAAACTCATTCATAAACTCTTTATGAGAAACTAAAATGACTGCATCTGTACTCGTGTGGGGACTCCTGTTTGGATCCATTGGTGTTGGTTTTTTCATTTATGGAAGAAAGCAACGGGCTCCGGTACCCTTAATTTGCGGGATCGCGTTAATCGTCTTTCCCTACTTCGTTTCCAACATCATCGCTCTTGTTGCCGTGGGGATCGTGCTGGTTTGCATTCCGTACTTCGTCCGCCTATAGGCTCTTCACGGCTTGCTGGAATTTCTACCGCAAAAACCGCGAAGAAGAGCGCAAAGGGTCAGCCTGCCTCACGCATGAAAACATGCACGGCAGAGCGACCCTTTGCGCGGAAAAATTTAGATTTGTCTTGATCCTGCACTTTTATTTTGGGTCGTTTTCCGCTATACTATGCGCCCCATGAAGGCAAAGAGTTTTCCAACGATACTTTTTTTAGGTGACGGCATGGCGGATGAACCTGTGGCAGCATTAGGTCACAAGACTCCGCTTCAGGCCGCCAAGACTCCAAACATGGATCTCATTGCACGTAATGGGCGTAGCGGAACCATGCTGACATTACCCGAAGGCTTCTCAACATCGAGCGATGTCGCCAACATGTCGGTCTTAGGCTGTGACCTCGCGAAGGAAATTTGCGGCCGCGGTCCGCTGGAGTGTGCGAGCCAGGGCATCCGGCTCGGACCCTCTGATATTGCATTCCGTGTCAACTTCACGACCGTCGACCCGCAGGGCATCCTGCGCGACTTCTCGGGCGGACACATTGCGCAGCAAGCTGCGGTTGACGCCATTGCCCTGCTGAATGAAAAACTGGGCACCCCTACGATTCGTTTTTATCCAGGCGTCAGCTACCGAAACTTGCTGATTCTTTCGGGCGAACAGTATAGCGCGGATGTCTATTGCGATAAGCCGGACGACAATCACGGCAATCCCGTCGCAGAGCATCTGCCCAACGCTAGGACGGCTGCTGGTGCCTATACAGAGGCAACGCTACGCGACCTGATGGATCGCGCATCCGAACTATTAAAAGGGCGCGAAGCCAACGGCATCTGGCCCTGGAGTGGCGGCAAGGCTGGCGCCATCCACAATGTCTGCAAAAAATATGGAATCCGTGCGGCCGTCATCTCTGCCGTAGATGTCATCAATGGTCTGGGCGCCTGTATGGGCATGGATGTCATCAAGGTGAAGGGCGACACTGGATACATTGATACCAACTATGAAGGCAAGGCTGATGCTGCGCTTCAAGCCATCAAAGACGGATACGATTTCGTTTATGTCCATGTGGAAGCCATGGACGAAGTCTCACATGCACAGGATTTGGCCTTGAAGATGAAGACGATTGAAGATTTTGATGCGCGCCTGATTGGCCGGGTCATGCAGGCGGCTGGAGAGAAGGTGGCTTATGCCGTATTGCCTGATCATCCTGTGCCTCTTGCAACAGGCAAACACACACGCACGCCTGTGCCTCTTGCGGTCTGGCAGCCCGGCAACACACCCGATGCGGTTGAAACCTTTGACGAGGTTGCCGCACTCAAGGGATCGCTCGGACACCTCAAGGGCTCCGAGCTCATGGATCTGCTACTGGCACGTTAAGTGCCAGACAGAATAGCCAATATCCAACATCCACCTCCGCCAAGGCTACTGCGAACAGGCGGAATAACCAATATCCAAGGGAAATGCCTCATCTCCGATGGTTATTGCTCATTCGTTTTTTCTTTCTTTGCGCTCTTTGTGTTCTCTGTGGTTAAATACTATTTCAGCGTCACCGCATCACTGAGACCGCAATAAACTTCGTAGGGCATTTCGAACACGGCCTTGCAAAACCTAAAGGGCGCCAAGACGCCTGCGCCAAGATCATCAAGGCCTTCTTTGAATTCGACATCCGGGAGGGGAGAAAAAATAACTTCCGCCAACCCTAATGGAAGGCGAAAGCATTGACCGACTTGCCAAGGGATTTCAACGATTGACTTGCCCGCGCGCTTCAATCCGGGAAGAAGATGTTTCTGAGCGACCGCCACGGCTTGCACCCGGGGATCCGGAATAATAACAGGCCCCTCCGCAAAACATATTTGCGTGAACCCTAATAAAAGAAATACATAAATTCTTCGCATCTCAACTTGTGATCCCGGGTAGTTCCAGTTTGGCGATGGCGGCCTGATCAACAAAGGTGGGCCTATTTTTCAGGACAAAGTGACCCTCGACCGTTCCTTCAGGCGTGATCGCGTCAGTCTGCCATGCTATCAAGTCGCTCATCTGATACTCGCCGTTCTTCAACGGAAGTACTTCCGAAATGGTAATCACCTTACGTGAACCATCTGACAGGCGCGCCGTGTGTACCACGGCATTGATAGCCGACGCGACTTGAGCGCGCAATGCCACCAATGGAATATCGATACCACTGAGCAGGGCACACGTTTCAAGGCGGAACATACAGTCAATCGCCGAGTTCGCATGGATTGTGGACATAGAGCCTGCGTGTCCCGTATTCAACGCCTGCAGTAGGTCCAATGCTTCACCGCCACGGATTTCACCGATGACTAAGCGATCCGGACGCAAACGCAGCGACGAGTGGATCAGATCACGAATCGTCACCTCGCCGTTGCCGTTCTTGTCAGCTTTACGCGTTTCGAACTGAACAATATGCTCCTGCTGCAACTGCAATTCAGTGGCATCTTCGATGACCAGGACACGCTCAGCATTTGGAATGAAGCTGCTCAGGGCGTTCAATACCGAGGTTTTGCCGGACGATGTAGCGCCTGAAACAATGACATTCTTGTGAAGCACGACCAACGCACGGATCAGCTTCATGGCATCGTCAGAAAGACTCCCGAATCCCATCATCTTATCAATCGTGATGGTGTCCTTCTTGAACTTACGAATAGCGATGACGGTTCCGCAACGCGACAGAGGAGGAATCACGGCATGAACACGCGAGCCATCCGGCAGACGCGCATCCAGGCGGGGATTATCTTCATTCAAAAAGCGGCCGACTGACTTCGCGATGTTCGCGGCTGCGGCTTTCAGTGCGGGCTCGCTGATAAACTTCGCCTCCGTCTTTTGAAGCTTGCCCTTCTTTTCAATATAGACGTTCGAAGGCCCGTTGATCATGATTTCTGAAACCTCATCATCTTCAAGAAAGGCGCGAATCGGCTCCAAAAACAAGACTAAAAACGAATTACTATTATCCATGATAATTCTCCTCTGATTAATTTGTATTATGCGACGGGAAGGGCAAAATTGTCAATTCCCAAAATATGTGAAATCCCTGAAAGTATTCCAAGCTTGGTCTTGACTTTTACCATCAATAAATTGCATAATAATACTTTAATCACATTAACAAGATGGAGTTTTTTTATGAGTAATAGTCGAATGATTATGTCTGTATGTTGCGCTTTCCTGTTCTGCAATGCTTTACCGTCTTCTGCACAAGAAGTTGTAAAGAAATTGTCAAAAGAAGAAGCGACCAACTACATTCGGACGGTAGCGACAATGAAGCAGGCCGTTGGAAATCAGCTTGTCTGCAAACGAATGATGGAGGAAAAGCAAAAGATTTTAAAAAGTATGATATCCATCATGCAAAAAGATCATGGGATTGATCCAGATGCCTCTTATGTATTTATTGCAGAGGAAAAAACCTTGTTTCAAGTCTCAACAAATAAGGTTGCCGTAGGCAAGGAAGCAGATCGTAAGCTCATTAAGAAGTTCAATACAAAAGAAGAAGCGGCTCCTTTGACACAGTTGATGTCATCCAGGCAACGCCTTGAGCGTCAGATTGTTTCACTTGCCGAGCTGACAGTAGAAAATGTTCAGACATCTAAGCGTTGGGAAGCTACCCTCAAGAAAACCTTCAGTCTTGAGCCATCGTCTGACTATAATATTGTTAAGGTCAGCGACTCCGAGTACAATCTCGTACGCACAAAGACTGAGAGCAAGAACGCATCTGAGCAACCTAAAAAGGAAGCTTCGGACAAGAAAGAGAAGAAGAGCAAATAATTTCTGATACAATAGTTTCTGATACTTTAAGCCCCTTTGAAAAATCCTCATTGGGGCATTTCTTACTTTAAATCGCATTCATTTAAACAGAATGCGGTTTATATTTTATCACCCCCCGTTAACAAAGACCTAACGGGAATTTTTTTTGCAGGAACCTAGCTTTCTCTTAATAACTCACTTTTTATGTTTTACTTCTCTTGGGTGATCCGGCGGTTTCCGCCTTCGCGAATACGACTTCCGCCTACGCTAAAGCTACGGCGGACTGGACAGCGGACAGGCGCATCTGGCGTCGTCCATAAACGGTGCGTATTGGGAGAAGTGCGTGAGTGCGTGTGTTCATTAGTTCGTGAGTTGGTGGTGTTTTTTGACGGGTTGACTGGGTGACAGGTTGACGGGTTGAGCGGAGGGACCAGGTTGACGGGATAGCGGCCTCTTAGCAGCTCCTTTTCTTGGAGCCGAGCCATTCTGCTAAATAGGGGGAGGCGTAGGTCCTGCCACGGAATGCCTGTTTTCAAACAACTCTGAACTGCGCCCGTCAAAAAGGGTGTGATTCATTTTAGTTAAAATGAATCACACCAAGTAGGAAGTAGCAGGGAGGGTGAAGCGCTTATTGACCCTAGTGGACAGGCTGTTCCTGTATACTCTTAAGCTTCCTTTTCATATCATCTAAAACTTTATCCATCTGATCAATTTCTGCAGGGACTCTACGATCATCTCGCCATTTTTGGGTGACATCGTAAACCTTTTTTGCAAGAGCAATATCATACTTATTTAACGGGAACCCACCCGTTTTGAGTTCATAAAGCGGATTCAAAACAGCGCTCTCTAGCGACTTATAACCATCTTCCTCTAAGTAAAACTTAGCGGAGTGATGGATCTCTTTCAATTTATCAATTC
>JBAXCC010000299.1:0-4970 GCA_037141675.1 bacterium | reverse complement strand
CGGCGTACGGTTTCTCGTCACCAGGGTTGGCGCGGGAAAAGTTGTGAATGCCGTTGTTGAAATGCACGATGTCAAAGGGGCCCTGCGCTGCAAGGAAGTTCTTCAAGTCGTCGTCCTTCGAAGCCCAGTCGGCGCGGTAGAAACGAGGACCGAGCTTTGACCAGCGGTACTTCTCGGGCGGATATCGCGGCGACATGCTGGACTCGCCGATGACATTGGCCTTGCCGCGCATCAGCTCGCGCAATTCGTAAAGGTAGTGGCCGGAGATGCTGTCGCCGATGATGAGGACGCGCGGCAGGCGTGGGTCTTCCATGCCGAAGTCGGTACGCGGATTGTAGCGCAGCACTTCGGCACTGGGATCGAGATTCAAATCGGTGAGGGCAAAATGCGTGTCCGTGCGGAACGGTGCGGCGGGATGGCCTTCGCCATCCATGAGCGTGGCGCCGCTCGAAGGCAGATCTTCATATGCGTAGCGTACGCCTTGCGGCTGCGGAACAGTGGGCGCGGAGACAATGACGCAGTCGCCTTCGATACGCGCATCAGCCCACACCCAGCGATAGATGGATGAGGCCAAGGCGAAGCCTTTCAACGTATCGCCCTTCGCCTTCAGGCCGCCCTGCGTGTGGGAGAAACGTAGCACGACCGTGTCACCCTTCGTTTCCGCACTGGCGAGCACGGGGCCGGTGTTGTCACGGCCTTGAATGGAATCGGCGATGCGCGCGGAAACTTCGCAAGGCTTCGGATCTGCTGGGAAGTCAATCGTGGTCACGATGGCGGCTTTTGCTTTGGCAACAGCAGCACGCTGCGCATCTCGCAGTTCCGCTGCGAGCCGGCCGTCAATGCCGAATGGCAATGCGTAACGATGCGGTCGCAACTCGACGACGATGAATGGCAGCGCCGTGTCGTTGAAAGCCTTGCGCCAGTCCGCGATCATGGTTTGCAAAAGTTGCCCGTGTTGAAACGCGCGGTTCTGGCTCGCCCAATCGTCACCGCCATCCCACACGATGCCACGCAATGCGAGCGGCACGAGCGGCGCCATGCTGCCGTTCCACACAGCGGCAGGCTCCTGTTTCGCCAGCGTATCTACATCCTCGGGCTTCGGCTTGGGCGGCGGATTGAGCGGGAGCTTCTGGCAATACTCCATCCATGCCTTCACACGTTCCTCATACGTGCCGACGATGCGCATCTTCCACGCATCGCTCACGAAGAAGGCCAGCAGCTTCGTAGCCTCTGGCGTCGCAATGAGTGCGTCGCGACTCATCCACGTCTCCACCGGATAACTTGCGGATACATTGATGACGCCCACTGGCACCTTGTTCTCCCCTGCTATCGCACGACCCAGATGCCATGCTTGCGCGGGCAAACTTTTACACGTGTTGCTCGTGGCAGGCAGCCAGCGTCCTTTCGCATCAGCCTGTGGCTCGCGCGCCGTGGCGACCGTCAGCATGAAGACGCGTATCGGGGGCAACTTCGGATCATCCGGCAGAGCATCGGCATCCGTGGCTCGCCTGTTGACCTCGTTGCCTCCCGCGCAGAGAAACACATCGCCCACAACGAGGCCGCCGACGTTCAGCGGCTTTGCCGGTGGCGCGGAAACCGTGAGAGACGCCGGTACGGCATTGGCAGCCAAAGCATCGAGTTGCACCGACCACTTGCCGCTCGCATCTGCAGTCGTCTCCTTCTTTTGTCCGGCAAACTCCACAATGATGCGCGCATTCGCATCCGCCCATCCCCAGACTGGAGCCGGCTTGTCGCGCTGAAGCACGGCATTGGACATAAAAACGCTGGCGAGCTTGAGTTCGCCAGCTTGCAACTCGGCCAGCGGTGCCAGTAGGGCAACGAGGAGAGAGAGGGTCTGCTTCATAGCTGTTCCTTTCATTTCGAGATCAATCTCAACACGCGATGATTGCGTGAGTCGGCGATGTAGATGTCGCCGGTGCGAGGGTGCGTGACAACGCCGTGCGGTTCGCCGAGCTGGGCTTGGAGCGCCGCACCGGGAACGCCGTTCGTTCCTTTGATCCCAGTGCCGGCAAGCGTCAGCATCTTGCAGTCGCGAACCATGAATTTGCGGATCAAATGATTGCCCGCATCAGCAATAAGGATGTTGTCGTCACGGTCAGCCCAGAGGTGTTTGACACCCTTGAGCGGTGGCGTGGCAGTTGGGTCATCAAGCTCGACAACCTTGCCATCCGGACTGCGCATCCGCAGACCGAGGCGCGTGGGAATGAACAGATTGCCTTTGGAATCGACTGCTTGCGCGCGGCTAGGGCCGATCCCTTTGACAGTCTCGATGAGGCCGGTTTTCAGATCCACGACGCGGATCGCTTTGCTGAAGCCTCCGAGATAAAGCTGGCTGTAGTCGCTGCTGAAACAGAGGCAGGCAATGCCGTCAAGTCCTGCGCTCGCGGCCGGGCCGCCATCGCCGCTGAGTTGCTTGGTGCCGTTGCCGGCGAAGGTCGTCACGATGCCCGTCTTCGCATCCACGCGGCGCACGCTGTAATGATAGGTGTCGGCAATAAACAGATTCCCCTGTGCATCCGCCACGAGGTTGTGCGGCGCAACAAAGCTCGCATCGCACGCAGGCTTCCCGTCACCCAGTGGAGCGTCTTTGGGATGCGCGCGAGAGACGATCGTCAAGATGCCGGTTTTTGCATCAACGCGAAGGATTCGTGACGTCTCCTCACAAATATACATATTGTCCTGCGGATCGAACGCGATGCCAAACGGCTGGCTGATTTTGCATTGGGTGGCAGGCTGGCCTTCAACAGCAGTGCCATTGCCAACGACGAGTTCAATGTCGTACATCTTTGTGCCAGCGGATGCTTGGATCGTCAGCGATGGTGCATCTGCGGCGTATAGAGCAGCCAACGGCGTCAACAGCAAGGCGGCAAGGCGTGTGAGGGTGTATTTCATAATTACCTGGAACTTCCTATTTTATGAGTGCATTCGCAGCCGCCTGCTGGAAAGCCTGGCGGACAACGCTGTTATCACTGTTCGGGAAATTGGCGCGTTGCACCATCAGTACGTAGGCAACCCCTTTCACAGGATCAATCCAGGCTTGCGTACCCCAGGCGCCGCCATGCCCGAAGCTACCAGGCGAGAGCATCGAAGCCACACCCTCATGCGGCTTGCGCAGGATGCACGTGCCGAGTCCCCAGCCGTAATTGGCGCCGAACGACTCTTTCTGGAAAAATCCTGTCGCGAGGTCGCCAGTCTGCGGACTGGTGATGAATTTCATCGCAGCCGGGCTCAGGTAACAACGTCCTTCGAGCGTGCCATTGTTCAGGAGCATCTGGCCAAAGCGCGCATAGTCGGACGCAGACGAGTAGAGTCCGCCATTACCCTGCGGCGGGCGTTTCCGCGTTCCCTCATAGCCACTCCGAGGCGGAACAGGATCGAGCGCGCCAGTCTCCTTGTTTTTGGCATAAGCGGTCGCAATGCGAGCGCGTTGCTCAACGGTCGGGTAGAAGGTGGTATCCTTCATGCCCAGCGGATTGAAAAGCCGTTCCTGAAGAAATCCATCGAAGCTCATCCCACTCACCACCTCGACGATGCGGGCAGCGGCATTGATGCCGCTCTGCGTATATTTCCACTTCTCGCCAGGCTCGTATTGCATCGGCGCAGCGAGCCAGAGTGGCACCAGATCAGCGAGCGTAGACGCTTGCATGGCTGCTTTTCCGTCAGCTTCGCCAAGACCGGAGGTGTGCGTGAGCAGCTGCGTGATGGTGAGTTTCGCAGGCTTGCCTGAGGGCGTTTTCAGATTGGCAAACCCAGGGAGATACTTTTCTACAGGATCAGCGACGTTCAATTTGCCCTCATCTTGGAGCATCAGAACCGCTGTGGCGGTAATCGGTTTCGTCATCGAGGCGATCCAGAAAAGCATGTCAGGGGTCATCGGTTTTTTTGTTGCCACATCAGCCAAGCCCGTACACTCAAAATGGAGCACCTTATTTGTCCCAGCGACAATCGTGATCGCGCCGGCTACTTCATTTTTCGCTATCATCTCCTGCATTGCAGCACCGACGCCAGGAAGCGTGGGTGTCTCGGCGAATGTTGGACACGCGAGACATACAGCCAAAGTGGCAAAGAGCCTCAGTGATTTTATGGTGGCAGCTTGGTGGTCGTTCGTGCGCATACTACATATTCCTTTCACGTTCATCCCCAGATAATAAAACATTATCGTCAGTATATACGACCCTCCATCAGATTGTCCAACTGATTCCTTGGAAAATGATGGGGCGTTGGCAGTCAGCAGTAGCAGTTGGCAGTCGAGTTTCGAGTCACGCTTAACACCACAAAACCAACTCACAAACGCTAATTTTTAATCTAGAGCGTTCTCTGACAATGTGCAGCCATTTTTTCTCTCTCAGAGCCCGCAGAGCGCCGGACCAACAACAGAGCAACGAAAAGAGGGTGGTACGTCTTTATTTATAGATCGGCGCGCCCATAATGATGGGGGCTTCTGTTTTTGCGGATGGATTGAGAATGCCGGCTTGTTCCACCAGAAAGTGGTTCTTCAGCTCCATGAATCGGGGGCCGCAGTTGTGGCCGAGGAGCGGCACGAGATCAAGCTGCTTGGGGCAGGCGAGCGTGTTGTAAATGGAGAGGACCGTCATCGGAGGACAAGCCGTGTCGATCAGGCCGCTACTCATGAGTACCGGCACTTTGACAAAGCGCGCAAAGCTCACCGTATCGTAGTAGGCAGTGGCGGCGACAATTTTCGGATCTGGGGTCTTCTTGTCGCGCCCCATAATGAGGTTGTTCGGCGCAGCATCAGGCCTGCCGTAGAGCGGGCCAGTGTGCTCGCCGAGGGCCGGAGCAATCGACACAACCGCCGTGACGCGCGGATCAAGTGCGGCGGCGATAAGGGCAAGCCCACCGCCTTGGCTGGCGCCGGAACTGATGATCGCCTTTCGGTTCCAGTCGGGACGCGAGGTCATGTAGTCAATGCCACGGATCATGCCGAGAAA
>JBAXCC010000298.1:0-4971 GCA_037141675.1 bacterium | reverse complement strand
AGCAGGGCGAACTCAGCGATGCCGTGACCACGAGCTACATCATTCAGAAGAACCTCGGTTGCTTCGGTGACGGCGGCATGGTCTTCACCGACCGCGCGGATGTCAACGATAAGATCCGCAAGCTTCGCAACCACGGCTCGACGCAGCGTGATCATCACAGCTTCGGCTTCAACAGCCGTCTGGACGATTTGCAGGCAGGCGTGTTGAGCGCGAAGATGAAGCACATCACCGAATGGACGGATCAGCGCATTGCTCTGGCGGGGCGTTATGATGTGGGACTCAAGGATGCTAAGGCCATTATTCTTCCTTATCGTGTGCCAGGGTATCGTCATGTGTACCATCTGTATGCGATTGAGACAAAGGATGTTGCCAAGCGCAATGATCTGGTGGCATTCCTGCAGGCGAATGGCATTGACGCAAAGACGCATTATTCCATCGCCATTCATCAGCAGGCTGGTTTCCCCTGGGGTAAGGATTGCGAGATTAAAGGCAGTCTTAAGAACGCTGAGCGCAACGCTGCAAGCGTCGTGACGCTGCCGATGTTCCCTGAACTGACAGGTGAAGAGATCAATTACGTGATCGAGAAGGTCATGGAATGGGACAAAGCTAACGCTTAAGTTGACGACAATAGTCCGGGGCGTCAAATGCCCCGGGCTTTTTTATCAAAGGAAAACTTATAATGAGCAAATATAAAGTGATGGTTGTTGGCATGGGGAAGCGCGGGAAGCACCACGCATCAGCGTTCCATGCGAATCCAAATTTCGAAGTGGTCGGTCTTTGTGATATTGATGAAGCGCGCCTGAAAGACGCTGCTGCCAGTTTAGGGAACCCGGCCACATCTGCCGATGCCGCTGCCCTGGCTGCGCAGCTGAAGCCTGATGTTTTCTGTTTCTGTACCATGCCGCATCTCCGCGAGAGCTTCATTAAGATCGCTATCGATTGTGGAGCCAAGATGGTTGCTTTTGAAAAGCCTGTTGCTGATTCCACGTCAAAAGCCATGCAGATCAAGAAGATGATTGACGATAGTGGCATTAAGGCCGTGGTCAGCCACCAACATCGGTATGGTGCCCATTACCGGAAGGTCAAGGAGATCGCTGCCAGCGGTGCGCTGGGTAAGGTTCACACCATTTATTCTTCAGCCACAGGCTGGATGATGCACATGATGACGCATATGATCGACTATATGCGCTGGTATAATAACGAAGCTGATGCTGAGTGGGTCATGGCGCAGGCAGCAGGCCGTGGCAAACTGAACGACAACCATCCGTCACCTGATTATATCGGTGGGTTCATTCAATTCGCCAACGGTGTTCGCGGCGTAATTGAAGTCGGTGCCGGCGCACCCAACATTCCCGAGGTCAGCAAGTGGTGGGGGCGTAACCGCATCCGCGTCATGGGCGACGATGGTTTCGCGGAGGTGCTGACGAACGGTGGCTGGCGGGCGGTCACGAAAGACGGATCTTTCTCTGGCACAGGTGCGATGTCGTATGATGCAGACATGCCTCCCTATATACAGGAAATGGCCGACTGGTTAAAGGATGATACCAAGGTTCATTCCTGCAACTTTGACAGCGCCTATAAAGGTTTTGAAATCATGATGGGCATGTGCAGGTCCGTCATTGAGGGCGGTCAGATCACATTGCCGCTCACGTCGCCTGCCGATGAAATCAATGATTTAAGGAAACTTCTAACTAACAAAAAAGTCCTGTTCGGTTCTCCCGATCATAAGGCAGAGTATCCAGAAAGCTGATATGGAAGTAATTATTCAACCCAATAAGAAGATGGCGGCGGAACTGACGGCAAAGGTCATTGCTGATCATTTGCGCTTGAAACATGATCTCGTGCTGGGACTCGCAACCGGCAGAACGATGGAACACGTGTATGCTGAACTGGTTAGCATGCATAAAAGCGAAGGACTGGACTTTTCGTCTTGTCGGACGTTCAACTTGGACGAATATGTCGGATTGCCGGCGGAGGATCCACATTCGTACAGAAGTTACATGAACCACCATCTGTTCGATCACATTAACATTGATGTTCGTAACACCTACCTGCCCAATGGCATGGCAGAAGACCTCAAGGAAGAGTGCCGCCTCTACGAGAAGCGAATCAAGGCGTGTGGCGGTATAGACCTTCAACTCCTCGGGATAGGAGAAACCGGGCATATTGGGTTTAATGAGCCTTTGTCTGCGCTTTACAGCAGAACCCGACAGAAAGCGCTCACACAGGTCACTATCGATCAGAACTCACCCCTGTTTGATCCGCCTGAGAAGATGCCACGCCGCGCCCTGACCATGGGTGTCGGCACCATCCTTGAGGCTAGCAGGATCATTGTCTTAGTCACGGGAGAGAAGAAAGCAGGTATACTGGCTAAGTCTGTGGAGGGGCCCATCACGAGCATGATCTCAGCTACCGCTCTTCAAACGCATCCGGCCACAACAATTATATCGGACGAAGAAGCAGCAGCAAAGCTTGAGAACAAGGACTACTATTACTGGCTCTGGGAGAACGAACCAGAATGGGAAGCCTACCGGAAAACCCTTTCATGAACGTTTTTTCAAATCAACTGATCATAGGGTAGTGAAAAAAGATGAACTATTTATATTTTCAGGCTTGCTTGTCAGCAGGTAGTTTGTTAAATTTAACGCCTATTTATTTCCAATTTGGAAGGGAAGATTAGTAGATGCCGACGATTAATCAATTAGTCCGCAAGGGCCGCAGCCCGTTGCGCAAGAAGAGTAAATCGCCCGCGCTGAAGGCTTGTCCTCAGCGTCGTGGTGTGTGTTTGGTCGTGAAGACGCAGACACCTAAGAAGCCGAACTCCGCGTTGCGTAAGGTTGCGCGTGTACGTTTGACAACGGGTTACGAAGTAACAGCCTATATTCCGGGGGAAGGTCACAATCTGCAGGAACACAGCGTGGTGCTCGTGCGTGGCGGTCGTGTGAAAGACTTACCTGGCGTTCGCTATCACATTGTTCGCGGATGCTTGGACAGCTTGGGTGTTGCAGGACGCAAACGCAGTCGTTCTAAATATGGTGTGAAGAGACCAAAAAAGGCTAGTTAAAGAAAGAGTGAATTATGGCAAGACGGCGTAGAGCAGTAAAACGGGAAGCTTCAGCTGACCCGAAATTCAACAGCGAATTGGTCGCAAGAGTCATTCGTGCGTTGATGAAGAGCGGCAAAAAAACCACCGCAGAGCGCATTGTTTACGGTGCTATCGAAGAGATTCGCGCGAAGGTTGAAGGCAAGGATCCTTTGGAAGTCATGGATTCCGCGATCGCGAATATGAAGCCGAAAGTCGAAGTGAAGTCCCGTCGCGTTGGTGGTACGACCTATCCAGTACCTGTGGAAATCCGCCCTGGCCGTCAGCTCTCGTTGGCGCTGCGTTGGATGTCCCAGTACGCGAGTGCGCGTCGTGGTACCCCGATGCCTAAGGCAATTGCTATGGAATTGGTTGAAGCTTATAACAACCAGGGCAACGTGCTGAAGAAGCGTGACGATGTACACAAGATGGCGCAGGCAAACAAGGCCTTTGCGCACTATGCTTGGTAATCGGACGTTAGCGTGAGCATGCTACAAAAAAAAGACGGGCGTTTGCCCGTCTTTTTTTTGCACATAAGATAGCAAAAAATTGCCATTTGCTTCCATTTTTTCACATTGCCGATAGAGGTGTATCCTGTTAATATTACTGCAATTTCTTAGAAATATGAAAACAGGGAGAGATCATGAAGCATCTGATGGCAATCGTGATGATGTGCGCTGGCGTAGTCTGTGCGCAGGATAAAGTAAATCTGGTGTTTATACTTGCGGATGACTTGGGCTGGGCGGATATCTCCCCCAATGGCCACACAACCTTTTACAAGACCCCCAACTTAGAACGCTTGGCTAAACGTGGAATGCTTTTCTCCCATGCGTACTCCGCTAGTCCGCTCTGTTCCCCGACTCGCTCGTCTATCATGACGGGGCTTAGCCCTGCGCGCACCGGCATTACGTCACCCGTCTGCCATGAAGGGCAGGAGATACTGGAGTGTACACAGCCGGCAAAGAACGGGGCGCCCAATAAAAAGACTTTACCTCCCATTGTTCCGACCCGTCTGAAAACGACCTATCCCACATTAGCAAAGGCCTTCAAGGCGGCGGGCTATGCGACCGGCCATTTTGGCAAATGGCATTTGGGCAGAGAACCTTACTCGCCCCTGCAGCATGGTTTTGACGTGGATATTCCGCATTGGCCCGGACCTGGCCCTGCAGGAAGCTATGTGGCGCCTTGGAAGTTTGACAAGTTTGATCCGGATCCGGGCGAGCCCAATCAGCATATTGAAGACCGCATGGCCAAAGAAGCCGTGAAGTGGCTGGAACAGAACAAAAGCAAGCCGTTTTACATGAACTACTGGATGTTCAGTGTCCATGCTCCGTTTGATGCGAAGAAGGCACTGATAGAGAAGTATCAGAAGACGGTCGACAAGAAGGACGCGCAGCGTTGCCCGACCTACGCCGCCATGGTTGAGAGCATGGATGATGCGGTCGGCACGTTGATGGATGCTCTGGATCGCCTGGATTTATCTAAGAACACCTTGGTGGTCTTTACTGCTGACAATGGAGGGAACATGTATAACGAGGTCGATGGGGAATCCCCGACCAGTAACCGTCCGCTGCGGGGTGGTAAGGCGACGATGTTTGAAGGTGGCGTGCGGGTGCCGTGCATTATTTCATGGCCGGGTGTTGTCAAGGCTGGCGCGAAGAGTGATGCCCGGTTTCAGACAGAAGACTATTTTCCAACCTTCATCGAGGCCTTTGGGTTGCAGAAGGCTCCCGGACAGATTTTTGATGGCGTGAGCGTGCTGCCCGCATGGAAGGGGGATCCAACGTTTAACCGCGCTCCGACCTTCACCTATTTTCCGCATGACCCAGGCGTGCCGGATTGGATGCCCCCAGCAGTTGCTGTCCATGATGGCGACTGGAAACTCATCC
>JBAXCC010000297.1:0-4975 GCA_037141675.1 bacterium | reverse complement strand
GCCATGCCAGACTTCGCGTTGACAACAGATGTCATTGTCGGCTTCCCAGGCGAAACGCCTGAAGACTTTGAGGATACACGCCGACTGATGAATCAAGCCGATTTTGACAATGCCTTCATCTTCAAATACTCTCCGCGCCCAGGAACGCCCGCAGCCTCAATGGCTGATGACGTCACAGACGACGAAAAAATGCGTCGGAATCAAGTCTTACTCGTGGATCAGGACATTCGCGGCAAAGCCGCGAATCAGCGCTTGATGGGCTCCCTCCAAGAGGTTTTAGTCGAAGGCCCCAGTCTGCGTAACGAAACCCGCTGGGCAGGCCGTTCTCCCGGAAATAAAATTGTTGTTTTTGATCCTGTTCAGGGTGTAAAGCCTGGCACACTTGTCAACATCCTCATCAACCGTGTAGCACCGCAAACACTTTACGGAGAGGTCGTAAAAAGAACGGATGATACCCAATAGTACACACACCTGCACAATTGAATCTGTCGCGTATGGAGGAGATGGTATTGCGCGAATTGATGGTTGCGTCGTATTTATTCCAGGCGCACTTCCTGGCGAACAAATCATCATCCGGATCACACAACAGAAAAAAACCTTTGCGCGGGCCGTGCTGCTTGGGATCATCACACCGTCACCTCATCGAATCGACCCCTGTTGCCGAGTCTACGACACGGGTGTTTTAACACGCGTCCCAGGGTGCGTCTATGACCATATAGACTACCCGCTTGAAGTCCTGATCAAGCAACAACAGCTGATCAGCTCTTTCCGCCAGATTCCACATGATTCAGTCATCTTTCACCCACCGGTAGCTTCGCCTAAAGCACTTCATTATCGGAACAAGATCACTCTTCATGCCGAGACCGCGCCATGTGGGAGCATGAAGCTCGGTTATCGCGAAGAGCCATCGCACCGTGTTATTGATATCCCGGCTTGTCCCCTTGCTCACCCGGCCATCAATGAAGAGCTTCATGCATTGCGGTCGTCAGGCAAATTGAAGAACATCTTGAAACACGGCGACGACCTCATCTTCCGTCGCACCTTGCATGATGGCGTTATATGGCGCAACAGCAAAGGGGCAACATCTCCAGGATGCCCAGCCTACCTGACCGTCCAAAGCCCCATCGGCGAACTGACAGTCCCTCACAATGGGTTTTATCAAGTCAACCGCCGGATTGCTCAACTTCTTTTTGAATTCACAGCAACCGCTTTTGAAGAACGTACTGACTGTCCCGAAATCCTTGACCTCTACTGTGGAATCGGCATATTCGGTCTGACATGCATGAAGCATGGCGGCAGATGCCTCACAGGAGTCGAATCAGGACGGGCAGCCATTACCGCCGCAAAAGAAAATGCGTTGACGCATAATATCCCGGCCCGTTTCCATGTACATGCGCTAGGACAGGAGCCGATACGCTTGCACGACTGGCTCGTGAATCCGACACAAACAACCTTAATAATCGACCCGCCTCGCGAGGGCATAGAAAAAAGCGTCGCAGAAGCCATTGCCGAAAGCGCCATCCCGCGTATTTTTTACATCTCGTGTGATCCAGCAACGCTGACACGCGATTTACATATTATTTTATCAAAGGGAAAACGACACGTACGTCAGGTTCGACTCTTCGATATGTTCCCGCGCACCGCACGTTTCGAAACGTTTGTCGAGATTGTATCATAAGGATCCCACTATGATGTCCACATGGCTAGCAAAGAGTATCCGTTTCTACGCTGCACGCCATTTTGTCTTGGCGTGCGCCATTGCGCTTTCAGCGTCCATTTTCTGCGCGGCACTCATGACAGGTCATTCCTTACATGAAGGGTTGCGTCGCAATCTGGGCAAGCGCATTGGCGACCTCAAAAGCGCACTCTACTTTCCAGAGGGGGCTGCAGGACTTAACGTAATCAACGCCCGACCAGATACCCAAGCTGCGTTGTTTGTAAAAGGCGAACTACTCGATGAAAGCGGACAGGTCTGCGCCAATCAGGTACACATAATCGGAATTGTCCCACAAAAGGGACTCTCCGCCCAAACCAATGTGTTTCTCAATGATCGGGCGCGTGCCATTCTTCGCACAAATGAAGGTTCGATCCGCTTCAAGAAACCAACGGGGCTATCCATTGAACTCCCAGTTGGCGATACCAAAACCTCACGCATCATCCGTCGAGCAATTCATATTTCCGAGGCGCGCACGGAACCGTCCATTTCTGAATCTCTCATCACCCCCGACTTTGCACTCGAACCCAGCACACTTCCCCCTGTTAACGTTTTCGTTCCTTACACCTTGCTTGCTACTGCTCTGGAATTAGACGGGAAAGCAAATCTCTTTGTCTCGAAGTTAGACCATCTCTCACTGCCCTTTTCAGCAGAGGATTTCGGCTTAGACATTCAGCCCTCCACCAATGGTACCGTGATTAAAAGCAAAGCCATCTATCTCCCCCCTGCTCTAAATAATATATTCTCGGAAGCAACAGCGACGAAGTCCGCTAGCTTTTACCTTGCTGACTCTTTCGAAGCAAATGGACGTGACACACCATACGGTTTTGTGGGGGCAGTGACACCCTCTTTCTGTGGAACTTCCTCTGAAATGCGGGATGACGAAGTTGTTATTACGACTTGGCTGGCACAGCACTTAAATGTGACAACCCATCAAACCCTCCTGCTGAAGTGGCGCCGTTTTGAACCCAATGGACGGCTTGTACCTGACGAGCGCACATTTCGTATTTCAGCAATTATTTCAACAGAAGATGCGGCAACCATGAAAGCGTATATGCCTGTCTTTCCAGGAATGAAGGATGTTGATTCGTGCGCAGCTTGGGATGTCGGAATGCCCATGGATGAAAAGAAGCTCAAGGATGAACCAAACGAAGCCTATTGGAAACAGTGGAGAGAGACACCTAAACTTTTCATGACCGCTTCAGCGGGGGTAAGCTGTTTTGGCAGCGTATTGGGGAATGCCATGTGCCTTCAAGTTAATGCCACTCCTGATGCTGTTCGCACGCGTATAGCAGCCCGCCTCTCTGCAAAAGATGCTGGTGCCTATACCGTGCAACTTGCAACGGATGGCGCACGTGCCGCCTCTGGCTCAACAGACTTTAACGGCCTCTTCATCGGTATGATGTTTATCCTGATTATATCCTCCATACTACTAGCGACACTCACCTTCTCCCTCACACTCGAATCACGTAAACACGATATTGCGCTGCTACTTGCAACAGGTTGGACACGTAAGCGGTGCATCATTACCCTGGTGAGTGAATGGATCCCCACGATTACAGTAGGCAGCCTGATTGGCGTAATGATGGGTACTGGACTCACGCGCTTTCTGATTTGGAGCCTCGCCCGTTTCTGGCGTACTGCCTTTGCAAATGCAAATCTCGTTTTTTATTTTTCACCTTCTGTTGCCATCACAAGCAGTATCTCTATGATTCTGCTCATGCTCCTGATTCTGTTCATCCACCTCAGACGTCTCACGCGGCAGCAACCGGCAACACTTTGGCAGACCGCTGACGAGCGAGTGGTCCCCACCACTCGATCATCACCACGTTCAATCCAGGTCATTAACGTGATCGGTGGATTTATTGCACTCACCTCACTCGCGATTCTCCTACTATCCGTCCGTGGAGAACATGCCAACAATGCGTTTTTTGGAGCCGGTTTCTTACTGCTCCTTTCCCTGATTCTGTTTATCCGTTCTGTTGGAGCCGTCTGGCGGTCTTCTCATGCGCTGACGTGCGGGCCTATCCAGACAGGCCTGTGTCGCGCCTTTCACATGCCGCGACGCAACATGCCGGTCATCCTATTAATCGCACTTGGATCATTCCTCGTCATTGGCGTACTCTCGATGAAGAATGATCCTGCGGCGGATGTTGCAAACCCATCAACTGGCAGCGGAGGATTCGCCTCCATCGTCACATCCGTCATCCCCTTTGATCGCGACAAAGGCATTGAAATGGCCAAGCGCGTTACGGGTGCAACCGTAGTCATTCCCATTCGCGTACATGAAGGGGATACGGCTGGATGCCTCAACATGAACGCTCCCATAGCACCAACGGTCTACGGTGTTGATGCACAAGCGCTTTCGCGTTTTCGTGCATTTGAACCTGCAACAGCAGGCGGTATCTGGTCTCCACTGTTTCTGGCCTTGACCAATCAGTGCATTCCCGCGCTTGCAGCTGATCTATCGATGCTTCACTATAGCCTTAAGGCAAAGGCACATCCAATTTACGGAACTCAAATCCGCTACGCCGACAGTACGCTTCAAATTGTCAGTGTCGTACCTGTGCGAAGCAGCATTCTGCAGGGCGCATTACTGATTGATGAGAGCACATTCCTAAAGGCATTTCCAACGGTTCACGGCTACAGCATGTGGTTATGCGATTACGCCCCCTACTTATTACGCGAAGGAACCGATAGACGTAGCAGACCAACGGCGGTTCCACAAGGAGATCTGCACAAGTTGCATCATCCAGAGCCCGGCATTACCGTTGAAACAACCCAAGAACGCTTGCGCTTATTAGCATCAGTCGAGAGCACCTATTTGGATATGTTCCTAGTGTTTGGCGGACTCGGAATGATGCTTGGCATTTTTGGAATCGCACTGGTTATTATTCGCGGCGTCGAAGAACGACGTCATGAATTTGCATTGCTCTTGGCAATTGGATTGCCCCATACGCACATCCTTCTTCTCCTCCTATCTGAGTATGGCTCACTTGTTAGCGTTGGGCTCCTCACAGGGCTCATTCCTGCACTCGTTGCTATTCAACCAGCAGCGTATACATTGCGAAGCGAAATGCCTTGGCTTTTAATCTTCGGAGTCATCAGTCTGTTGCTAGTCTCCTCGTTCATCTGTATCTTTGCATCGGCCTATCTCGTGTCACGGAAGTTTTTTCTTCAAGAACTTAAAAATAATTAATCATTTTTTTTCACTAGCATCCCATAGGAGCTGAAAAAAAGCATATCGCCCCCTTTCCCCCG
>JBAXCC010000296.1:0-4975 GCA_037141675.1 bacterium | reverse complement strand
AAATGGCTGGCGTTGCTTGTTTTGAATGGAATGCTGATTATGGCCGTTTACAGTGCGGTCTATGCTCAGATACGCTGGAAACAGCGCCAGGCCGGGTGGCGTGAGAGTGTCCAGTTGGTGAGCCGGCATATTGCGCGACCGATTTTGCCAACGCCCCGGGAAGAGGCTCTTGAAACCTATGCGTTTCTGGCGAAACAAAAGGCGCTGCCTGAAGGATTTTCCAAAGCCCAAGTTTTACGCACATTGGCGGATAAGGCACAAGAGCGTTATACCATTGTCAATCCAGGCGAGAACGTCGAGTGGTGTTTCGCATTAGCCCGGCCTGTCGCGACAAATGAAATCGTCACGGTGCGTATCCGTTTTGACACGGAGTATAGCACGCGGACGTCTGTGGTGGGTCTCTGCCGCATGGCTCCTGATGTTCCGGGTGCGCCAGTGATAGAGATTCCCTTAAGTGATTTTTCCCTGAATGAGATTGTGTTTGATGTTTCCTGTGAAGCGTTTGGAGCGACGAAAGCCATCACCGGCTTTAATCTGGGGTTTAAGCACACAGGCGATCCGGCAAAGACCTCCG
Source organism: bacterium (assembly GCA_037141675.1). Classification (GTDB taxonomy): domain Bacteria; phylum Verrucomicrobiota; class Kiritimatiellia; order RFP12; family UBA1067; genus CAIZQW01. The sequence goes on along the minus strand of JBAXCC010000296.1, from coordinate 4,401 downwards.
CCGTGATGTTGCGGTTTCGCAAGGATGTGGCATTGCTGACACAGGGCGGAACCTTTGAGGCGAACCTTGTGCGTTCGGCGATCATCCATTGGAGCATATTGGCGCTATTGGCCGCATTCGGGTTGACGCTGAGTGCCTGCTTCTCGTTGCCAGTAGCAGTCTTTACCTCCACGATGCTGTTGCTGCTGGTCATGGTCGGAACCTCTGTGACAGAGGTCGTCTCACAGGAAGATGAGAAAGAGTGGCTGCAACGGCCAGGCATTATTGTTTCGCGCGTGGTGAGCAACGTGGCGCAGCATGCCATACGCATGGATCCGCTGGATGCGGTCATCAACGGGGAACGTATTGAGAGTAAACCCTTCATGGATGCTTTGCTGTGGAATCTTCTGGTCGTACCATTCGTCTTTGCTCTGTGCGGTATTCTGATCTTGCGTCGTCGGGAACTTGCCTCAGGGGATTGAGTGACCTATGTTCAAACTTGCTTACATATTTATTAAAATTGGACTTCTGACTGTCGGTGGCGGTCTTGCCATGATACCGATTGTGCAGCAGGAGATGATCAAGAACGGCTGGTTGACGCACCAACAGTTCCTTGATGTGTTGGGAATCTCCCAGATGACACCTGGTCCCTTGGCTGTCAATACAGCCACGTTTGTGGGTTATCGTGTGACCGCGTTGACGCATCCGGATGCAGGCTTTTGGCTTCCTGCAATCGGCGCGCTCGTGTGCACGATCGCGGTGTGCCTGCCGTCCATGTTTTGTGTGAATGCGTTCGGGGGTTACTGGACAACCCACCGCGATCATCCCTGCCTGAGACGCATCTTTGATCTGTTGCGTCCCACGGTCACGGGCTTGGTCTTTGTCGCAGCACTGACGTTGATCGCAAGCAGCCTGTGGGAGAGCGATGTCATAACAATTGATCTTTTAAAGGCCGTGCCCAACATAACATCGTTGGTGATTGCCGCTGTCGCATTTGCTCTGACAGCTTTTACGCAGGTCTCGCCTATTCGGATCTTGCTCGCCGGGATTATGACGGGATTGCTTGTGGCATCTGTTTAACAGGAGAAAAGTACATGAAAAAGAGAACTGTTTATGCTCTGATGTCGGTGATGTGCCTGCAATGGTGTGTCGCAAAGACACGCCCCAATATAGTGATGTTTTTTGCGGATGATCTGGGACGCTATGCCAAGGCCTATAGCGATCCGAAGAATCCATCGGCCAATGACATCATGACGACGCCCGTGTTTGACCGTATTGCACGAGAAGGTGCGCTTTTTGATCAGGCATTCATCAGTGCACCGTCGTGTACTCCTTCACGCGGGGCGCTGGCAACCGGCCGTCACTTCTTCCGAAATGGATCCCACTCACAATTACACAGTCCGTGGGCAGGTCCCGAAGTCGATCCCTTCCTCACGGTCAAGGGCGTCGCAGAGACCTTGCGTGACTCTGGCTATCACATTGGCCACACCTACAAGGTGCATATCCGTGAAGGACTGATTGGCGGCAAGGAGTGTCTGTATAATGCCTCAGGCGCTCTGTTTAATAAATTCTCGGCAAACGTGACGAAGGCCCAGGACAAGGAAGCCGCAAAGAAGATGATCTTTGATCAGGTGCGCGGCAACTTTCTTGCCTTCCTGTCCAAGCGCAAAGCCGGCCAGCCCTTTTACTACTCCTTCCATCCGACCAATACGCATCGCAAATGGGAGAAGGGATCTGGTAAGGCCCTGTGGAATCTGGATCCTGACTCACTCAAAGGGAAGCTCGAACCTTTCTTGCCGGATGTCCCTGAAGTGCGGGAAGATTTTGCAGATTACCTGGGTGAAGCTCAGGCCTTTGACGCGGCGTGCGGTGTGATCATTGCAGAGATCGAGAAGCTGGGTGAACTGGACAACACACTTGTTGTGATTTCAGGCGACCACGGTGCGCCGGGATTCCCGCGCGGCAAGTGCAATACCTGCGATTTTGGCGCGCGCGTGCTACTGGGCATGCGGTGGCCCTCCAGCATTGAAGCAGGCAAAGTCATTAAAGCGCCGGTGTCGCTGGTTGACATCACCCCGACCTTCCTGGCGGCTGCAGAGGCACCTGCACTTCCGGAGATGGACGGGCAGAGCCTGTTGCCGGCGCTGGCGAAAGGTGGCAGCGAAGAGAGCCTGCGCGGCTGGGCGCTGATTGGTCGTGAAGTCCATGTCGGTGGAGCGCGTGAAGGACATCTGCCGTATCCGACTCGCACGCTACGCACACGTGACTTTCTGTACACGATCAACTTCAAGCCTGACCGCTGGCCCATGGGTGATCCGCTTCGGGCAGCAGACGGAAGCAATCCGACGTTTTCTGATTGGCAAGAGAACACCATGACTGGGTATGCGGATATGGATTCCTCACCAACCAAAGCGTGGCTTGTTGAAAACAGCAGGAATCCTCTTGCGGCTGAAGCGTGGCGCTTGGGTGTTGAGAAACGTCCCGGCGAAGAACTGTATGACATCAAGAGCGACCCGCATCAACGGCGCAATATCGCGGACGATCCAGCGTATGTCAGCAAAAAGCAGGAGCTTCGTAAACAACTCATGGCCATCCTCGAGAAGGGGCATGACCCGCGCCTTGACAACGACGCCTTTGACCGTCCGCCCTATCTGGTGACGCCGAAGCAAAAGAAGAATGCTAAGAATAAATGAAATTTGAAAACCAGAAATAGGCAAAGATGATAGATAATGACGAACAGCGTCTAGGCATCGTAGCCTTTTGGCTTGCGCACTCTATCTGCTACTGACAGAAGGAACAATTGGCCCACTAGGACATTAATATGAACAAAAAATCAATATGGTGGCGGCTCACGCCAGTCATGTTTTGGCTTTCGCTAGCGAGTGTAATGGCAGGAATTGCATGGCGGGAGTGCAAGTGGGAGCCGCCTGCTTGGATGTTACCCTTGATTCTTCTTGGAATGTATTTGCCGAATCTTTATCTGACAGCCTTTTCGCTTTGGCATTGGAAGTATAGATATCGAGGCTCTTATCCGGTGGCATGGGCAGCGCTATTCCCTCTCTTTTGGACTTATCTTCCGTCGCTACTCTATTTTGGACAGCACATCCAATGTGATCTGCAGAGCAAGAAACAATACGCATCTTTGGAGCCTTTGCCGGGCACCGTCCTTCCTGGGTATTATAACAGTCTGAGATCTGTGTGTTTTGTTTTAGGAGGTGCATTGGTCGGATGGGCGATTTTTGCAGCGGCACTGGCAACCCCGACATTCTTTATTCTTTTCAACAAGGGAGATCAGGCGGTTGCACACAATGTCGGAAAAGTTTTGACAGCGGGTGAGGTACACGCTTTTCACGTTATGCATACGATGTATCAGTTATTTGTTTTTCTGATGTGCGCCATCACAGTTTGCTGCGCTCTGGGCTGTGGCCTATTGTTACTCGCCAACAGTATTCGATGGAGACTAAAAGAGCAGAAGAGCGGCTAAGTTTGAACCCACCCGATCAGGAGATTGATCGAGAAACGGCGGATATCGCAAAAGAAAGCCTTGCAGAACTCCGTTCGGGAGGAGTCAATCCTGTTTCAGGTGAAGAGGTCTTCGCCAAAATTCAACAACGCAATCTAAAATGACGTTTGCCTTGCAGACAGAAATGAAATGACCGGCAAGTCGCCCTATCACAGTTTATAAACTTTGATAGAGTGATAAGTTTTGACGGGTTTACACGGATACTATAAGACCCCTTTAAATAAAGGCTACTAACAACATTTGACCTCACAATGACTTCAGTAATCAGTGTGGGAGTTACGCTATCACAGTTTAAAAACTGTGATAGGGCAGCTAACTCTTTTCTAAAACGAGCTTGAGCAATGTTTTAGCCAAAGGACGTGTGGGATTGCATAAGGGTGCTCTTGATTCTGCCAAGGAGATTACGGCCCGACGTTCGAGTTTCTTCAGTTGCCGATGAAGGGTTTGGTAGGGCATGTGACAAAGAGCCGACAATTCAGAGGGTGAATGATCTGGATTGGCGTGGATGGCACGTACCATTAAAATCCGCTTGGGGCATGTAAAAATAGTCAGGTCTTTTAATATGGGCGCGTATTCTTTGGCGGTTGAACAGCTCCTTAATGTTCTGACGACGGCCTTTAGGAGGTCGTCTGCGTGTTTGACGCTGGGGTTTGCCCCCAGGGAGTAATCAACCCATCGCCCGCGGCGGCTCGCCTGTAAAAATCCGCGTGCGTTCAGGATGCGTAGGTACTGGCTGCACACGCTCTTCTTCAGTTTGCAGCGTTCCGCTAGTGTCTGGACGCACAGAGGTGGTTCATCGATCATCGCTTTCAATAATGACAGCCGGGTGCGATTGGCCAATGCCCGGCAACTTCTCCACAATGTTGGTTCTAGTATTTCACTCATTTGAACGACCCTAT
>JBAXCC010000295.1:0-5016 GCA_037141675.1 bacterium | reverse complement strand
CACCTTGCCGCGCAAGCCATGCGCGATCAACTCCATGAAACGTCCCTTGATGGTCAGAATCGTCTGCTCATTCTCCGACAGCAGCATGAACTCGCGTTCGAGACTCTTGTAATGCGTCATCAGGGTCTGCAATTCCGTCTTCAGCATCCGCTGACGCACAGGCGCCGCGGCTTGATAGAGCTTCTTCTTGGCTGCGATCTGGACATGGAGTGTTTCCATCTCAGTTGCCGCCTTTTCACGGCGCACCGTATTCTCGTCCAAACTCCCATTCAGGGAACCCAGCATCGCCTCAGGGGAACGGTCCACATGCAACTTTGCCCAAATCGTCTTTGCACCAGCGCCGATCTTCTGTGCCAGGAAGAGCGTCCCGGCCATGGCTTTCTTGGCCAGGTCAGCCGTCGCCTTCCGGACGAGCCGTAGCTCCTCCGCGCGTTCCGCCGCCCGATCAGACGCTCCGACCGCTGCTCTCTGACCACCGACCTCTGATCTCTGATCTCTGATCTCTGCACTCTGATCTCTGCACTCATTTGTTTCTCCTTCCAACCATGCGCCTGACACTGTCCATTGCCCTGACTCGCATGAAGTCTGCAAAACAACGCCTCGCATCCCCTCTCCGCACATCGCCCGCCGATCGCCCACCGATTCGGCAACGCCTGCCCGCATACGCAACATTTTTCTTCTTCTGGTTCATTCATGAAGCATTACTCACTTTAGTGTGCATCATGATAGCTCAATCCTCTTTCCGCTTCCATCAAATTCTCCTAAGTCCCTCAAAACGCCGTCATCTTACTATTTGTTTATGTTTGTTGTCAACTAGTATTTTTAATTATTTCTAATTTATTTTAGTTATCGTTTGATTTTAATCCCGGGCTTCCATCCAATCAGGCAGATAGAGACGCCGCACGCCCTCAAAATCGTCGCCGACCTCGCGATCAAGCGTGAGTAACAGTTTGGGATAATTGTCTTTCACCGCCAACAGCGGTGCGGTTTCACGTTCGAGTGTTGCCTTCGTGGGCAACAGATAGGCAACCTGAATATACATCTTTTTTCCATCGCGTTCAGCCACGAAATCAATCTCCAAATCATTGATCCGCCCGACGGACACTTGGTAGCCTCTCCGCAGAAGTTCAAGGCAGACCACGTTTTCGAGCATCCCGCCAATATCGTCCGCCCGATATCCGAGCAAGGCGGTGCGCAATCCTAGATCGCTGACATAATGCTTTTCGTTCACCTCCAGATGCCGTCGCCCCTTGATATCATACAGCAACACCCGGTGGGTCAGGTGAGCATCCGCAAACCATCGCATATAATTCAGGATGGTGTCCACCCCGACAGAGAGTTTCTGGCACTTCAGAAACGCATTGATCCGGCTGGCATTCGTGAGGTTACCGATATTGTCGAAAATATAGCGTCCCACCTTCTCGAGCAGGGCATAATTCCGAACCTGATGACGCCGCACAATGTCCTTCAACATAATCGTGTCGTAGACACCCGTGACAAACGGACGGAACGTCGCCTCGGCAAGCCGCCCGAACTCGTGCAGTCCGGGCAGTCCGCCGTAACGCAGGAAGTCCCTGAACGCCACATCGGTCTCTGTTTTCAGCAACCCGTGGAACGCCCGGAACTCCGTAAAGGAGAGCGGGTAGACATGCACCTCCACAAACCGGCCGGACAAAAGCGTGGCCAATTCACCTGAAAGCAAGCGGGCATTCGAGCCCGTGATCACCACATCCATATCGCGCCGCCCGGACCAGTCCGCGACAATCCGCTCCCAGCCCTCGATCTCCTGGATCTCATCAATGAAAACGTGGCAGACCTCCTTGCCTTTCGGACGTGTTGCTTTGACATGCGCCGCCAGATCATGATACGTGCGGATCGCGTCAAACTCATACGACTCCTTGTCGACATAAATGATCTTCTCGCGCCGCACCCCGTCAGCGACCAGCTTGTCCATCAACAGCCGAACCAGACAGCTCTTGCCCGACCGACGCATCCCCGTGATGACCTTGACCACGGGCTTGCCCAAAAACGGCTCGATTTGCTTCACATAGAGATTTCTTTTATACACGATATAAACTCCTTAATCGCAATTTCTTTTGATATGGACGAAATATATCAAAAACCCTCAACACATGCAACCTCCACTTTCGCGGAGGGACGCGCGTTGCGCGTCCGCGGTCACGCGATCCTCCTTCGCCAAGGCTTCCACCTTCGCTAAAGCTACGGCGGATAAAACGGCGGACAGGCGCGTGACCCTCCCTCAATGCCTCGGAGGGCGGTCGGATCGACCGCCGGACGGCGATCCGCCGTCCTAAGTAGCTCCCATACTTCACACACTCCGCATGTTCGAGATTTCCGCAACTGTGATTGCACAGAGCAAGCGCACTTGATCCGCACAAACAAAAAACATAAACAAATTTTGCGAACAAAATTTAGAAAAATAATACTGGACTCGAATTGATGCCTTATGTTATTTTACAGAAATTAAGTTATGGAGGTAATTATGAAGACGGTTATAAGTAAGTGTTGCCTAGTTAATTGCTACTCGAAAATGGGGGTTTTCTTTTCTCTCTTGCTCATATTTTCCGGGTGTGCGGTCACTCCTGTGGCTGTTAGAGTTTCATCACTTACACCAACTATTCCGACTCAAGAAAAGCGAAATGAGAAAGTCTTTTTAGTTGTTAAGGATAGTAGAATTTCAGTATCTAGCCAATCCAATGTATTCGGATTAAAGCGTAACGGATACTGGATTCCCATGGCTGTTGTTTTCCTTGCGCACAGTGAGAAACTTGATTCAATAGTAGCAAGACGTATATCGCCTCTGCTTGAGGGAGCGGGTTACCAAGTTGTCGGAGTCATTCCTAACATATCAAACCAGTCTGATCCAGACCCCAAAGCCAAGGAATATAAGCGCGCACGAACCTCTGGTGTATCAAAGGAACGCGCTACTTCAGTAGAAGAGATAAAAGAGGCAAAAAAACTTAAAGATGATGCGGAATTTGTTGATGCAGGGATCGAAACAATTGAAGCTACTCCAATTGGAAGCATAACTGATTGTAGCGCAGTTGTGGAAATACGGATTCGTAGCTTTTATACTGATATTGTTCCCTTTAGTGGCTTGTGGTGGCCCATTATCCAAAGCTGGGAAATTGCTGATGTTTATGTTTATGCTCCTGGAGAAGGGCCTCGCACAGTAACATGGGGCAAAAAATTCCGGTCATACAATAGCACCCCATGGGCACCTGTTGATTTTGGCGGAGAAGTGTCTTACAATACTTCTGTAAACATTTGTTTTCGGCAAGTAGCACGAAAAATGGAAAAGATGTTCAGAGATCCTGCGTTTCAGGAGGCTATCATTAAGGCAGGTGAGATTCAAAAAAAGGATCATCAATAATTTATGTAGTCTATCGTTAAGCAACTATGCTTATGAAAAATATACTGCATTATGGTAGCTTAATTGCTGTTTTTGGTTTATGCAGTTGTTCGACGAGTCAAAGTACTTCTCGCTTCCCATATTCTTCTGTAAAAGAGGGACTAGCAAATATTGGATCAATCGCGGTTCTTCCCTTTACAGATTCACCCAATGCTGAGGGTGGATTTTCTGGCCGAGTTGTTGCTGGGGCAGTTGTTGAACGTATAGTCAATGTTGAAAGATGGAAAGTCATAGAGCGAGATCGAATTCTTGATGTGGTCAAGGAGATGCAGTTAAATGCGTTAGATTTTACGGATAAACAGATTGCCTCGGAGGTTGGCAGAAAAGTAGGTGCGGATGCTGTTATTGTAGGGGCAGTTAGTGAATACCGAACCACCGATCTGCCCGTTTTCCTTGGAATACTTTCTATCTCCTTTGATGAATATAAGGTTGGGTGTAATTTGAGGGTAGTTAGAGTTAAAGATCAAACAATCGTTTTTGCCGGCTCTTGTCGCGGCAGATCCAGAGACAGCTATGAAGAGGCTTGTCGGGATGCACTGAAACCATTACTCGATAATTTGGCTATGCAAGTTAAGTAGCACTTAATCTAACGAAAAAGCAGAGCTGCCAGTTCACTTTTTAAAAGGTGTTAATTTACTAAGAACAAGACGCACTCCTAATACATTGCTTTGGAAAGTATCATTGGAAATACTAAAGCGTGCATCGGTTCTAAGATATTTGGTATCACATGAATTCCATGCACCCCCTAAACCCCAAAGCTCTCCGCTCTTGTCCACTGTCATTTCCCAAACATTACCTGATGTTCCATAAATACCCCATTGATTTACACCGCTTTGTTGTACGTCACATGCGACAATATGACCGTCATTATATGTTTCAATTGCATAAACGCCTGGAAACTTAGTTGCTAGTGCTTTATCCGCAAAATTGCCAAATGAAGGGGGCATACTATGACCCCAAGTATAATAATTAGTTTTATTGCATTGTGCAAAAAACAGCCACTCATCTACTTTAGGAATGCGATATTCTAAAGAACTACTTAATAAACCAGCATTCCTCTCGGTATCCGTCATTAGTCTAAGCATTTTGTCAATGTTTTCTTTGGATACATTGACAACCGGTTGTCTCGGCCTATCCAGTGGAAAACTTCTAAAAGATCCTGAATTATGTTCAGGAATTAATTTACAAAACTCAGCATTTGTTACCTCGTACTTGCCCACCCACAGCTTCAGAGTTGGAACCCAGACGAACTCCATACCCGTCGTGGGTGAGATCCATGCTTGCCCATCTACAGGGCCAAGCATCTTGACTTCCTCCGGTACAATTCTTTTCTCGTTTAGAACTGGGGCAAGAACAATGCGGAAGCCGAGATAGTCCCCAGAGTCTAAAGGTTTACCCCAGTAACGGCCCGTTGACTTACACTCTGCGGGGCCATATCGCCAACCACCACCACGACGTACACGATTTGAACCTGTTGCAACCCCACTTGGATTAGTCGCGTTGGTCGTAGAGTAGGGTCCATACCAGTCTAGGCACCACTCACACACGTTCCCGCTCATATCATATAGTCCCAGTTCGTTCGC
>JBAXCC010000294.1:0-5033 GCA_037141675.1 bacterium | reverse complement strand
TCCAGCAACAGCCTGTGTTTATGTGGCCGTGTTCATTGCGCTTGTTGTTGCTGTAGGACGATGGTTCAGCCGAGGTAAACGCGATACCCGTTTCCTTTGGCGGGGCACGCTGATTGCTGTGCTTCTGGCTGGACTCGGGTGGGCTATGCACGACGACCCACCCCCGGAACTGCGCTACACGCGCGACCTGTTCCGGGTGCCACCGGAAGTGGAACCTTCCCGCGCTGTTCTCTTGACCTATGCTGTTGGGGGAACCAACAGCGTTCCATCCGCCTCGAAGAAACTGTTGGATGTCATTACATGGGATAAGACCGGCGATGCTGAGACGTCGCCGGACCTGACGCCCTTTGAGCCAGAGATCGAGCAGTTGTGGGCCGATATGCTTCCAGCAAGACAGGTCATCGAGCGCCTCGACATGTTCCCGGGAGTCTGCGAACTGGCGAACGATACGCCCATCGATATATCAACTCCTATTCCAAGATTCATCGACTGGAGACGCATCACACAGGGATACTGTGCGTATGCGCTCTTGAAAGCCCAGCAAAACAAAGCTGATGAGGGGGTGCGCGAACTGGCAAAGCTTCACTCCGTGTCGAGGAAGTGGCTACCCTATTCGACCGTCCTCATCTGCAGGATGATGAACATTGAGATCATCAATCGCGAGATATGGACAGCCCAGCGCATTCTCCGGACCGGCAAGGTGTCGCCCGACGCACTGGCTGTTTTGCAGAAGACATTCACGCCCCTGACAGCAGACGATGTCTCCGTGAAGCGGTCAGCTATCGCGGAATCGCTTGCCATCCGAGGGGAACTCGAGAAGATCAACTGGCCACACGGCATACGCCGCTTGATGACAATCAGCGGGCGGCAGAAGAAGTCCTGGTGGGCCGAGCGCCTGGAGCAACTCGCCATGCCGTTCCTTCCGTTCAAGAAAAACGCTTCGATCGCGTATCTTCAGGAGATCTATGCGCCCATCATCGAACGCGGCCCCTCCGGGCAGCAACTTCAAGAACAGGCGACTCACTGGCCACGGTCACGCCGCAACGCAATCGGCGAAGTATTCATCTCCCAAGTGGCCATGCCGGATTACTCCAAGGCATGGGCGACGTGCCAAAAGGTCAAGGTTCGCAGCGATCTATTGACCTTGGAAATTTCCAGACGAATGGGCCACCCAACAGAAATGAAAGACTTTTTTCGCAACGCCACCTACCTCTATGACGAAGCTACTCAGTGCTACTTTAGTGCTGGCAAGGACGGCGTCCCGGGAAATACAGACGACATACGCATTGGTAAATGACGGTTTCCAGGACTAATGGACGACAGGAAGTCGAGCAAAAAAACTCCTGAAGCACGCTTGGAGAGACATGCTCGCAAATGAGGCCTGCTTCAAGATATGAAATAGCTCCTCTTATTTGACAAAGCGGATGACGCAGTAACCACGCCGGGGAATAATGGTGGTTTCGTAGAAACAGGTTTTAATGCATTCATCAAGAGCGGGGGCTGTCTTGGACACAAGCATTCCAACTCCGCCGGGCTTCAACACGTGAAGCGCTGTCTGCACAAAGAGTTCGGCAATACGGAAGTCTGAATAGTACGGCGGGTTGCCGACAAACAGATCAAAGCCTTCCTCATCTATGCCTGAATCCGACAGCACCAGCGAATGCCCCGTCATGCCCAGCGCATCCAGATTCTGTTTCGTAGTTTCAATCGCGCGACTCTGTGAATCCACAAACGTCACCTTCGCTTGGGGATTCGCTTTTGCCAAGAGAATGCCCACGAGTCCACTGCCGCACCCCATGTCCAAAACTCGAAGTTTGCGATTGGGAGTTTGAAATTCTTTGACTGCAACTTCTGCCAACGCAAGGCCGCCCATATCTGGACGGCGATGACAGAAGACCCCCGGCAGTGAGGCCAGCGTGATCGGCTCCATGCCTGGCAATGACGCCTGAAACTCCGCACGGAAGTTCCGCCTCTTTTCCAAGGGACGTGTCTTTTTTGCCCGGACACAGATAAACTCCCGTTGGTCGACTTCAGCAGAGGCCTTTCCAAAGACTTGGCGGATCTGCTTCATGAATGCGCCGGTGTCGCCTTCGTATGCGATCCAGCACATTCCCCCGATTGCCATCTGCTCATGAATATCTTCCAACTGGTCAAGCATCAACTCCGATGTCGTGGTCGTATCCGTCCCGGAGAAAAAGACGAGATCAAATGGCTGCTCTGGAATCATTGCAGAGCAGAGGACGCTCACACCCTTTACTTTGTTGGCTGCAATATTCCGTTCCATCGTCTTTGTATGATGCACATCAATCGCATGACACATCACCTGCGCCGACGGCCAGCGCTGCGCCACGACCATGGCCAGCACACCTGTCCGGCTACCTGTGACGAGCACATGAGCCGGCGGCACGTCAATGCCCTTGAGCCGTTCAATCAGCGTTGCTTCTGTACGGTGTAACCCCGAGTGAGATATCACACACACGTTCTTATCCTGAAAGGTTTGTTTTTTTGCTTCTTTTTCAGGTATATCGGTAATTTTGATAATCGTCATAAATTGATACTGTCCAATCGTTCGTTATAGAAAATACATTTTCGCAAAGATCGCAAGTCCATGAATATCCACCTCCGCCAAGGCTACGGCGGACAGGCACGGGGTCCAGCTGAGCCGGATCGTAATTCACTCGGCATTCATGTTAGAAAGACTGGGTTGCTTGCACGAGATAAGCCCCGGCGGTATTCCGCCATTTGCGGGGGCTTTCCGTGCAAGCAACTTATAGCGTTCTTAGCGAAAAACATGCGCATAAACGTCCATTATGTTCGCGTCAACACGCCATCCTTCAACTCAAACACGCGGTCACAGGTTGCAGCGGTGTCTGCGGAATGGGTCACCATAATCACCGACATCTCGTTTGTGCGGGAAAGCCCCAGCAGCATATCCATAATCTGCGCGCCGGTCAGACGGTCAAGGTTGCCAGTGGGTTCATCGGCCAAAATAAGCAACGGCTCATTCATCAATGCGCGCGCCAAGGCGACACGTTGCTGCTCGCCTCCAGACAATTCCAAAGGCGTATGGCTCATGCGTTCCCCTAAGCCAACCTGCTCCAGCAGCTCTTGCGCACGTTTCCGCATCTGCGCCTTACTGATATTCCGAACACCCGTCAGCGCTGGCAGCATGACATTTTCCGTCACGTCCATCTCCGGCAGGAGGTGGTAGGACTGGAAGACAAAGCCAATTTTCTGTGCACGCAACGCCGTACGCTTACGTGCTGACAGATCATACAAGGATTGGCCGACTACTGAAACATCCCCGGAATCCGGCTTGTCGAGTCCGCCCAGGACATGCAGCAAGGTGCTCTTGCCTGCACCGCTGCGCCCGACAATGGCGACACGCTCTCCTGCGCTCACATCAAGTGTAGCACCCTTCAGCACCTCCACTTTCTTGTGGGGCAGAATGTATGTCTTAAACAAGTTAGTAGCTGTTAAAATAGCCATTGAAGGACTCCTATCGGCTTCTCAAAATGACGCAAGGACATAAGGACGGAAGGACATAAGGGCAGCTTTTTCATTTTACACTTTACACTTTTCACTTTGCCCCTATTCCTTCCGCAGGGCTGTCACGGGATCCATGCGCGCCGCGCGCCAGGCAGGCAGGAAGCTTGCAAAGGTGCAGAAGACAATCACGGATATTGCCACCACGGCTATCTCGCTCGGGACTACACGCCAGGGGATTTCGGCCAGTCCATAAATGTTTTTCGGGAACACTTCCACGCCGCATTTGCCCAAAAAGATGACCAACCGTTGCAGGTTCTCGAGTACCAGCATAGCGACCCCAATGCCCATCACGGTTCCCACAAGGCACTGGATCCAGCCATGCAACACAAAGGCGGACATCACCTGCCAAGAGGAGAACCCTAACGCTTTGAGCAACCCGATTTCATCGGTCTTCTCCACGGTCAGCACGATGAGCGTATTCATGACGCAGAAGATGGCGACGATGGTAATGAACATCAGCAAGATCACCATCATGTTCTTTTCAACAGCCAATGCATTAAAGAGCTGACTGTCGATTTCCTGCCACGTGCGAACCGTATATTGAGGGAACTGGGATTTAATCTTTCCCAGAAGAGCCTGGAAGGCGGTTGTGTCCTGCGGATTATCAACCTTCAGATGGACCGAGTAGACCCCCTTCTTCATGCCCATCAGATCGCGGGCTACGGCAAGGGAGGTCACAATATATCCCGAGTCAAAATCGCGCTGTCCTGATTCATAAATGCCCGTCACCTTCAAGCGCTCGGGGAAATAGACTTCGTCCTTGGAGACTAGATTCATCGGTGAATAGACCATCAGGTCATCCCCGACCATCACACCCAACGAGATAGCCAAGTCAACGCCGATGACAACAGAATCGCCCGTTAAGTCAAACTTCCCGGAACTCATGTTATTCATCTTCATGATGCGCTGTCCCCGCACAGGGTCGGTACCAATAATCAACGGTGCCAGGACGCGACGGTTATACTCGATCAACACGCGCATTTCAACGCCTGGGGCGGCAGCCTTCACGCCTGGAATCTTTTCAAGTCGTTCGCACAGCCACTGTTCGTTTTCAATGACGCGCGAAGCGCCATATCCGGCCGTAATCGTCACATGCGGTTTAAAATCCAAAATCTTTTCCCGCCAGAGATCGCCAAACCCCGTCATCACCGCGCGCACAATGATAATGATGGAGACGCCCAACACGACCCCCAGCACAGAGACAAACGTCACCACCGACGTCACCGACCGCTTGGGCTTCAAATACTTTAATGCCAAAAAAAGTGAAAAAGTCATAAACGAATGATTGTAGCGGATTATCCTGTCATGTCCAAGTCGAAACTCATTTTGGACTGCACGCATCTTTTATCCTTGTTGCTCCTCGATGAAACAGCGTATACTTTAAGAAATTGTTGGTTAGTCCTTCGTGTTCGTTGACGGCTAATCATAAGAGAGGCAAAGCAGATGACACAACATGAGATCAACATAGCCGAGTGGAACAATAA
>JBAXCC010000293.1:0-5065 GCA_037141675.1 bacterium | reverse complement strand
TTCGCAGACATTCTGGGGGTTCCGCCAGATCACGGACGGCGGTTCGATGGCCGGAACGCTCAACGACCTCGACAAAGTGGCGGAGGAGAGCGGGAACCCGTATGGAGCACCGGTCGTGCTGGCGATTACCCTGGTATCCTGGTTGATCGGGATGGTGCTTTACAGCTTTGTCACTGGAGCCGTCGTGAATGCCTTTGAAGGTCGGCGGGAACGAATAGAAGGTGGAAAGACGCGCTATAAGTTTATGGATCATGGAATTGTCGTCGGTTGGGACTTCCAGGGTGTGGCGGCCGTCATGTCAATGTTTGATATCTGGGGGATGAAGGAGGTTCTGGTATTATCCGAAAAACCTGCGGAGGAGATTCGTGCCGAGCTTGAGAACGAGCTTGACGAGACGACAATGCAGAAGGTTTGCATCTATAACGGCACGCTCGGCGTTGAAGTGAATGTTGACGAGTTGTATCCCGAGAAATCCCGTGTCATTGTCGTTCTCGGCGATCGGAATGATTTTGACAACGATGGCGGCAACCTGAAGATCGGTGCGATTCTGCGGCGAAAGATAAGCGATGCTTTCAAGCGGAATCCGCCGCCTGCGGATCGGCCGGAGATAAAGATGTTCATCGACATCTCCAATACCTACAATCTTTCAATTGCGGAGATGTATCCCGCGGAGGGGTATGAGATCCCGAAGGGCATCGAGTTCCATATCGTCAATTTCTGTAAGGCGACGGCGCTCGAGTTGTTCGCTTCGTTCGTACAGTTCGTCGACTACAACACCGGACGCAAGAAGGGAGTTTACGAAACTTCGTACTGTCCATTGACATTCAGG
Source organism: bacterium (assembly GCA_037141675.1). Classification (GTDB taxonomy): domain Bacteria; phylum Verrucomicrobiota; class Kiritimatiellia; order RFP12; family UBA1067; genus CAIZQW01. Next base: position 4,236 of record JBAXCC010000293.1, on the reverse strand, counting down.
CATAATACCGAGGCGACGCATAACCATCTCGTTGTTTCCGGGGTCGGCGCTATGGCGAAGGCGATGGTTGTGGAGCTGGCGCCGCTCATGGCAGGCGGACGTGAGGATGGCGTTATCACTGTTTTTTCATCGGATGCGGGCGAACTGAATCGCTTTGCATCCGCCTTTCCGTTCCATATGCTCAAGGGGGTGAGGCTGGAATTTGTGAATTCTGAAATTGATGAAGCCAAGAATCGGCGCAGGGTTGCCGAGATCGCGCGTGATGCAACGGCAAGCGTGACCTTCGTGATCACCAATGAGAATGCCGATGAGGCGTATGCCATGGCCAATCGTCTTCTGGCTGAGCTTCGGTTCGAGAATGTCAGATTGCTGGTCGAGCAGCGCATCCTTTCCAAATGGGCGCACAAGACTTATCCGCTCCGGCTGATGGGATTCCGTGATGTGGCGTTCTTTGGCTTTACGGATCGGTATTTTGCTTCGCTTGGCCAGAAGATACGATTGACGGAACGTCTTTTGGCGGGCGAGAATATTTCCGGTCTGAGAAATCGCTATTTCGTCGCATCGTTTGCCGACGGACTTCTTGAAAATCTTCAGGCACATGGATATCGGTTCGACTATAATCCCTCGCAGGCGCGACAACCCACGTTGGTGTTTGACAAGGAGGAGCTGACTCGGTTGTCGAAATTTGAACATGCTCGTAATGTTAACTTCCAGATCCTACACGGGTTGAGTGCGGGACAAGTTGATGATAATGTGTTTATGATATCATCAACAATAAGGGCCTGGGATGAGCTGACGGATTCGCAACGAGAAATCTATGCTTCGAGAATCAGTCGTGCAATGTCCGCGTTGAATGAACTTTACAATTGCGGTGAATATCCATATATCGTTGAGAAAAATGAGTTCAGAAAGATTATCGGTGTCTTGCCGGATGAGTCTGTTGCGGAGACCTTGGAAAGTCGAGGGGCGATACGGGATGCGGTTGTTAGTCCTGTTATAAAGGAGTCTAAATGGCGGCAGCCTGACGGCAGGGAAAAGAGCGAGGCGTCGGTGGCAATGGTACTAACTCCTGGCAAGGGTCTCGCGCGACAGATGTATCGTTTGTCGGTCCATCTTGCGATTCCTATGATTGTGGTCTTGCCGAAGCCAGCAAATGAATATCTTCAGCAACTTGATTCCGAAGCGCAACGCGAAGAAATGGCTCGGTGGTTGCGAAATGCATACGAAGTGGTTGTCGTCGATGATGCGGAGATATTTATTCGTGGGCGTGCCACGGTGATTGCCAATGATATTCTGAGGAGGTAAGAGATGGGATGCATCTACGTTTATTTTGAATATACAGCTTGTCATTATTCATGCCAGCCTCAAGCGTTTAGGGATTATGATGCCGCATTGTCATGGCTTAAGAAATGCTTTGAAGAGGCCAAGGGTGAAGCGAATGAAATTGATGAGGCCGAATTGACCGAGTTTGAAGAGGTTGGTGATGATGGTTTTTTGGCGCAGGCGTTCGTCAATGATGATGCGGATTGCTGGTCTGGTGAGGTTTGGCGAGTCGCGGTGAAATAATTTGTAAGATTAGAGGGGAAATAAGATCAGTACAAATGAAGAATGCCACTATAGCGAAAGTGATAGGAGATGTCGGCGTGAAGACTTCGTCGACCTTGCTCCTGAAAATAAAGCAGGGCGTCTTAACCGGAAAATGGGACGAGGCAGCGGCAAAGAGGTTCGATGAGACCTATCGTCCGTATCTTCGTGGATATCTTCGCACGAGCCGCTGGAAAGGGTTCTGGCAGTATCATAATGAAATCATATCGCAGGCGTTCGTGCGGCTGTTCCCTTATATTACGAAGGGCTGGGAAAGGCATGGAACGGGGTCCTTTCGCCATTTGCTTAAGACGATTATAGACCGCGGTGCGGTTCAGGATGTGCTGAATGAGGAGCTTGATCTCGTTGAAACGGACGAAGTCGGTGAAGACGGGAAACGGAAGAAGGTGTCCCGCGGCATTTCAATAGAGCATATTGTAGGCCGTGATGACGATGGAAATATGGCCACTCGCGAAGAGCAGATTGAAATGGCGAGAAGGTGGAAGAATGCATCCATCGCTGCGCCAATTAAAAGCCGTGAAGAGGAGGATATGATTCGTTGGCATAAGGATGCGTTGTATTTGGCCTTGCTGAACGTCCTGGGGGAGTTAGAAGATAGAGATGATAAGATTGTGTGGGAGCGGCTTGTGGATCGCAAGCCGTCTAAACAGGTTGCAGAAGCTTACGGTGTTACAGAGAATAATGTTAATGTAATCACTAATCGCAAGCTTGCAAAGATCGATCGCATGGCGAAGGATTTTATGGAAAAGTTTGTCTATAATGGCGTAACGGACCCTGATCGGACCTTTAAGAGCATGTGGAGGGATTTTGCAAAGGGGTCTGGAAAGATTCGTTTGAGTAAATTGGAGCATACAATAGCCGAGCAGCTGGCTCTGATAGAGGAGCGCGAACGAAAACGTTACGAGGACTGATTATGTCGTTTGAACTCAAACCAGGCAAGAAGATCGCGAAGTACACGCTGATAAATCGTATCGGCGAGGGCGGGTTCGGCCAGGTTTGGCTCGCGAAGGAGTCACGCCATTCGCTTGTTAAGGTCGCCATTAAGATTTATTGTGAGGACGCTCATGATGAGGCGGCTCAAAAGGCGAAAGACCGCATTCGCTATGAGGCCAGAGCGTTGTCAGAACTTGCGAAGGTGACGACATCCGTTCCGCGCTTTTATGGGGCAGGAGAGATTGCCGGCAATCCTTACTATCTGATGGAAAATCTCGTCGAATTGATGGGCGATGGGTATCGGGGCCTCCCACAATACGATGATCGTTGCGGCGACGAGAGCGTGCTTCCTTTTGTGAAATCCTTGCTGCTGGCCGTCAAGTCGATTCATGAGGCCGGATGGGTTCATTGCGATCTGAAACCTTCGAATTTAATGCAGCGCGGGGATGCCCCGTCTCCCGTCATTGTCGATTTCGGTTCTGCACATGTTGCCGAGCATGAAGTCCGCGCTTCATCCGAAACGACAATTAGCATCATGCAGGATGGAAGCCGGATGCTGCCGTTTACGCCGGGATATGCTGATCCTGTAGAGGAGCTACACACGATTCATGGAGACGTTTACGCAATAGGACAGATTCTTCGTGATCTGTTTCGTGAGGACGTTCCACTGGTCTGGGGCAAAATCATCAACAAGTGCTTGAGTCGTAATCTTCAATACCGGTATCCTCATGTGGATGCGATTATTGCCGATGTCGAGAACATTGAAGATCTTGGGCGCGAAGAAATGCGAAAGAGGATATCGAATGACCTCCTTGACGAGGTTAAGCTTCAGTCGTGTTTAGTTGATAAAAAACCGACTCGGACCACTTGGAGAAAACTGGAATTATTTCTTGTTGAGAGACAGTCGTCACCGGTTAAGCCTGTCGTGTTTGCTGATCATGAGTTGTTTGTCGACTTCGGAGTGCTGCCGTCTCAAAACATATCTGTGGGCGGACGGGTGACATTGAAAAACGAGAGGTTCGTGGTGTTCAAGGGGCCGGGCGTTTTTAAGGTGAACATGGATGCTCTCATTACCAAGACCTTTCCTAAGGATGCGGTTGTATTTCTTTGGAATAATGTGACGTTGGTAAACACGTCGAGGAAGAAGCTGAAAGACGGCCATATCAGATATTTGGTAGGAGGCTCGTGCTACCTGAATTTTCCGAATGCCAGCAAGAATTTTAGTATCGATCCTGAATATGTGCATCAGAGTAATGTCGGATACGCATTTGTTCGCGGAGGCGGACCGGCAACGGTAGCCGAGCTGATTGGAAGTCTTAATGCTACGACTTCTGAATTCCTTCAGCACGCTGTATTCACCGAGGACTTTGGTGAGATGGCGAATTTCCCATGTTCAGGCGACAAGATAAGTCGGTACCTGCTTATAAACGGCATTGTGGAGCGTGAGATGGGTGTGTTTCCAGAATTTGCCGCCACGGGCAGAAAAAAACTTCAGTTGATCATGGACAAGGATCACGAGGAGTACTTGAAGATAATGGACGGACGTTTTGTAAGATAGGGTTGTTTCCGGTGTTCTATCTTATGTGCATATAGGGTACATAAGGAGGATATCGCATGGCCAAGTATAAGCAGACGCCCCAGAAATTCATCGCACGGGCGATGATCGAATTTTGGGGTAATATGGTTAATAATCTTGAT
>JBAXCC010000292.1:0-5074 GCA_037141675.1 bacterium | reverse complement strand
TCGATCGGATTGAGGCGGGAGGCGCGGAGCGCCGGATAGAAGCCGAAGAAGATGCCAACAAAACCGCTGAAGCCAAAGGAGATGACCACAGAAATCGGCGTGACATAGATCGGCCACTTATTCAGATCGCCCACGGTGTAGGCGCCCGCCACGCCGAGGATAATGCCGAGGACTCCGCCCATCGTGGAGAGCACGGCGGCCTCGGTGAGGAACTGGAGCAGAATCGCGACGGGCGCAGCGCCGATGGCCATGCGCAAGCCGATTTCGCGCGTACGCTCCGTAACCGAAACGAGCATGATGTTCATGATGCCAATGCCACCCACCAACAATGAAATCGAGGCCACGACCGCCATGAGAATCGTCATCATGGAGGAGACACTCGTGAGCATATCCGATATTTCCGTCATGTCGATAATGGTAAAGTCATCCTCCACGGTCGGCCCGAGCCGATGACGTTGACGCAACAGGTCCGCCAAGACGCGCTTGGTTTCCTTCAATTGAGCCATGTCGTAAATACTGAAGAGAAGCTGGTCCACATTATTGAACGAACCGCGCCGCAAGACGCGGCTTACCGTCGTTAACGGCATGATGATGATGTCGTCCTGGTCCTGGCCCATGGAGGTGGTCCCCTTTTTGGCCAGAACTCCCAATACTTTGAACGGCATGTTTTTGATACGGAACGTTTCACCAATCGGATCTAGCCCGTCGAAAAGGTTGTCCACGATGGTCTGCCCGATGACACACACCCGTGCCCCGGTGCGCATATCAGACTCTGTAAAAAATACACCCGAAGAAACATCCCATTTTCGAACCGCGACAAATTCGGGCTTGACCCCTTGAATCTGCGTGGACCAGTTCTTTTCCTGAAAGATGGCCTGTCCGCCGCTGCGCACCAACGGCGTATAAGCCTTAATCAGCTCTGGATAGTCGCGGAACATAGCCTCGGCATCTTCGCCCATGAGGGTCTGATAGCCACCTGAGCCGCCATGCACGCCACCCTTCTTCATGCTGCCGCCAAAGACAATGATCATGTTGTCGCCCATGGAGCTGATCTGCGCCTTCATGCTGGTGGAGGCGCCCTCGCCGATGGCCACGACGGCGATCACCGCCGCGATACCCACGATAATGCCCAGCGCGGTCAAGATTGAGCGCACTTTATTGCGCAACAGGGCTCGCATCGCCACTTTGAAAATCATCCACCCGTTCATGCGACCACCTTTCCGTCGCGCATGATGACCTTCCGCTTGGCAAACGAGGCGACATCCACTTCATGGGTCACCATCACAATCGTCTGGCCCTGTTCGTTCAGCTTCCGGAAAAACTGCATGATATCAGCCGTGGCATGGGAATCCAGGTTGCCGGTGGGTTCATCGGCCAGAAGCAAGGGCGGATTATTCATCAGCGCGCGAGCAATCGCGACGCGCTGCTGCTGTCCGCCCGAAAGCTGTGAAGGTGTATGCAGCATGCGATCGCCCAGCCCGACCTGTTCGAGCAGATATTCCGCGCGGTCGTGCAATGCTTTTCCGCGCGGCGCTTTCGGATTATAGAGCATGGGCAGCTCAATATTTTCACGGGCCGTCGTGCGCGCTAACAGATTAAAGCTCTGAAAAATAAACCCGATTTTCTGATTACGCACCCGTGCCAGCGCCGCACGATTCATGCCGGCGACGGCAATTCCGTCCAGCGCATAGCTCCCGGAGGTCGGCACATCGAGGCATCCGAGGACATTCAGTAGCGTACTCTTTCCCGAGCCGCTATGCCCCATGATGGCGACAAAGTCTCCCTTTTCCACCTGCAAGGAGACCCCGTTCAAGGCCCAGACTTCCTCCTGGCCCATATTGTACCCGCGTTTTAAATCTTTGATCTCAATTAACATAAAAATTGACTACCGTGCAGCATGACGAACGCTATGGCTTGGCATCTTGGGGGCAAACGGATTGGTCTCCGTTTCCGGTGTCTTTGAGGCTGCGGTTTGCGTCCCGATAATCACCTCGCGACCGCTCAGATCCTGTTCGCATTCCACGCCCACCATTGTCCCGTCGGAAATTTTCTGCTTCACCTTGATCCGCTCTGGCTTATTATCCTTATCCAGGAGCCAAATGGCCGAGCCCCCTGTTTTCTTTCGTGGCCCCTTCTCTTCATCAGTGCTTTGCACCATATCCGCCGGAGTAAAGCGTAACGCGGCCGCGGGTACTTTCAGGACCTGTTCCGCACGGCCTGTTTCAACGGCCAGGTTCGCAGTCATCCCCGGGAAGAGTCGCTTGTTCGGATTATCCGCTTCGATAATCACGGGGAAGGTCACCACATTCTGCACACTGGTTGCAGACATGCGTACCTGAACCACGGCTCCAGTGAAGACGACACGGTTATAGGCATCCACCGAGAAGGTGACGCGCTGCCCCTCATCAATGCCGCCAATGTCCGACTCTGGAATATCCGCTTGAATCTGGATGCGGTTCAGATCCGTCGCAATTGTAAAGATGGTCTGCGCATTCATACTTGATACGACGGTCTGCCCTTCATCGACATTCCGCTGGATGATCACACCGTCCACAGGCGACTTGATGGTGGTGTACCCCAGGTTGGCGCGGGACAATTGAAGGGAGGCTTCGCCCTGTTGGATCATTGCCTCCGTCTGCAGGATGGATGACTCGGTCTGCGCAACCGCAGCCTCATTCACCTTGACTTGAGCCAAAAGCCCGTCACGGTTCGAAAGGGCCGTGTCATAATCTGACTGCGGCACCATCTCGGTTTCGCGGAGCTGTTTCATGCGCACCAGCTCCTTCTCGGCCAAGGCTAACTTCGTTTGTGTCAGTTCGACATTGGCGTGCGCTTGGGCGTTATTTGCTTTTGCAGAAAGCACATTTGCTTTTGCAGAGGTCAGGGTGGCCTCATCCTTCGACACCGTCGCCTGATAAACCGCGGCATCGATCTGTGCGATCTGTTGCCCCGCCTTCACCTCAGCGTTAAAATCCACATACAATTTTTTGATCGGTCCATTGACTTGCGTACCGACTAAAATATTCTTAATCGGCTTAACCGTTCCTGTGGCCCGCACTTCCTGTACGATTTCCCCGCGTTCGATTTTACGCGTGCGCCATTGAGGCTCCTCTTTTTTCGGCTTCCAGCGGATCCAGCCTTGCCAACCTCCAATACCGAGGGCTGTTAAAATAAAAAGCGATATAATTATTTTTTTCATTATTCCATTCCTATGATAGCGAATACGCCCGCCTTTGCATTTTCAAGCGTGTAGCGTGCGGATACGGCTGCACTGCGTGCGCGTGTGTAGAGCACCTGCGCATCGGTTACTTCCAAAATCGAGCTGGTGCCGACCTCGAACTGCTTCATCACCAAATCTAAATTTTCCTTGGCTTGCAGTTCCATCTCTTCGGCAACGCCTTTACCTTGCCGTGCGGTATTTAACGACGATAAGGCCGCGATCAGCGTCTTGACAACATTCTGCTCCTCTAGCGCAAGCGAAGCACGCGCCTGACGCAACGCCGTCACGCTGACCAGAATATTATCGCGCTTCTCAAAAGACTTGAACAAATCTTGCAGGAGTGCGAGTCCCCAGGAAAGCCCCAGGGTCTGGATGGCGCCGGTGGAATACGCGGTTGATGCTGTCGCGCGAATTTGCGGGTAAAGCTCTGCGATGGTGCGGTCGACCGACGCAACTGCGGCATCGGTTTTCGCTCGTAGCGCACGCATGGTTGGCTGATTAGTTTGCGCCACAGAGAAGAGCACATCAAAATTGTCCCCTGGCTCCGGCAGGCGGACATCCGCTGCCAATGCATACGCCCCGACCCTGCCAAGTCCCATCTGATTGTTGAGTTCCGCGCGCGCGGTGATGATCGTATTGGTTGCCGTCAATAAGGCGAGCAACGCATTGCTGCGATCCGCCTTGGCTTTGGTGATGTCATACTTTCGGCCTGTGCCAATTTTTAACCGCAGTTCCGCCTGACGCAACAGTTGGTCATACTGCCTGAGGTTTTCTTCGTCAACCTGGCACTGCGCCTGCGCTTGTGCGAGTTTAAAATAGGCAGAACGCACCTCCAGGATACGCTGAACCCGCGTCTCGCTCAGCGTCTCCTGCGCCGCAATGAAATCCGCGACAGCGCTACGAATACTGGCACGGGTCCGCCCAAAATCATACAGCACCCAGGTCAGAGACAGGCTCGCACTAAAATCGTCTGTTGTCGTAAAATCCCAGTCCTGGGCTGAATTTCCGTTCCGTCCGCCACCATAACCCACTGAGCCCGAAAGCGTCGGCCTCCGGCCTGCGCCAGCTTTACTGACGTTAATACGTGCAGCAATCACCTTTTGCGTTGCCATAGCCATCGCGGGGTGCCAGCGGAGCGCAAAATCCTGCGCACCCGTTAACGAGAGGACGTCCCCCTCCCGAACACCAAATTCCTCGGTCGTCGCCGTGCGCTCCCCCATCGGCAAGCCTTGCCCAGACTCCTTCTGGGCCTCCCGCGCTTGGCGAACCGTTGAACAGCCCGCCATCAATCCCGCAGCCACCAGCAGCGTTAAAATTCTCGTTTTCATGTTTTTATACTATACGTTCTTTTTCTAGCCCCTGCAAACATATTCAGGATGTCCTCTTGTGAACGGGCACAGTTCATAGTTATTGGCTGGAACCTGGTTTTCTCTCAATAAACCACTATCCTCTGTTTTACTATTCTTGGGTGATCCGGCGGGTACGCATCTATCGCCTTCCGGAAACGGTTCGGATTCGCGTCTGAATCGCGACCGGGGCGGATACGTATCCAGCCCCAGCCGCGCATCCGCAAATCCACTTCCGTTTCTGTTCGGCGGATGCTTGGATACCCCCGCCGGATCACCCGATAACCTTGTCGGCCTCCTGTGTCTCGACGCCTTCGCTCCGCGTTCTGGCGTGTCCTGCGGAGCCATCGGGCTGTGGATGTGGAGGGCGCGCCTCTGGAACGGGCGATGGATACATCAATACCGTTCAGAGGCACGCCCCCGCATTCCTCGCCTTCGATGTCTCGCGATCCCCGCCTATCACGCGACCGCTCATGCATCTTGCCCCCGTGCGGCCTCTTAGCGGCTC
>JBAXCC010000291.1:0-5094 GCA_037141675.1 bacterium | reverse complement strand
GAAGCGGTATGCAATTAATCCGGTTTTCGGTGTCCTTCTCTATTGACAGAATACGATAGGGAGGGGGTCTTCGACCTTTGCCCTGTCTTTGAGGACGTGAATAAAGGTTAATGCCACGTTTACTTGAACAGGACCATAATATCATCGATTACTCGTTGTGTTTAAAAGTATGCCAAAATGACGAAAACTTGTAAATATGTTATTACTTCAATCTTTATGTATGTTTAGTAAAAGGCTTTTTAAATTGTTTTAGTTGCGTATTGGTTGAATATGCTCGGCGATAAAATATTGTAAAAAGTGATTTATTTAGTTAAGTAATACCATGCGGCACACGTATTTTTTTGGCGGATGAGTTGACAACCCAATATCATTTTGGCATATTGCCAAATGACAAAACATAAAGGAGGTGGGCGTGAAACCATTTAAGCGTGCTGAACACAGCAGCCATGCGGCATTTTTTAAGGCATTAGGACATCCGACCCGGCTCTGGATCGTCCGACAATTGGCAGACGGTAAAGAACAGTGCGTCTGTGAATTTGTGGATGAAGCAAAGGTTGACTTTTCAACGATTTCGCAGCACCTCTCCATTTTAAAGCAGGCGCGTATCTTAGTGGATGACAAACGGGGTAAGTCTGTTTATTACACCTTGGCATGTCCATGCATTGCAGGCCTATTGGATTGCCTTGATAACAGGCTTGAGAAGGAAATCAAATGAACTGGAAAACAGAATGGAAATGGTTGCTGGGCGTAATTGTTGGTTTTCTGATGTGTTACACGTTACCCGTGGGAACTGGACGATTTGATCATGCGGTGCTTGAAGCGGCATATCTGGTGAAATGGTACGCGCAAGAACATGTGTTGCTCTGTTTAGTTCCGGCATTCTTTATTGCAGGAGCAATCGGGGTCTTCGTCAGTCAGACCGCGGTGATGAAGTATCTCGGTCCTAAGGCCAATAAAGTCCTGGCTTATGGGGTGGCTGCTGTCTCGGGCAGTATATTGGCTGTCTGTTCCTGCACGATTCTTCCGCTCTTTACAGGCATCTATCGTATGGGCGCTGGGTTGGGACCAGCCTGTGCGTTCCTCTATTCGGGACCGGCGATCAATGTCTTGGCCATGATTATGACAGCCCGGATTTTGGGCATGGAACTGGGTATTGCACGTTCAGTGGGAGCTGTAGTCTTCAGCGTAGTGATCGGCTATGCGATGCATGTGTTGTTCCGTAAAGAAGAGGCAGAGAAGGCGGCCGTTGCGATGCAGATGCCTGATGAGAAGGGCGTTCGACCGCTGTGGCAGACTTCGCTCTACTTTGCTTCAATGGTTCTGATACTTGTGTTCGCAAATTTCGGCAAGCCTCAGAATTCTGAGGGTGTGTGGGCGACATTATTCCAGATCAAATGGATATTGACTTCGCTCTGTGCGACGGGGCTCGGAGTGATGTTGGTGGCGTGGTTTAAGATCCGCTTATGGAAGGTCGGCTTTGTGGCGGCCGTGACTGTACTGACGGCGCTGGGTACAAGGGGCAACCCGTTGGCCGCCTTCACGATCGGTTCGCTGGGGTTAGCGTGGGTCACAGCGACAGACAAAGGAGAAGGCAATGCCTGGTTTGAGTCGTCATGGACCTTCGCGAAACAGATTCTGCCACTCTTGCTGATCGGCGTGGTGGCGTCGGGATTCCTGTTGGGCCGAGTAGGCCAGGAGGGGATGATCCCGTCCGAGTGGGTTTCTAAATCAGTTGGCGGCAACTCGCTGCAGGCGAACTTTGTGGCCTCATTCGCAGGGGCGTTCATGTATTTTGCGACGCTGACCGAGGTGCCGATCATCCAGGGACTGATGGGTGCTGGCATGGGCAAAGGCCCGGCGCTGGCACTGTTGCTGGCTGGGCCGGCCCTCAGCCTGCCGAGCATGCTTGTCATCAACAGTGTACTGGGTCCCAAGAAGACAATTGCGTTCGTGTCGCTGGTGATTCTCTTGGCGACGGTCGTTGGGTGGGTGTTCGGGATAATATTTTAAGATCAGGTGGATCGGGGCAATCAGGCTGATCAAGTTTCACTTTCGAGGTTCACTTTATATCGATTGACTATGGGCGAAAATAAAGTAATATAATAACTGTTATTACGGAAAGGACGTATTACTCATGAACTTGTCAAAGACCTGTATCCTCGCCTCAATTCTGCTTCTCTGTTCACCTGCCAAACTCCAGGCGGAGTTTGTCTCGGTCGTTGAACTCACCGACCTGCGCGGCAATGCGTCATACCAGATCTGCACGGATGAAGAGAAGAAAAAACTGGATTTGGAGCTGAGGGCGGAAGACAAGGCTTTTACGAAGGCTCTCGAACTCACAAAAGTTCAATGGAATACGATGTATAAGGGGACTGTTTTTCCGAGCAGTCGCATTAAGGAACGGTCCATGAGGGTTATCACAACGACGAGCAAACGTGAAGAGGCTGACAAGGTCCTGAGTAAATGGGAGGACCAGAAAGAGCGCGCGATTTCCAGAAAAAAGGCGGAGGAGGAGAGCATTCTGAAAAAGAAGCCGACGAAATCCAGTCGGGGACGAAGTAGCAACGCTGCGTCGATTGCACGCGAGCAAAAAGAGGTCAAAGAGGATCGTGAAAATGATGCAAATGCAGATAAAGCAGAGGATCTCCTGCGCAAGAATCTATCCACTTCGGCAGGTCATGAGGTCCCGTTTTTTGGAAAAGCCCCAGAAAAGGCAGAACCGAAGAAGGCTGCAGCAAAGAAGAAATAGCATCTTTTTCACCTCGCGCACACACTAGTAAGGAGTACATTATGAAGGGACTGCTGGGGATAGATGTAGGCTCGACCAATCTGAAGGCTGTGCTCTTTGATTTGCAGGGGCGGCTGATTGCCAAGCGCGAGACGCCGACAATTTGCGAGCACCCCGATGCGGCGCATCCGGAATGGGCAGTGTGGCAACCGCACCAGATCTGGTCAGGAATAGCCGCATGTGTCAAGGGCGTCCTGGCGCAGGCCCCGGGCTACGAAATTGCAGGGGTCAGCGTGACCGGCATGGGCATGGACGGCGTGCCCATTGATAAGGCTGGGGATGCTCTCTATCCGTTTATCAGCTGGCATTGTCCGCGAACCGAACCTCAGCATGCGTGGTGGGCAAAGAACATTGGCGCGGACGAACAGTTCTCGCGCGGAGGAAACCAGCTATGGGTCTTTAACACAGCTTTACGCTTATTATGGATGCGCGAAAACGAACCAGCCATTTTAGACAAGACCTGGAAATGGTTGCTGATAGAAGATTATGTCAACTTTATGCTCTGCGGCGAAGTTGCAACCGATTACACAATGGCATCCTCTACGCTCCTCTTTGATCAGCGGACGCACACGTGGAATGATGATTTCATCAAGCGCGCGAATATTGACAAGGGATTGCTTTGTGACCCGAGGCAGGCTGGAACCCTGCTGGGCAGGGTCCATGCAAAGGCCTCTGACGCGACAGGCTTGAAGGTTGGGACGCCTGTTGTACTGGGCGGGCATGACTTCTGTTGCGGCTGTCTGCCGACAGGCGCGTTTGATCCTGGGGTGCTTCTGGACGTGATGGGGACGTGGGAGATGGTTGTGACGGCGATAACCGAGCCTGTGCTGACGCCTCAGGTGCAACGCATGGGCGTATTGGTGGACTCGCATGTGGCGCGCAACCGATATACGGTCATGGGCGCGACTGTCGCGGCGGACATGGCGGAATGGTTTAAACGCGAGATCGGTGCGGGACGCGCTGCGGATGGGGCAAAGGCAGAGTGGGACGCATTGGTCCAGTTAGGTAGTCAGTCGCCCGTGGGCAGCAATGGCGTTCTCTTCCTGCCGCACATGTCAGGGAGCTACTGTCCGGTGCTTGATCCAAATTCCTCAGGCGCCTTTGTCGGCATGCGGGCGATTACGAGCAGGGGGGATCTCTTCCGTTCGATGATTGAGGGCCTGAACTACCAGTTCCTTGAGATTGTGCGGTCCTTTGAAGACTCCATGGGCATTTGGTGCGACCGGATTGTCGCGATTGGTGGCCCGACCAAGAATAAACTTTGGATGCAAATTAAAGCCGATGTGGCAGGGGTCGTAGTGGAGGTGCCTGAAATCGAAGAATCTGTGCCGCTTGGGGCCGCAATCCTGGCTGGTCTGGGCACAGGAATCTATGACAACGAAAAAGATGCCTTTGATCAAGTCTATCGGCGCGGGGTGGCTTATGAACCCAACCAGGCAAATGTGACTGCTTATCGGGAACTGTATGATCGTTATCGCACCCTTTATCCGGCGCTTAAGTATCTTGCCCCAAAGGTGATGGCAAAATAGAAGCGAAATCGAATGAAATATGGAAATAGCGACTTGACTATTTTTAACCTCTCTAGCATAATATTAGCCTTTCAAGAGTTCAAGGGCGCTTCTGGATAACACCATGGATGCTGATTGATTTGTGCTACTATACAAGCTGTTCTTGAATGAACACAAACGATGTAAGAGTCGACACACTCACAAAACACAAAGAAAGTAAGAGGAAAACAATGAAAGTTGGATTCTACGGTCATGTAAGGCAGTATCAGAACATTAAGGGCGAGATCGATGCAAACATGCAGGAAGTTCTGATGAGCGGCAATTATGTAGGTGGGCCAGTGCTTGCACGATTCGAGGAACAGGCCAAAGCGTATTTCGGATCTAAGTATGCGATCGGTGTTGGTAATGGTACGGATGCAATCTGGTTGTGTCTGATGGCGCTGGGTGTGGGCCCGGGGGACGAAGTGATCACACATGCGAACACCTTTTTTGCTACTGCGGAAGCTGTCTGGATTGCGGGTGCGAAAGTGGTTCTGGTTGACTGCGACCCCAAGACGAAAAATATTTGTCCTGTAGCCATCGAAGCAGCTATCACGCCCAAGACCAAATGCATCATCCCCGTGCATCTGTATGGCCAGTGCGCGGATATGCCTGCCATTAAGAAGATTGCGGATAAGCACAAACTCTTTATCATCGAAGATAACGCACAGGGCATTGACGGCCGTGGCGACACCTTCAAGCAGGGCGAACTCAGCGATGCCGTGACCATGAGCTACATCATTCAGAAGAACCTCGGTT
>JBAXCC010000290.1:0-5097 GCA_037141675.1 bacterium | reverse complement strand
TTCACGATCGCATCCATCAGCAAGAGTGCTCTCCGTAAGTTCCCCTTCGACACTCTGATTTCAAGGCATCCTTCAAACGCTTGAACCATCCCCTTTTCTGAATATGTCGATTTCAGAAGGAGTTGGCGTGAGCGGGAGACAAGTCGGTGGCAACCCCTTAGGTCTGTACCTACTTTAAAAAGTTTTGCCGACGCGATCCGGATCATCTCCTGTGCAGCCTCTTTTCTAAGCACGGGATCACTTACATCTATTAGTCCCGGTTGAATCTCTATATCGGGATTCTTTTCAGGGTTTGGCAAAGGCGTGGGTTCCTCGGGCTTCCCAATAGCCTTGTGGCGCCAATATAGAGATGTCGGACGAGGGACTTTGTTCCAGCAACAGAGGCCACCAAGGCCTACCTTAGTGATTCCAAGTTCCTCCGCTGCCGCACCAAAATGCTTAGACCAAACCAGATTGTACAACTCTTGGCGTGTGATCGTGAACCTGAGAGGAATTCTCATAATAGACTCCTTATCCGAAAAGCATTTATTATGTGCTCATTGGAGGAATTACCATACCCATTCTAGCTCAAGCCTTTTCAAAATGTACGCCAGCCACGGAACACTGTCAAGTTTACAGGCTTAGCGTATCGGATAAAACAGTACCCGAATCTCACTAAAAATAAACTTGCCAAATTGTTCAACTGTTGTTACACTGGGTGCCAGTTGCAAGCAACTGGCACCCAGTGTAACAACAAATATTACTTCCTGTTAAGTGCCTCCCCACTTTCCGTCACGATGTGGACGTTTCTACTTGCAAGGTGCTGCACAGCGTGGTACTCTCCTATAAGTTATTAATAACTTATAGGAGAGTACCACGCCAATTAATGTATGAACGCAATTATCAAAACAGACCTGTGGACCCGTATCTTAGCTGAGTTAGGCGAGAGGCTGAAAAAACCGTCAGCCGATTTGCCGAATGTCCAGTGGCTATCCGAGCCGCGCTTGAAACGTATGCTTGTTGACGTCCGAAAGACTATCAAAGCATCGCCCACGTTATCCGGGGTCAAGCTATTGCAAATGCTTGTCGACAGTAAACTCGCGCAGATGCTGAAACTTGACGACCATCCAGCAAGCAGGATGCCGCATGTCGTCTACTATCTGGAGCTTGGCTCCATGCCCCCGATCTCACCTGTCGAACTCTTGCAGACGACACAAGTCTCTTTCGAGCGTTCTGTCATCTGCTATTTCACAGCACTCGAGTATCATGAGCTGACCACTCAAGAGACGCCTCATCACCACATAGCATCCCTGAAAAAAACTCCTGAGCAGAAAGGTGCAACCCAACGCCAGTCTGCGTCCGAGCAAGCAGCAACGTCCAACCGCACCCCCTATCTGGGCACACTGCTGTTTAATTACGAGGGGGTCCCCTACTATGTGACCTATCGTGATCCGCGGTTGATTCCGGGCATACAGACTGTTCACCTTTCTCCCACATGTCAGGTGCGCATGACGACCCTGGAGCAGACGCTGCTCGATACCCTTCACAAACCTTGGAGCTGCGGAGGTTCGTCCGTGGTCTTTGAGGCGTGGGAGCGGGGCTTGCCCCTGCTCGACGAGACACGTGTATTGGAGTATTTGAAGAAAATCGGACGGACGGACCTTACGCGGAGAGTCGGATATATGTTGGAGAATAACAACTACTCGCCAGTCGACCCCAAGTTATGCAAGCTCCTGAATGATGCCAAGGCAAAAGTAAAGAAGGGGCAGATGCCGACAATCCCCTTACTTCCAGATGTTCCCTCAAAATCGCTGGATGACACATGGGGTGTTTACACATGAACAAGACAGAACAAAACCAGTGGAAGAATAAAGTGCTGGAGTTTGCGCTAGAAGCTTTCTCCAGACACGAGCCCCTCAGGTCCGTTCTTGTGTTTAAAGGGGCCCGCATTCTGAATATGAGGCTGGGGGATAAGCCTATGCGGCAATCTTTTGATCTCGACTCGAATCTGAACGTCCAATGTGCAGATAAGTACCCGCTGAAAGCGGATCGTCTTACGTTCCTTAAAAAGCAAAGTGAAGTTGCACTCAGAAAGCAGATCTCCCGGCAAGATCCTGCTCATTTCAAATTAAACTTCGTCACTGTTGAAGTGAACCCGCCAAACGACCCCCACCCCTTTAACTGGGACGGCTATAAAGTTAAGATCAACATGGCTGACGCTGACCGGCCAGCGATAAAGTCACCGCCAAATGCCGAGATTGACATTGCCTCTCCAGAGACATTAGGGCTAGGTGCTGTATCAGACCTAGAGCTTCCAAACGGATTGACCGTCCACGCTTATACATTGGAACGGCTTGCGGGTGAGAAGATGCGCGCTTTTCTCAGCTCGCTACCTGCTTACATCACGAAAATCAAGCGTAGAAGTGATGCTGTTCGCGTGAAGGACTTATACGACTTGGCCCGTATCCGTCGTGCCCGCGAAGTGAAGGACAACGCATTCTGGAAGACGGCCGGTCATGAGTTTAGATTGGCATGCGGATCTCGCTTTATAGATTGCATCGGCATCCAAACATTTGCCGAGAACTTGGATACGACTCGGCAACGTTACGAGTCCGATCCAACCCTTCCCAAGGACATCACATTTGCCGAAGCATGGACAACCATTCAAGACATCTTGAAACTGTTTGAAAAACTCCACATCGTGCCATTTGAATATCCACTTCCCCCGTCTGTCCCCAATCTATAAGCAACAATGAGAGTGTTTGGAGAAGTGCTAAAGTTCTAAATTGCTAAATTTCGAGATTGAAACTCGAAACTTGATACTTGAAACTTGGCATCATGGCCACCTTCGCTAAAGACAGGACGGCGGACAGGTCGAACATTGAATTTTCCGTTTTTTTCCGCCTGCCCACCGTAGCCGTATTCGCGAAGGCGGGTGTGTTCCGTGGGCAAAAAAGTGATAAGCCCGCAGCCCGCCATGCGGGAACAAGCGAAGGAGTAACTTCTTAAATTAAGAGTTAAAAGTTAAACGTTGAGAGTTAAAAGTTTGGAACGCTTAACGCTCAACGCCCAACTCTTAACGCTCAAGTTTCAGACAAGGGGACAGACAATGTATCCATTCAAAGCGGAAAGCGGTGGCGCTATGCCTGTGAGAGTCCTTGTTGAATTGATTCTGCGCGGCTATGGATAATATCCGCCACTTCTAACGTTTTGGATGGATTCTGCGATGCACATTGCTCTTCTATCGGACGTATATTATCGGCGACAGCCTGGGATATCTGACGGATGTGGTCCCTCACCATCGGCCAACCTATCTTCGATTCCTCTGACATTTTCTTCCAGTGGACAGCGGTGATGGTTTCAATGGATTCGCTACGGCCTATTTTCATGGCGGGAGTTTTCGAGAGTTCAGGCCATGACAAGGTGCATACGAGATCGTAAAAAGGTGCCAGGCGACGTTCTCCGTCTTGATAGAGAAGGGAGTAATTCTTTCCGTGCGCATCTGCATTGCCAATGAGCATATTGAAGATCAGGCCGTCCAAAAACGCGGGAATGTCCAGCGCGGGAACGCTCGACCAGTCGCGCAACAGAGCGATACAGTCGCGCACAAGCGGCCCTCCTTCCTGCTGATACTTATGTTCGGGCGGATATCCAAGCGCCTGACAAAAATCTTCTTGATGCGTACGCCGGACAAAGCCGTCAGCCGTCACTGACCGATCATAGCGCTGAACGAGAATGCAGGGTTTATCGCCAACCTGAAGGAGTGACGTGTCCGGGACATTCAGCCCTGTCGCCCGTGCCAATTTCATGCAGAGCCATTCGGTGACAGCCAAACCGGGGAAGCGGTCAGGTTCCGGCTTGATGATATGGGTGCTGGGTGTATTGCCGAGCGGCAGTGCAATGGTCCCTCCCTGCACGGTGACCGCTATCTTATCCTGTGCCCCAGCAAGCGACAATCGCAGGCCGCTTTCGCCTGCCAGCAGAGGGCGGCGAGGCAACTCGGAAATAATTTTTCCGAGTTCGACTGCATTGAGTTCACGCAGCAATTTTTCATTCAATGCAGGGGGCGGCATACCCTCGGGAAGGAGGCATACGGCGCCAGCGCATTCGCCGCCGATACGTTCCAGCATCGCGAAATCATTCTGGTTGCTAATGCCAAGCACTTCCGCAATCCGTCGACGGGGCCCCTCCTCAGGAAGAATACCGGCAAAAAAAGAGCGGGCCCGCTTCCCTTTGAACGTGACGTTCTCTAACGGAAGTGACCTGGACAGCGGCATGCTGTCCTTTCGCGCAAGCCATTCAGGGCTATAGGTGAATTGCATCAAGCCGCCGGCATTCTGTGCCAGTTCCCCTACAGGGTTGTTATTCAGATAAACCACTAATCGTTTCATGAGTGGCCCCCTGCCGTCTGGGATGCGACATCGACAGTCATTCCAAGCGCGTGCAACACCTGCAGCGTCTTATTGAGTTGGCATGTCGGCTTCCCCTTTTCCAAATCGATGATGAAACGGATGCCCGTGTCACACGTCATCGCAAGATCCTTTTGAGTGATCTTCATCGATTTCCGACGTGTCCTGATTTCAGAGCCTAAGTGTTCGGGTGTCTTGATTTTCATGTGTTACCGTACGGTAATATTTCATAATTTCCGAAAGAAGTCAACAGGGAAGTTACCGTTCGGGAACTTTATCCGAAGGTAAGTAGCCGAACAGCCCGGCTCAAAAGAAAGGAGCCGGCTAGCCGATGAACGGTATCAAGACGGAGGAGCGGGCGCGGCAGAGGCGTGGCTCGCGTGACATCGCAGGACACGCCCGGACGCGGAGCGAGGTCGTCGTGACACCGGAGGCCGCCAATGGCCTCGGGCGGTCCGGAGGGGGTATCCATCCTCTTACCCACTAAAATGTTTGAAGAGCCCTTATTTATTCGAGAGTGCGCCAATCCAGTCACGCATCTTATCGAGGGTCTTCTGCCATTGCTTATAATCCATGCGGATATCGAGGAAGGTGTCGAACAGGTGGAGCCAGGCGCTCCAGAAGAATTCAATGGAGAGCATACGCTCTTCGACTTTGCCCATCTCTTCCAGTTGCTCGCCCTTGGGCAGCTTGAGTCCGCGGAAGGCGA
>JBAXCC010000289.1:0-5116 GCA_037141675.1 bacterium | reverse complement strand
TTGCAACCGCCCTCGCACAACAAGGTGCTTATGTTGCACTCGCGGACATTAATGCTGACGGCGTGAAGACAGCATCGGAAAAGATTAATGCCTCATGCGGACGCCCTGCGGCCTTTGGGGTCAGCATGAACGTCGCGGACCTTGAATCCATTAAGGCAGGCTTGGAGCAGGTTGTTGCAACCTTTGGCGGCGTTGATCTGTTTGTGGCAAATGCAGGCGTTTTGCGCGCTGGTAGCGTGAAGGATCTCAAAGTCAAGGATCTTGATTTCGTAACCAACGTCAATTATAAAGGGTATTTCCTGTGCGTACAGGCTGTTGCCCCAATCTTCGCCGTGCAGCATCAAGTAGTCCCTGATGTATGGTTTGACATCATCCAGATCAACAGCAAATCCGGTCTCGTCGGGTCGAACAAGAACGGCGCCTATGCAGGTTCCAAGTTCGGCGGAATCGGCCTCACCCAGAGCTTCGCCATGGAATTGGTTGAAGACGGCGTCAAGGTCAACTCCATCTGTCCGGGCAACTTTTATGACGGCCCACTCTGGGCTGATCCGGAAAAGGGCTTGTTCCGTCAATATCTTGACAGCGGAAAAGTCCCTGGCGCAAAGACTTTTGAGGATGTCAAACACTTCTATGAATCAAAGGTGCCGATGCGCAGAGGATGCACAACACCGGACGTGATGAAGGCCATCTATTATCTCATGGAACAGGCGTATGAAACCGGACAGGCAATTCCTGTCACCGGCGGACAGGTCATGCTCTCCTAAAAACATTATTATGGTTCAACGAAAAACCTACGTCATTGGGCATCGCAATCCAGATACGGATTCTATTGTTTCCGCGATTGCATATGCTGAACTCAAGCGCCAGAAGGGCCTCAGCGCATGCTATCCGGCACGCGCAGGCAAGCTGACGCCTCAGACCGAATACATCCTGGAGCGGTTCAAAATCCCCATACCCGAGTTCATCCCGGACCTTGTACCTAAAGTCGGCTATTTTCTCACACATCCTGCCGTAACTGTCACAGAATCGACGACGTTGTGGGATGCGCTGGAAACCATGGACCGTGAAAATGTAAATATCCTTCCAGTTGTAGATGAGCAGGGCAAATACAAGGCTGTGCTCCATTACAATGCGTTTGCACGGAACATCACAAAGAAGATCAATCCAAACCGCAAGGCCATCATCCCGACGAGCATGCCCTTGCTCGTGCAGATGCTGAAGGCGCAACCCTTACTGACCTTCGGTGGCGATGAAGTTGTCAAGACGCGCATCCTTGTCGCAGGCTCTTCATTCGAATCGTTTAAGGAACACCTCGAGACGGAAATTCCTAGCAACGCGCTCGTTTTGGTCGGCGATCGCGAAGATGTCCAGCGTTTCAGCATTGAAAGCGGCGCACGCGCAGTCATTATCACAAACGGCATGCCCCTAGCAAAAGGACTGCGCGAACTGGCGGAACAGAAGAAGGTCACAGTCATGATCTCTCCGTTTGACACCTCTTCAACAGCCTTCCTGATTCTCTATTCAACGCCTGTCCGGACTATGGCCGATGAGCACACAAAGCCTATTTCTGTGGATAGTTACGTGCGGACCGTTCGGGACCCTCTCTCAAATTCATCCTCGCATTGCTTGCCCGTCGTCGATGAGAACAATGTTGTCGTGGGTGTCTTCGGGGAGAGTGAGCTGATCAAGGAACCCAATATTGATATCATCATGGTTGACCATAACGAACTGGGTCAGGCCGTGGAAGGCATGGACAATTATCGCATCCTGGAGATCATCGACCATCACAGGCTGGGCAACTTCTCGACGCGCTATCCGATCACCTTCATCAACCGTGTCGTCGGCGCAACCTCGACAATCGTCGCGGGCATGTATGTCGAGCAGAAAGCCGTGTTGACGCCTGGCATTGCGGCATTGCTGCTAGCAGGCATTCTGACCGATACGCTGATGCTCCACTCAGCTACAACGACCGATACTGACCGTGAAATGGCCGAATACCTTTCCGGACTGGTCGACTTGGACATCGAACGCTTCGGACGTGAGATATTCGATTCCGCACAGCAACTCACGAATGTACCTGCCCAGGAAATCCTCTCCATGGATGCCAAGCCCTATACCGCCTGCAGCAAACAATTTCGCGTCAGCCAAGTCGAGGTAAACAGCACAGACGAACTCGTCGAACGCAAGGCCGAACTGCTCAGCGAACTGCATATCGCGTGTTCACGCAATGGCTATTACTTTGCTGCACTCATGATTACAGACCTTACAGCTCTAAACTCTATTTTAATCATCGACGGCGATCCCGAATTCATCCGCAAGATTGCATTCCCTCGCATAAGCGAAGGTGTGTTTGTCTGCCGCGATATTCTCTCACGCAAAAAACAGCTCATTCCGCTGCTCATTGAACAAATGGAATCCGTACTTGGAATTCCATCACGGACATCTGTCTAATATGAACCAACGCATTCTTCCATCGTTAGCCACATTACTTGCGACACTCTTCGCGGGCAGTGTGCTTTATGTCTGGTTGCATAGCGAGCCAGTTTCACTGGTTGAGCGCGTTGCAGAGTCATTAGGCTCACAAGCAGAAGCAAAGGCTGCCGCCGCAGCACGCGCCGTGGACCTCACAGGGTGTTTTAAAACTTTCCCCGAAGTTCCTGCTGGCAAGCTGGCCGGATCATGGCGTGGCTTCAGAGGTAACGCTCACGACAACATCGTATCCGACAGTAAAAATCTATTAACCACCTGGCCGGAATCTGGCCCTAAGATTATCTGGCAAGTCGAAATCGGGGATGGACATGCCATGCCAGCCATTGCAAATGGATGCGCATACCTCTTGGACTATGACGAGGCTCGCAGCGGAGATATTTTAAAATGTCTGAACGCCGATACGGGTGCACTGCGCTGGGAACACCTTTATCGTGTTAAGACCAAGCGCAATCATGGCATCTCACGAACCGTCGTAGCGACAGACTCCACGTCAGTCGTCTCCATAGGCCCCCAGTGCCATGTTATTTCGCTTGTCGCCTCCAATGGTGCCTATCGTTGGGGATTTGACATGGGCGCACGCTATGGCACAAAAGTCCCGTTGTGGTACACTGGCCAATGCCCTCTGATAGACAACGGCATGGCTGTTCTTGCACCGGCAGGGACGAACGTGGTGCTGACGGGTATTGACATTGTCTCGGGAAAGACAGTCTTTGAAACGCCTGCGCCTGGCGGATTAGAAATGTCACACTCTTCGATCATCATGATGACCGTAGATGGGGTGCGGCAATATGTCTATGCAGCGCTTGGCGGAATCATTGGAGTCGCCGCTGACGGCGAAAAACGCGGCACGTTACTCTGGAAGACAACGGCCTTTACACCCAGTGTTGTTGCTCCGACCCCTGTTCCGTTTTCTGACGGACGCTTATTCATGACCGCCGGCTATGGATCAGGAAGCGCGATGTTCCGCATTTCAAAGGATGCCACCCAGACATGGAAAGCGGAGTTGCTCTACAAGAAGGACAAAAAAGTTTTTGCCTGTGAACAGCAAACCCCGATTCTGCTAGACGGACTCCTCTATTCCGTCCTCCCGAGTGACGGCGGCAGTGACCGTCAACAACTCGCCTGCATGACCCCGGAGGGCGAGCGCCTCTGGACAAGCGGGAAGGATGACCTGTTCGGCCTTGGCCCTTTTTTAGCAACTTCAGACGGCTTGATGGTTCTGCTCAACGACACAGGCACACTGACACTGGCTCGCATCAACAAAGGCGGATACCAACGTCTGGCACGTTATGCGCTCATGGGGGGCAAAGGACGTGATGCATGGGGTCCTTTGGTGCTCGTCCAAGACAGACTATTCGTACGTGACAGCACCCGGTTATACTGCCTAAAAGTCGGCAACTAGGAAAGAGAATCATGCTCGTACTCGGAATTGAAACCTCTTGTGATGAAACAGCCGCTGCCGTTGTAAAAGACGCACGTACAGTACTCTCCTCTGTCGTGTATAGCCAGATCCCGCTGCATCAGGCGTACGGCGGCGTGGTGCCTGAAATCGCATCGCGCAGTCACCTTGAAAAAATTTCCGGCATCATTGAAGAGGCTATGACGAAGGCGAATGTCTCGTATGACCAACTCGATGCCATTGCCGTCACGTATGGCCCAGGCCTTGCCAGTTCGCTGATTGTTGGGCTGTCAGCAGCCAAGGGACTCGCCATGAAGCTTGGCAAACCTCTGATCGGCATCAACCATCTAGAGGCGCATATCCACTCTGTATTTCTCAAAGCCGATGCACCCGATCCACTTGATACTTGTCCCATGTTAGCCTTGGTTGTTTCCGGTGGGCACACGTGCTGGATCGATATTCCTGCACCAGGCCAGTATCAGGTGATCGGGCAGACCCTTGACGATGCCGCTGGTGAAGCCTTTGACAAGGCAGCCAAACTTTTAGGGTTAGGTTACCCGGGCGGGCCGGTAATTGACAAGGCCACTAAGCAGGCGAAATCACTGAACTCGATTGCCTTTCCAAAGGGACGTCCGCGTGCGGGAAATCCGTCACTGGGGTCCATGCAAGCGGAGATGTGCGTGAGTTTCAGCGGACTCAAGACCGCCCTAATGTACCATTTGAAAGCAAACCCTGCCATGCCTGAAGATGTTCCAGAGATTGCGGCCTCCTATCAAGAAGCCATTGTCGGGGCCTTGGTTGACCGCTGTGCTTACGCCCTGAGCAAAGGCAACTATCGCTCGTTGGCTGTTGGCGGCGGGGTCTCCCTCAATCGCCGTTTACGTGAACGTTTAACTGAGCTTGCTGCAGCAAGTAATGTCCGCCTCCTGTTAGCAGAACCCAAAGACTGCGGAGACAACGCAGCCATGATTGCCGGCCTTGCCGGCATGGGGTTTGGTGTCACAGGCGATGCCGCCTTTCTGCTCGATGTCGTCCCCTCTCTCGAAATTGGAAAAGAGAGATAGTCCCGTCGCATCCTGCGATTACGTGGCGGGGATTTCCTTTTTTTTGACAGGATTTACAGGATTATCAGGATTTGTTTTTCCGCACACGGACTACTCGGAAAAACAAGAAAAGTCAATTTCTCAATCCGCATCAATCCGCGAAATCCTTAGCTAAAAGTTACCC
>JBAXCC010000288.1:0-5172 GCA_037141675.1 bacterium | reverse complement strand
GTAGGGGATAAAGGATTTGTGTTAAGCGGAGGAGAGCGTCAACGTGTGGCGATTCCACGGGTCATCGATAAGAATCCGCCGATTCTAATTCTTGACGAAGCAACCAGCGCGCTGGATACAGTTACAGAGCAACAAGTGCAGGTGGCGATTACGCATCTGATGGAAAATCGGACGGTTTTTGTCATCGCGCACCGCCTGAGCACAATCCAACATGCTGATCTGATTTTGGTCATGGATCAGGGTAAAATCATTGAAAGAGGAAATCATGCGGAGCTTTTTGCAAAGGGAGAGGTCTATCACAATTTTTGCAATGTTCGAAAATAATGGTTTAGGCTGAGGCAAAAGATACAAAAAAGGCGAGGGCTGTTGCCCTCGCCTTTTTTTTGTTGCCTTGATTTATGGCCTCGTTGGACACGGCGCCAGCTTACAAGGTACAGACACGATCGAAATGCCCCACTTTTCTGCGTAGTGGCGCACGGGCTCCTGTTCAAGGAAGATCATGCGGTTCGCCTGGAAGGCAAAGACCGAAACGCCTGTCTTTCGCAGGAACTTAAGGGTCTTCATCCCGAATGCAGGGATGTCAAATCGCATATCATGACCTTCTTTGGCTCCCTTGAAGACGACACACCCCTTGCCGCCGACCTTTGTGCCGCGTTTGATGGTGGTATTTGTGCCTTCCAGTGCTTCAACGGCGCATATCGCGCCGTCCTTGACGACCACGACTTGTCCGATTTCCACAGAAGAAATCACCAGAGAAATCTTTTCTGCAAGTTCAACGTCAATCTGCTCGCGTGCGTCCGGTGCGCGTTTCGTGATGAGGCCTGCTCCCGGGATGGCTGCTTCCATGAAGCAGGATGCCGGGAGGACTTTCACGCCTGTTTCTTCCAGAACATCGCACAGCTTCCCGAAAATGGTATGGGAGTTTTTAATGGGCAACTCGGCCAAGAGTTTTCGGCTGAGGGCATCAAATTTTGTTGTAAACAATGCTGAGGGCGAAATGCCTCCGCCAAACTCAAGCGCATATGTGTTGTGCGCGGCGCACCAGTTTCGAACTGTTTCGAGCTCGCCGATTCCGACGGGCACCCATTCATCAACAAAGGCTTTCAATCTGCGTTCGGCTGCCCCGCGAATGGCAATCGCTGTTATTTTTTTGACACCAGCTGCTCGCGCCCCTTGGGCCATGAGTACAGGGTACTCACCTACGCCAGCAACAATTGCAAGCGATTCAATCATAGGAACTCCTTTATTCGATTTTTTTACCAAAAGCAAGACACGTTGCCTGCACAATTTTAAAATACGTTATCAAAGGGGTATCGAAAAGACAAGCTCCGATCAAATCTATTTGATCTCCTTGTATTTTAGGATACTTCTGATAAAATACGCGCACATGAATGCATTTATTTTTGATATGGATGGCGTTTTATTCGCCAACAGCGATTTTCACATTGAAGCGTGGATCGTCTACGCGCGAAAGTTTGGTCGAGAGATCACGGAGGAAGATGTTCGGTCTAGGTTGGGGTGGAATAATCGCGACTATATGCGTTTCGTTTTTAACCGCGAGCCAACGGATGAAGAGGTCGAACATTCAGTTGTTGACAAAGAAGAAGTATATCGGAATATTTGCCGGGCACACTTGGCCCATCCTGACGGACTTCTTGATTTGCTGAAAGCTGCTCAGGCCGCTGGCATCAAGATGGGCGTGGCTACATCCGCGCCGCCCGATAATATTCGTTTTACTCTGGACGGACTGGACATCCGTAAGTATTTTGAAGTGGTGGTCGACGCTACGCAGGTTAAAAAAAGTAAGCCTGATCCGGCTATCTATCTCAAGGCGGCTGAACTACTTGGCGTGCCGCCGGAGAAGTGCATTGTGTTCGAAGATGCGATTGCGGGTATCCAGTCCGGAAAAGCTGCCGGGATGTCCGTGATTGCCATTACAACATCCTATCCTGCTGATGTGCTGAAGCAACACACGCCAGACGCAGTGATTGAATCATTTACAGATCTTGCCCAAGCCTCACCTGCTGCAGATGTCGTGGCTCACGTGTGCGGTAAACGAGTTTTATGAGAAGTTTTATTGCAATAGCGATTCCTGATGCGGTCAAGGCGAAGTTGCAAGCGGCGGTCAAGCGGCTGACCCCTCTTGCGGTTGACGTGTCCTGGGGTACGGCCACCCAATTCCATTTCACCCTTGCCTTCCTAGGGGAAACGTCACCCGCTATTTTACCTCATGTGTCTACCGCAGTGGCACGTATTTGCTCAACGGCGGCCCCGTTTACGTGTCGTGCGTATGGGTTGGGATTCTTCGGAACCAAGCGTAACCCCAAAGTGATTTGGGCAGGCGTAGACCCGATACCCGAGCTCGGTGCATTACACGAGGCGATAGCGACTGAGCTTAATCGGTTTGGTTTTAAGATTGAGGAAGATGAGTTCCGTCCGCACATCACATTAGGACGATGCCTGGAACGCGCACGGAATCATCCGTTGGTTGAAGCTATGGAGGAGGACGAGTGCGTAAACTTCGGCTCGTGGCCAGTCACAGGCTTGATGTTGTATGAAAGCAGGCCAACGCCCAAAGGCGCAGTGTATGCAACGCTTAACCGTTTCCAGTTTGGTAACTAGCCTTTAAAAATGATGAACTTGCGTGTCGCATAGTTGATCAAGAGTGCGCAGAAAATATTTGCCCCGAAGGCGTATGTGGTCTGGATCGACAAGTAGCGAATGAGGATGGTCTGTACGCCCGCGGCAACGGCAAGACTGATTCCTGACACGCCGAAGAAGAGGAGAAACTCGACGAAGATTGGATGTTTTCCTGGCTTGAAGACGAAGAGACGGTTTAGGATATAGCAAAAAACGTTGGAGACACAGAATCCGACGATGTTGCAGATGAGGGCGTTCCATGCGCGGAGGGATTCGGTCATTGGCTGGACAGTCATGCCAAACAGTTTAACCGTGATATCGTTAGCCGTCAGACAGGGAAACAGAAGCCAGGCAAAAAGGAAGAATGTGGCAATGTGAACACCTGTGGCCATTCCACCGACAATTCCATACTTGATGAACTGGACGAATGGATGGGCATCATGGGCGATCTGTTTCTTGAGGAACGCAATCATGGGGCGATAGTGTAGCAGATTGCCTCCGTGAAAGAAATAGGGAAACAATAGGAAAAATGCGTGAAGAAAAGGAAGCGTAAATGAAACCAACATTAGTGATTCTTGCTGCAGGGATGGGAAGTCGTTATGGCGGGCTTAAGCAGGTTGACCCTGTGGGGCCGTCGGGTGAGACAATCATGGACTATTCGATTTTCGATGCAGTAAGGGCTGGATTTACTCGCGTGGTGTTTGTTATCCGAAGCGATTTTGAAGAAATCTTTAAGCATACGATTGGTGCAAAATATAGGAATCTTGTTGATGTTGATTATGCCTATCAGTCCATTGATGACTTGCCGATTGGCTATTCCGTCCCAAGTGACCGCTCAAAGCCTTGGGGTACGGCGCATGCCATCTATGCGGCGCGTGATGTGGTGAAGGCGCCATTCGCTGCTATAAATGCGGATGATTTCTACGGGCAGGATGCATTCCGTACGCTGGCTGAGTTTTTAAGCCGTGAGGAAGCCTCCTCCGGCTCGCATTTTGCTATGGTGGGTTATTTGCTTGAGCAGACACTCTCCGAGAATGGTTCCGTGGCGAGGGGCGTGTGCAAGATCAGAAAAAACGGGCTGCTGGAAACGGTGACCGAAATGACCAAAGTGGTGCGTGTGCCAGGTGGGGTTGAGAATCAGGAGAAATTCGATGAGCCTGTGAAGCTGACCGGGCAGGAACGCGTATCAATGAACATGTGGGGCTTTACACCGCAACTCTTTGACGCGTTGGCTGAACGATTTCCCCAATGGTTGGAAATGAATGCCCAGAACAGCAAGGCCGAATGGTACATACCGTTTGTGGTTGACGAATTGGTAAAAGAGGGTCAGGCGGATGTCGTCGTGCTTCCGACCGAAAGTTCCTGGTTTGGTGTGACCTACCGGGAAGACAAACCCAGGGTGGTGGAAGCCATCCAGAAACTCGTGAACACTGGGGTTTATCCATCGCAACTGTTGGGCTAGTTACGGCTGTCTTCTTCTGAGTCTTTTCACCCGATCATCTATAAAGATGACTGCGACGCACCAAAGGGCCTTGTCGCGGACAGGATGTCCAAGCGCCCCAAAGGCTAGATGCGTAAAAAATGTCGGGCAAAGGCTATTTTTAATCGACTTTCTCCCTGAAATAGTCAATACTATAAGATTCAAAACTTATGGCTTATTAGGATTTTACAGAAATCGGAAGGTTTCTGAAATGTTGTGCTATCTGTCTGGTAGCGTTGATTTTATGAAAACGTTTGAGTTTATCGATGGCGGTGTCACGGCTGCAAAGGGTTTTAAAGCCTGCGGCATCGAGGCCGGCATTAAATACAAGAACCGTCGCGATATGGCGATGGTTGTCGCGGATAAGCCCGCGACGGTCGCTGCTCTTTACACAACGAACAAGGTCGCCGCAGCACCTGTTCAGGTTGACCGCGAGCGCACAATTTCAGGCAAGGCGCAGGCCGTTGTTGTCAACAGCGGCTGCGCAAATGCATGCACCGGCGAAACAGGTCTCAAAAATGCGCGGGAGATGGCCCGGCTGGCTGCTGAGGCACTGGGCATAGACGAAAAGCTGGTCCTGGTCTGTTCGACGGGTGTCATCGGCGTGAACCTGCCCATGGAGCGCATCGCAACTGGAGTCAATCTTGCAGCAAGCGCCTTGAGCGCGATAGGCGGTCATGACGCGGCGTGTGCCATTATGACCACGGATACGGTTGACAAGCAATATGCGCTCAAGCTTGATATTGACGGCAAGGGCGTGGCTATTGGCGGCATGTGCAAGGGTTCGGGCATGATCGAGCCGAATATGGCGACCATGCTGGGCTTTCTGACGACTGATGCCGCAGTGGAAGCCAAAGCGCTGGATAGGGCGTTGCGCCTTGCTACGAATAAGAGCTTTAACCGGGTGGTGGTGGATGGCGACATGAGCACCAACGACACGGTGATGGTCTTTGCCAGCGGTGTGGCAGGAAATGCGACATTAACGGAGCAGCATCCGCAATGGCAGGATTTTGTCGATGCGCTGACCACGGTCTGCATCGAGCTTGGCAAGA
>JBAXCC010000287.1:0-5202 GCA_037141675.1 bacterium | reverse complement strand
ATATTAAAGAATTTGACCAATCTGCATATTTATCGTATAAGTAAGCATCATGGAGAGCAGAATAATTTTTCGAGTTCTTATTGTGTCCTCCCATTTTTCATGTACGAAGTCATCGGTGCTCGTCATGGACGAATCCTCTTATGCTTTTCAACACTATAATGTAGACTGCGACAACCTGTAAGATGCCTGAACATACACATAAAACAACGTCAGCTTGCCTCCCTGAACAGCTACTTGTTGCATTCTTCGGTGAGCGCAGATTAACGATTGCACTCGCTGAATCATGCACAGGAGGCTTGATTGCCGCACGCATCACCAGCATTCCTGGCGCATCTGCCATGTTTAATGGAGGCATGGTATGTTATTCGAATAACGTCAAGCGTGACTTGCTGGGCGTTCCACAAGCAATATTCGAAAAGGAAGGAGCTGTCAGTGCCTCCTGTGCGAAAGCCATGGCAGAAGGCGCACGGAAAGTCTTGAAAGCCAATATTGCTGTTTCTGTCACCGGCATTGCCGGCCCCGGAGGAGGAACACCCGAAAAACCCGTCGGTCTCGTCTTTATTGGCATCGCAACGGAAACAGCTGTGTCAGCGGAAGAACACGTCTTCTCGGGCGACCGTGCAAGCATCCGCTCACTAGCCGCAGATGCCGCAATGACTGCCGCAATGATTGCCGCAAAACATTAGCCCTCTACTTCAGCACGCTCGCCCCCAAGGCAATGATCAGAAGGCCTAAGCCGAGATGTGCGACAGCAATCGTACGAAATAGCCACGGACGTGCAGTTACAAATACGATGGCCCGCCTCATTTGCCAGGGATATAAAATCAGGTACATTCCTTTAATGATGCAGATATAGGCAAACGTCACCAGAACCAGACGCCACAGCGATTGATGAACCCGTGCAGCATGCAATAATTCATACGGAAACAGGGTCAGGATCGCACCAATGGCCCTGCACGACAACAAGTTTTCCATCCACCAGCAGGTCAACGGGATACACGCCGCGACCACGATCGGCAAA
Organism: bacterium; assembly: GCA_037141675.1. Classification (GTDB taxonomy): domain Bacteria; phylum Verrucomicrobiota; class Kiritimatiellia; order RFP12; family UBA1067; genus CAIZQW01. Next base: position 4,181 of record JBAXCC010000287.1, on the reverse strand, counting down.
TAACGCTTATACGGATTGATCAAATCTAAATCCATCGTCCATAACGCATAGCCCGCCCAACTCCATGCAATTGCCGTCAACACATATCCAGCAATGGTATGACGAGGCAACGCATTCAATGAGCGGCTCATCTTTTCCGGCAACATCAAAACGGAAAGTGCGAAAGCACCCAAACAGCCACCCAGCAGATAACACCAAACAGAAAGCGTCATACATTATCCTTTCAGCGCATGCTTCTGAATCTTAAAAATTTCCTTGATTCCCTTTGCCGCCAATGTGCGCAATGTCTGAAGATCATCCTCTGTAAAAGGATTATGTTCGGCTGTGCCTTGAATCTCGACATACCGTCCGTCATCCGTCATCACAACATTCAAATCGACATCTGCAGTCGAGTCATGGATATAATCCAAATCGAGTTCCGGCTTTCCATCGCACAGACCAACACTCACGGCTGCAATGAAGTGCTTCACGGGTGACTTCTGAAGCTTGCCTGCCTTCATCAGCACGGTAATCGCATCTGCCAACGCAACCATGCCCCCTGTAATCGATGCGCAACGCGTCCCGCCATCAGCCTGCAAGACGTCGCAATCAATCGTAATCGTCCGCTCGCCCAGGGCTGCCATATCCACTGCTGCACGCAAAGCACGCCCCACGAGCCGGCTGATCTCCGTACTCCGTGCATCAGGCTTACCTTTTTTGATTTCGCGGTCCTTGCGATCCTTCGTGCTTGACGGGAGCATACTATATTCCGCTGTCACCCACCCGGTTCCTTTGCCCTTCAAGAACGGGGGGACCTTCTCTTCAACGCTTGCCGTGCAGAGCACCCAAGTGTCGCCTTGACGGATCAAAACAGAACCTGCTGCAAATTTCGTATACTGACGTTCCAACTCGACCGAACGCAATTGATTAGCTTTTTTCATTGTTCAAATTATGGGGTTGCCTGCGGGGAAAGTCAAGCCAGCCATATACCTAATTTTTTAGTGCCTCCCCTGGCACCTGCATCTATTCATAGACATTAAAAAAGGGTCCGGGGGCGACCCCCGAACCCTTGTTTTGAATCAGGTAACTTATTTGTTCAGATCCGCGCTGATCTCCGCCAGCTTTGCCTTGAGCGCAAACGGAAGACGGTTGCCGAACTTTGCATAGGACTCTTCAACCGCTGCGATTTCCTTCTTCCAGCCTTCGTTATCGACTGAGAGGAGTGCTTCCATCGTGGCCTTCATGCAAGCTTCATCACGGCCCTTATCCACATAGCCCGTCATGTCGAGTGCATCCGGAGTCGGGAGGAAACCGATTGAGGTCTCCTTTGCCTTACCCTTGCCTTCGATCCGCTCGCAGACCCATTTGAGTACGCGTGCGTTGTCGCCGAAGCCATTCCACATAAAGCCTTTTTCATCCTTGCGGAACCAGTTCGTGAAGAATACCTTCGGGAGCTTATTGGCATCCGTACGCAGCGGCATCGTGAGCCAGTGCAAGAGATAGTCGGCGGTATTGTAGGAGAAGAAGGGCAACATCGCCATCGGATCGCGACGAACCACCCCGATCTGGCTGAGGTTCGCAGCCGTAGTCTCGGAGCCTGCTGCGGAACCCATGAACACGGCATGCGTCCAGTCCTTAGCCTGGTTGACCAGAGGAATGATAGTCGGACGGCGTCCACCGAAGAGGAATGCGTCAATCGGCACGCCTGCAGGATCTTCCCAGTTGGCGGCAATCACCGGGCATTGCGTCGCCGGCGCTGTGAAACGGGCATTCGCATGTGCGGCGGGTCCTTCTTCACCCTTTGCATTAACATAGACCTTCTTGCCCTGCTCGTTGACCTTCAAGGTCAAATCATCACCCTTCCAGCCGATGACATGCGCCGGAGGCGGTACGCCCATGCCTTCCCACCAGATGTCGCCATCGTCTGTCAAGGCCACGTTCGTGAAAATCGTATTCTTGGTGATCGTGCGCATCGCGTTGGGGTTGGAATCCATGGAGGTTCCTGGCGCAACGCCGAAGAAACCGGCTTCAGGATTGATCGCCCAGAGGCGGCCATCTTCCTTGATCTTCATCCAGGCGATATCATCACCAATGGTCTCGACATTCCAGCCTGGGATCTTGGGCTCCATCATCGCGAGGTTGGTCTTGCCGCAGGCGCTCGGGAATGCCGCCGCGATATAGTAGGACTTGCCTTCGGGCGAGGTAAGCTTCAAGATGAGCATGTGCTCAGCCAGCCAGCCTTCCTGCTTCGCCATGTAAGAGGCGATGCGGAGCGCCAGACACTTCTTACCGAGGAGCGCGTTGCCTCCATAGCCAGAGCCATACGACCAGATTTCTGTGGTTTCAGTAAAGTGTGCAATATACTTCTTCTCAATCGGTGCGCAAGGCCAGGTCGAATCCTTCTGTCCAGCCTTGAGCGGGGAGCCGATCGAATGCAGGCACTTGATGTACTCGCCCTTGGACCCGAGCTGCTTCAGCACCTTGGCGCCGACACGCGTCATGATGTGCATGTTGACGACGACGTAAGGGGAGTCAGTCAGTTCGACGCCGATCTTGGCGATATCTGAACCGATCGGCCCCATGGAGAAGGGAATAACATAGAGCGTACGGCCCTTCATGCAGCCCTTGTAGAGGCCGGTCATGGTCTTCTTGAGCTCGGCCGGCTCGATCCAGTTGCAGTTGGGACCCGCATCCTCCTTCTTCGCGCAAGCGATATACGTGCGATCTTCGACGCGCGCGACATCCGACCAGTGTGAGCGAGCAAGGAAACAACCCGGACGCTTCTTCGCGTTCAACTTGGTGAACACGCCGCCCTTCACCATGATGTCGCACATTTCCTTATATTCCGCCTTGGAACCGTCACACCAGACCACATTCTTGGCTTGTGTGAGTTTTGCAAAATTTGTCACCCATGCCAGCAGTTCTTCATGCTGTGTCGGGAGTTTAGCAGCAACAGCCTTTTTGGCTGTCGTTTTGGCAGTCTTTGAGCAGGCACACTTACACGTGGCTGTTTTTTTGCAGGACATGGTTAAACCTCATTATGCATTATTGGAGCTCTTGCAATTCGATTCGCGCAACAGGCGCGACTCGTGCAAAAGTTGGCGCATAAGTATACCGATTCAACAATGTTGCCGCAACCCAAAATAAAAACTTTTTTACAGTTCACCGGCGTACTTAGCCGTTGCCGTGAGTATCGTAGCTGTTTTGCCATCTACAGATAAGAGGAAATCGTCAGCCTTGAAGCGGACCCATTCCCCGTCCTGTTCAATGCGGATGATGCCTGGAGGACAAGCGGCCACCAAGGGTTCGTGCCCGGCCATGACGCCGAGCGAACCATCAAAGGTCCTCACTTCAATTTGAGTCACCTCGCCGCTGATAACTTCGCCACCCAGAGACAAGATACGAAAAGGGAAAGTCCTGTTTTCCATACGTTACTTTTTCAGAGTCTCAGCCTTTGCATGAACATCTTCAATCGTGCCGACCATGTAGAAGGCCTGTTCAGGAATCTCGTCGCACTTACCGTCAAGTATTGAGGCGAATGCGCGAATAGTATCTTCCAGCTTCACATACGCACCCTTAATACCCGTAAAAGTTTCCGCCACATGGAAGGGCTGTGACAGGAGCTTCTGGATCTTGCGGGCACGGGCAACTGTAAGCTTGTCGAATTCCGAGAGTTCGTCCATACCCAAAATTGCGATGATGTTGCGCAGATCTTTGTAGCGTTGCAGAACTTCTTGCACGCCATGCGCGACACGCAAATGCTCCTCGCCGACAACATCAGCGGTCAGCAAGGATGAACTTGAGGTGAGCGGGTCCACGGCTGGATAAATGCCCTGCTCCACAATCGCGCGGGACAACTCTGTCGTTGCATCCAAGTGCGAGAATGTTGCAGCAGGCGCAGGATCCGTGTAATCGTCCGCAGGCACGTAAACCGCCTGCACCGAGGTGATGGAACCATCCTTTGTGGATGTAATACGTTCTTGCAATTCGCCCATTTCCGTGCCAAGCGAGGGCTGATACCCTGCAGCCGAAGGAATACGTCCCAGCAAGGCAGATACTTCTGCACCTGCCTGCGTAAAGCGGAAGATGTTATCGATAAAGAGCAAGACGTCCTGATGCATGGTGTCACGAAAATATTCGGCAACGGTCAACGCCGATAACGCCACACGTGAACGCGCACCTGGGGGTTCGTTCATTTGCCC
>JBAXCC010000286.1:0-5244 GCA_037141675.1 bacterium | reverse complement strand
TCTTCCTCTAAGTAAAACTTAGCGGAGTGATGGATCTCTTTCAATTTATCAATTCCCTCTTTAAGGCCAGCAATAACATCGGCCGCCGGGGGAGCCTCTTTGCCAACAATCGTCTTAAGTGTTTCATTTGTAAAAGAAGCAACAATCCAGGCTTTAATCTGAGGCTTATGACTTTGGGGATCAGCCATATCAAGCTTTGTCCTTTTGTCCCCCGATACAACATCATGTTGAAACGCATAGCATTCCTTATCTAAGAGATACTTGCGAAGTTCATCTCGATAGGCAAGAGCTTGATTCTCGGCATCTCTCAGAACCGATGGCATGGGTTGCCATGCGCTTACTGGTGTCACCCGCAGACCGCTCTGATCCGTTTCCCCGACCGTGAACGTCGCCTCAATTGAAATACTATCTTTTCTGGAGAATAGTGCGGAATACCGCCCCATGCGAAGTCTACACGTCTTCGGCTTCATATTCGCATGCATGTTATCTACACCACCCTTGAGAAGAATTGAAACCGAATCATGATCACCATCATCATTGCGGGGGGACACAAACTCAACTGGAATCCAGATAGGTTCCCATTCCTTAGGTTTTACCGTACGAGCGCCATCTCCAATATTTATCACGAAGTCTATTGTCTGCATGACATAACCTGGCTTTCGGAATTCCACTGTATATCCGCCAGGATCAAGCACCGTTTTTCCCAAGGGTTGATCCTTTGACTCGGACTTACCTTTTTTCAAGTTGACCCGAACATCTGTATCCCCGCCGGCATCGAATAACACGGGGACTGGAAGCGGAACAAAAGAGGCAACAATAAGATTGGTTACACCCCCCTGAACAGGGCGGATATCATAGCGTTGCTGCTTGTACCCAGGAGGCTGAGCGTCAACAACCATCTCGTGTGGACTCTTTGTATTGGGGATACGTAGAACCGTTTGTGCGCTACCCATTAGATTCGCTTTGGCTTGTCCATTTAAGGACAGGACAACTTGTACGGCATTCTTATTGGCTATGCAGACAAGAAACGTATTCCAAGCTTTCTCGACTAACTCTTTTGTCGTGTCAAAACGAGAAGCCACTGTATTTTCTCCTGTAAGGGAAACGATCTTTTGGGTGTTGGGGTGCGACAGGAGTGCTTTTACTTCTTGAATTCTCGTGCTTCGAGTCTGGAACGGCTCATCTTGGCAATTATTCGTTGCCCAACGTTGAATGCTATCGACAAAAGCTGACGCTGCAAGCATGACTCCTTTCTCGTTCTTAATATCACTGCTCGGCCATTGGGTATTGGACAAAAAGTCACTCCCTGTCCCTTTATGATCCATCTGGTCTTTCCACTCTTTAATCTTCAAAACATATTTCGAAACTTCTTTCCTGACTGCTTCTGCCTTGCTGTCTGAAGCCCAGTAAGAGCCAACTTCATTCGTCAAACCAGTCCATTTATTTTGATTCTTTTCCAACTCGAACTTGATGTTCGAGCAGCTATTCAAATGGTCACGAGCGCTTTCCCAATCTGCCTTCGACTTGCTGTTCTGCGCTTGTTGTATGATTTTTTCAAAGTCTTTCAATCTGATCACATTATCAGAATCAACCCACCCTTTGTCCGGGATATGGATGATATGTTGTTCAATCGGCAGAACCGCTGCTTTTGTTTCCTGATTTTTATAATCTGGTCGTATGAAGCGAATCTCTACATTCTTTCCAGGGGCAAGGGTCGTCTTGGAAGTAACAAGTTCCCACGTCTTCCCCATGTTGGTAGATATATTAACCTTAACTTCATTTTTCAGTTCCGACTCATAAATGGTTGCCTGGACTGGCTCCGTAATTGCGGCAATACGATTTCCCAGTTGCCCCAGAAGATCTATTGCGTTTTTGTGTTCAATTAAATAGTTTTTCGCCTCTTGATTTTTCTTTGCAATCTCCAAATAACCATCCCGGACTTTATCCAGATCCTTGGTCTCGAGCAATGGTTTAAATTTCTTACACATCGCCTCCAATGCGTCCCATATCTCCTTTTTGTCTGTCTCTCTTTTCCTAAAACCAGTTATCGCCTTATCCCCATAGAATTTGACCTCATCCGCCGGCTTGAAATCCTCTATAAAATTCTCCCACTCTTTTTCAATAGCTTCTATTGGAATGTCTTTACTAATATCAACTTTGCTATAGCGACTCTTTACATCTTCAACAATATTCGTCGCCACACGAGAAAGGCACTTAACCCGCTCATCTTTTAACATATTCATGTTCGCGCCTGAAATACTCCGTTCGCTTTTTAAGCGTGAAAAATGTGCATCACCCTCTTTCGGCGTATTATTCCGATATGCAACCACTGCGTCTTGGAAGACGCTCATCGTGTCTTTTTCAACTGCCTCCATCCGTCTTAGGTCAAGCTCTCCCTTCTGATTCTTAAACAGATTTTCCGGCAAGCAGTTAGTCCAGGCAGCCCAATACTCGTCTCTCCATCTGTCGCCTTCTATAATCTTCTTTTCCTTATACGCAGACACAGCATTGGCATAAGCGGTTTTGGGAGCATCATACGGTAACTCCGCAACTCTGCTTTCTAGTCTGTTTGTCCAGTCTGAAAACGACATGTCTTTCCATTGAACAGTCGCGTCTAAATGACGTTTATCAAGCAACTCGCCAACTTCTAACACAGCCGCACGAGTACTCGTCAGCTTAACCACAAACGCCGGGACATCTCCGGGAACCACTATTCGTTCTCCTATCCTGTCTAGTTTTTCAATCCTTTTACATAGGAGGGGAACTGTGATTTTTGTTAAAACAAAGGTCGCTCGCCTCTCTTCAATTTTCGCTAAGGCGTTTAGGCACGTAGATGACACTTGCGGCCAGCGTCGTATGAGTGCCTCTCCTGAAACAACTACAAGGAACAAGAGACTTAATGAAGCCAGCCAGCGGAGGGTATTTTTGAAAATCTTTATGCGAGCGGCAGGAGAAGATTGTCTTTTTGGCGATGATTGCAGTGAAGGAAGAGGTTTGGGTTTCGGCGGAGGCGGCCTAAAAATTGTTGTTTCTTGTTTAATCTGATGACGGGTAGTCACCGTCCTATCAACACGCGTAACCAATCCTTCATCGTCGACTATTGTCGGGTTCGAGTTCACCCCATCACTTGAAATTTCTGAAGGTTCCGTCGTCGCATCATCATCAGGTCCATACACGAGATACCTGAGTTTGAGGACCACTTCGCCTATGTCAGAAAGGCGACGTTTAGGATCAGGCTGCGTCATCCCTACCAGCAATGAAAGCAAGGGCTCATTAGCGCGAACAACTGGATCCTTGAATTCCGGTATTGGTGGATTCTTTGCTCTTTCAAAATAAGTCGCCCAGGCATGTATATGCCCTGTTTTCGACAAACGTGGAATCGGGAGATCACCCGTCAAGGCTTCGTAAAAACAAAGCCCCAACGCATAAATATCGGAGGCGGAGCTTCCCCTTTCATCTCGCGCAAGCTCTGGCGCCATATAATCGGGGGTTCCTGGTACATTTTGTTGCGTGATTGACTCAAAATCAAGTTTTCGGGCAATACCCAAATCCATGATACACGCACCCTCTATATCCCCGTCAGGCAGATAGAGGTTTCCAGGCTTAAGATCGCGATGAAAAACATTTTTGCTATGTAGCAACTTAAGGCCATCTGCATATCGCAAGAATGCCTGAAAAACTTCTTCGAAAGGTAATCCGCATTTCAATCCATGTTCACGTCTCTTAACCGCTTTTAATTTGTCTCTAAGCGAACTGCCGGGCATGCCCGGCAAATAATCCATCACCAAAAAACCATAACGGCTCAGCGAACTGTTTTCCTCAAAATAGTCAACGAACTTTACAATCCGACTGTCATTAAAATCCTGAAGAATTGCTGCCTCGCGACGGAAACGCTCTTTGGCTGCTGGGTCGAGTAAGCATTTAACCGCAACCGGCACACCTTTAGATGTCCGCGCTTTAAATACTGATCCGAAACCACCTTTACCAATAAATTGCAGCGCCTGATAACTCTCTTTAGTCCCTTGCCATTCAGTTACTTTTAATGCTTTAAAATCACTGGCAAATGCCTCAACTGTTTTATACCGATCAGCGGGATCGATTTCCAATGCTTTCGTCAGCACATCATCCAGTCTGTAAATCAATGCGCGAATATTCTCGCTGATATTGACCTTGCCTTGTGTCTGCGAGATGGCTCCATGAGTATAAGGTATTTTCTTTGTGAAAAATTCATGAAAACATAACGCGAGACTAAAGATATCAGCCTGTTCCCAGTTTACCTTTGCTCCGCTAAACAACTCGGGGGCCATATATTGCACCTTGCCCACCATATCTGTTGTGGTTGATTCGTCGGTACTTAGCTGATTTTTAGCAGCTTCAAAGTCAATCAGTTTTACTGTCCCGTCATGACAGAGAAATATATTAGACGGCGAAATATCCCGATGTACAATTCCATGCTTCTTTGCAAAACACAAGGCATCAAGGCATTGGCAGCAAATATCAAATGCCTCTGGCGCATCAAGTCCGCCCAAGGACTCAACAACGCGCTGTTTAATCGTCTTTCCCAAGAGATATTCCGTGACGACAACATAATAATAATGGGTAGGTTCTTTTTTTAAAAAACACCCATAATAACGAACGATGCCTGGATGGTGAAACGTTTTGAGGACGGCAACGCGATCCTTTAATCGCTTAAATAATTTGCCTCCTTCATCCTGGATGACCGGCATGAGTTTGAGGGCGACCTGATCCCCAGGGCGTAAATCATCCACTTCTGGGGTCGCTGTCGTACATTGAGCAATATAAACAGCTCCCTGGCCACCGCGCGAGTCTCCAGGAATTTCATTAATGAGCTCGAAAGTGCCAAATTTTACGCCAGTTACGTCAGACATGACAAGCCTGCAAAAAGGATTTAGTTGTTAGGTCTCGATGGGCTAGCATATTTTGCAATCGCATGCACAAACGCTACAAGGCGTTTACGATTGTGTCCTTCTTCCATATTCGAATTCGACATTATCTGCGCCTCACTCAAAAGACCTTCCCATGTTTTTTTGGTTTCATTATCCACGCCAGAACCATCCTTGTTTATCTCTTTTATCTGCTGTTGGACTGCTTGTGTATTCACAAAAGAGCGCAACACATTCACAAACACCTTAATATCTCCTGCATATTCGGGCAACGATTCCTTCGTGGGCTTACTCCACCCGACCAACGCCCCTCGCACTTCATCGTATTGAACAATACATT
>JBAXCC010000285.1:0-5260 GCA_037141675.1 bacterium | reverse complement strand
GTGCCAATCATAGGTGCTGGAATGTTTCTGGTAAATCCTATGGGATGCTAGTGAATTGTTTTCATCTTCTCTGGCAGAACATAAGATTATGGGACAGTCCCATAACAATGGTGAAAGTATGGCAAAAATATTATTATGGAACAAGAAGCATTAATACCTTTGTTGTAAATCAAGGAGAGCTAAAGTTTTGTTCGTCACACAACTATACATGAGTACATGTAAAGCAACGGAGTATCCTATAACTTACTTTAAAGAATACTTTCTTGAAAAACAGTCGTGCAATGCGCGGCAGTCGGGTGATATACTTCGGAAAGTAATTATGTTCAGACAATCTGAATATATGAATCAGAAAGGGTTTACGCATGAGAATCTCTGTTTTGTTGATTTTGGCATTAGCTGGTTTGAATATTAACGCAGCTGAAAAAGTTGGATGGAAGCTTGTCTGGGCTGAAGAATTTAATGGCGCAGGACTTGTCGATGAAGCAACCTGGATTTATGAGAAGGGATTTGTCCGCAACAAGGAGGCGCAATATTACACTGCGAAACGTGCAGAGAATGTCGTCATGCGTGACGGCAACCTCGTAATCACCGCCCGCAAAGAAGATTTCAAAGAAAACGGGAAGGAATCCAAATATACCTCTGGAAGTATTAATACAAAGGGAAAGAAGACGTTTCAGTACGGCCGCATCGAAGTACGCGCCAAACTGCCGATCGGGCAGGGTAACTGGCCGGCGATCTGGATGATGGGAATCGAAGGCGGCTGGCCGAAGTGCGGGGAGATCGACATCATGGAGCATGTGTGGGCAGAATCCAACACCGTCCACGCAACAATGCACTGGTCAAATCCGGAAAAGGCGGCGAAAGGTGGCAATGGCCATACCTCAAAGGGTTCCGGCATTAAAGATCAGAAGCCTTATATGGCGTTCCATATTTACGCTGTGGAGTGGAACGAAAATCAGATGAAGTTCTTCTACGATGACACGCTCTATTTCACCTACGATATTGACCTCGCAGGAAAAGGCGCAGAAAACCCCTTCCGCAAACCTCATTACCTCTTGATCAACCTCGCCCTTGGCGGATCGTGGGGCGGCAAAATTGATGACACCATCTTCCCTTGCGAATATCTGATTGACTATGTACGGTATTACACGCCCAATCCTTGATTCTAGCGTGTCCCATAAACAATCATTGGAAGGGATCTGTTGATGAATAAACGAAAGCTTACACTGGTCTTTGTATGGCTATCCGCCATCGCGACAATACTCTCCTTCCTTGCCTGGTTCAACAACCTTGTTGTGCTGTGGCGCTGGGCAGTCAAATTCCTAACCATGACCGAGTCAAAGACCTCGGCATCAACGCAGATAGCAGGCGGCTGCTTTAAATGGCTGGACTGGACAGCCGTCGACCTTTCTGCCGTCACGACCTTCATTCCGTTTTTCGGGTTCGCCTTCATCACCCTCGGATTTTGGCGCATCTATAAAAATACGGCACAGATTGATGATGACTTCCCTTTCTTCCGTGCATATGACCGCATCAATATCTCGCTCGGACTCATTGGTACGCTCGTTGGTATCATTATCATCGGCTTTTATGATATGGACAAGGTGACGATGGGCGACCTGATGATGTGCCTGCACACAGCCCTCTTCTCGACACTCATTGCTGTGGGATGGGTCTTTATCATCGTGCTCCTCTTCACTAAGCCCTTTATGCGCTGGTGGTACAGCAGGATCAACGGCATCTTACCCGGAGATTCGTTTGACGACCGCTTCCTGGAACGCCTGGAACAGTCTGCAGCGTCCATCCGCCATGAACTGTCACAAAGTTCAGAAACACTCAACCACTTTTCCGGAGACCTTAAGCAGGCTTCCGGTTCAATCACGGCCCTCGGCCAGTCCATCAATGATTCAACGTCCATCTTTCAAAAGGGCATCATTGAACCCCTTCTTAACCTGCAGCGTAACCAGACCGACCAGTCAACCGCGCTCAACCAGTTCTCGCAAACCCTGTCGCATATCCAAACATCGCATCAAACACTCGTCGAACTCCTCAAGGAATTCAAATCTAACAACGCAAGTTTACAGTCCCACCTTGACTCGATACGCGCAGATCATATCAAGCTTGAGACCGTCTATCAGCAGTCCCGAAAAGAGGTAGTCGAGACACGACAAGAGGCAGATGCAACACGCAACCAATTAACAGAGCTCCAGCGCCTCATCCAGGAGAAACAAGCCCAGTTTGATACGCAACTCGCCGAATGGAACGCGCGCCGTCAACACTTGGAACAGACAACGCAGACACTCATCACAGAACAAGTAGAGTTAAAAGCCGCCCTTGAAGAGGAGCGCATTCGTGCGAACGAGAGCGAAAAAACCCTCGCGAAAATCAAATCCATTTTCTAAAGGAGCGGTATGGATGCAAAAGTCAGAGCGCGCCTTTTAAAATGGGTCGGCGGGCCATCACAGGATGAGATCGACGTGGATGAAATCCTCGGACTCCTGCTTCAGATCTCTTTGGCCATTATGATGATCTTCATGATCGCCTTCTTCATGTTCCGTTTTAAATCCAACAAGGAACAACAGGAACAGCTTGTTGAGATCCAGCGTCAGAAAATAACCGTCGCTCTTGAAAAGAATGAACAGTTTTTCCGTACCCGTTATGGGCTGAACAGCATTACACGCATGGATGATAAGGGAAACACGCTCTATCAGATGGAAGGCCTCATCATTGACGGCGGCATCACCGACAATGCCAATCTGCGCAGTGCCTTTGTCGATGGAGGCAAACGCGCGCATCAGGATTATTCGGATGTCATGACCCTACGCCAAACCTGGTGGATGAAGGTGCTCACTGATGCAGAACTAGCCCCCGCTGACTTGACCAAGGAAAACTGGCAATGGCTCGCAGCCACCGTGGATGACAAGATGAAATCCGTCAAAGCGAACTGTACGGAAGTCCAACTGCTTGCCGCAGTCGCTGTTCAAAATCACTTTATACAGTTTCCTGAGAAAGCGACAGACGGAGATGTGAAACGCCTGTTGACCCGTTTTATGCGCGCGTCTGACGATGACCAGCGTCTCATCATCCCAGAGCTTACTACAGCGTTACGAAAACAAAGTTTCAACTACCTCGAAAATCAGGCGGGCATCCCCATGCTGGAGAACCTCAAATGAAAAAGTTTTTTGTGGCGCCACTATGCGTGCTATTCTCGACCATGTTGCTTGCGAGTGATGGCGAGACGCAACTGAAAAAGTCAACAGCCCTCCTGTCGGCCAATCTGATTCTCACGCAATTTGAAGCAGACTTCTCTGAAATAGCCCCGAATGCCGATTTCATGTATCAGCAAATGAACAGCCTTCCCGATGACTACATTAAACCCGATGAAGCTCGAAACAAACTTCAAGAGGCCTACCAGGACCGCGTCCGCGCGGATTATCGCCAGAAGGTCAATGTGTTGCTCGCCCGTATTGCTGAAAAAAACGGACTGGAAGATGCGTTCGAAGAGCCCTTCCGGAAAAAATCTGGGGCCATTCCTGACGCGACGCTCAAAGCTGTACGGGAAAAACATTTTGCGACGTCTTTTGAGGAGCAGCGCAAAAAAGCCTGCGACGACCAAATTGCGCAGGTCACACGCGATATGTTTCCAACAGAAGAAGAGGTCGACGCGGATTCTGAAGATACCTTAATTAAAAAACTCACCAAGCGTCTGGCTGATGCACAAAAGTTTCAAGTCTTTGAGGAGAACCGCATCTATTTGCGTGACCTTGTTGTGAAGCCGGCCGTACAAGATGCGTACCGCCAACGCACGATGCAAAGCCAATTCCTTGAGGGTGCACGATCATCAGAGGCCGTAACGCCAGATGAGTTCGCTGCCTTTTTGGAGAAGGCGCTGATGGACGCTATACCCGAGTTCAAATCCGAAAAGTTTTCTGAGGTCTACACCATCTTCCCCTCAGTTAAAAACAGCATCACTCCCCTATCCGAGAAAAAGGCTAAAACGCGTTATGTGGAATTTTTGCAAGCTACCTCTGCAAGTCTTTCGGAGGAGGAAACCAAAAAACTCATCCTGGCTGATTTGAAAGGACACAACGAACGTACGGCTTCGCGCGACAAAATCCGAGACCTGTTCATGAAGCAGAGCATGGAACAAGCCCCAAAACGTTATGTTGAACATTTTGCAGAAAACAGACGGAATACCGTTGAGTTTTATCTGAAGAAATATCCAATCCCTGAGAATGAGATGCGCACCTTCTTTGAGACAATCTTTGATCAGAAGCAAAAAAAGACATGGGAAGCCGCCCGCAACAGTATCATCAGCGAACAACTTTCAGAGACCTATTCAGCCCTGCAAGCGCGCACATGGACGCCCAAAGATGCAATGGTTGAAAGTTATACAGGCAACGAAACGACGGATGAGGGACGGGCCATTCGGAAAGAATGCATTAAGAGTACAGCCAGCAGCTCACAGGGTGCCGAAGAGGCACTGCAGGAGACGCGCGAGCAGGCCGGGACGTTACTGGATCAGGAACTGGGACGCGGATCACAAGCACTGCGTCGGCAGAAGAGCCTTGTCCTAGCCTGCAGCAATGACATCGTTGCTGAAGCTTCTTCGCGAATGGCCAAGACCAAACCAAAAAAACTGGCGGCTGAATTATTCACGCTCTTCAGCCCGCGCATCAAAGCCCAATGGCCCGACGCACGGGAAAAGGATATTTATGCGTCACTCAATTCAAAACCGGGAAATGCCACGAGCGCATATCTCAATATTTTCCCGTCTGTTGACGCGTTATTGCTCCAGTTAATACGCGATATCATCCAAAAGCTCGCCGAGCCAACACCCATACCCCCGAAAGAACCGCCACCCGAAACACCACCACCCGAAGAGAAAAACGAACCCCTTAAACTCGCCTGTGGCTTTTCAATCGACATGAAAGACAATCAGATTATCGTCCAAAGCGACGGGGACATCGCCATTGACCAAGCCAGACTCCCTGCCAAATATGATGATTATCGGAAGCAGGAGTCAGAAACGCTGACGCGCATTGCCGACCAGTTCGCCGAGCAACTGGAGAAAAAAGCACAGGGTCAAGATGTCGAACTCACACTTAACATTCAGGTCAAGAACGGCATGATTTACTACCAGCTGGTTTCACGCCTGCGCGACCGGCTCGACTATCGGCTGAAGAAGCTGAACAATGAAAAGCTGAATATCAAGCTCAGCGATAAGATGGAATAAAAAAACACTGGAATAGTGTTTTTT
>JBAXCC010000284.1:0-5262 GCA_037141675.1 bacterium | reverse complement strand
ACGACGATGGTATCCCATCGGCAAAAACACACACGGCTTAGCGGAGATTCGTGGGAAAAGTATACCAGGCAGTTAATTCCCGGTATTCCCAGGCGGCGGGCTTGCCAATAACTCTGAATCACGTTTCAAAACTTAAGAACTCCTCCCTCCTCCCTACTACTTCCTCCTTGGTGTGATTCATTTCCACTAAAATGAATCACACCCAATAATGGATGGCATTGACGATGGATGGTGTGATAAACTGATGGCTAAATTATTGAAGGGGGATAGAAGATGCGAATTATAGTAAGTTTGATGCTGCTGTTAACGTCCACCATGTTGGCGGCTGAAACAACGCCGTCCAATCCGGACATTTATGTGAAGAAAGATTCCTGGTCCGCCACGATGCTCGCCATGCGCGACCGATATCAGGTACTGCTCAGCGACGCGCCACTCCGCTTCAGCCCCTGGTCCGCTACCGCCGCCTTGAAAGCAAAGGGATTCGCTGACGCGCTCTTCCCGGAGCAGGGCGTGGACCTTGCTGCCAAAGATGACAAGGGACAGCCGATTTGGAAAATCCATACAGAGTGGGCGGATGGCGTTGCTCATGATTTATCCGCGCCCAATTCCTCTGCGACGTATCTCTTCCGCACCATTAGCGTCAAGGCTGACACGACGCTCACGGCTGGCTTCGGCAGTGATGACGGCATGGAAGTCTGGCTGAACAACAAGAAGCTTCACTCGGTCAATGTCGGCCGCGGTGTCACACCGAATCAGGATAAAGTCCCCCTGGCTCTTGTGGCTGGCGACAACCGTCTGCTGGTGAAGATTTTTAACAATGGCGGCAGCTGCGGTTTTTTCTTTAGTGGCGGAATAGTGCCCGTCGTCGATGTCTGGCCGCTGCTCTTAAAAGATTTTCCCGTGCAGGCTGCATGGCTGAAACGCGACACCGATGGCCGTCTGACAGACTGGCTCGGCTGCACTAAATCCGTGGCAGCAGACAAAACCTTGATCAGTCGCTCGCTCTCCGCGCTCGATCAGCAGGGGGTCCTCCATCAGGAGATGGCAAAGTTTGAACAAGATAATGTCCCGGCTACTGATCCGCGCTGGCTCGATCTCTACCTCCGCGTCTGTCAGGTACGCGAGATCAAGGCGGATGTGGGACGGTTGAATACCGTTGCGTTACGCCTGGCTGTGGAGGACCTCAGCAGCACCTATAAAGACAAGTATCCCCGCGCGCCGGAGTTCCTGAAACGGCTGGACGCATTGGAAGCTAAGATCGCTGATCTTCGCCTGACGCTTGACCGTGGCGAGCTGACGAATTTGAAGCTGCTGGAGGATGCCCTGGCCTTGCAACGCGACGCGCTGCTCGCGAATCCGCTGATGAATATCGAGCGCCTGCTGCTGGTCAAACGCAACCTCCTCGGGTTGCCGCATAACTGGCAGGGCAATACCTCGATCGGTCGCAATGGCTACGACGCTCAGATCTCCGTACTGTCGCCCGTACGTCCCGATGGAAAATTGACCCCCTTGTTCAAGCCCAAAGAAGCAGTGTTCGTGGGAGATATGGATCTGGATTTCGACGGGACCCGGATGCTGTTTTCCATGCCGGGGAAGGACGCCTGGCAGGTTTGGCAGATCAAGGCCGACGGCTCGGACCTGCGCCAGTTGACGCCTGACATTCCGAGAATCGATAATTACGACGCCTGTTATCTGCCGGATGGAAAGATCATGTTCAACTCGACCATGAATATCCATGGCGTGCCCTGCGTCGGCGGCGGCGACAAGGTCGGCAACCTCTGCCGCATGGATGCCGACGGCAAGAATGTGCGGATGCTCTGCTTTGAACAGGACCAGGATTGGTATCCGCGCGTGCTCAGCGACGGCCGCGTCATGTACACCCGGTGGGAGTACTCCGACATCCCTCACTATCACTCCCGACTCCTGATGAGCATGAACCCGGATGGCACAGGCCAGCTTTCACTCTACGGTAGCAACTCGTATTGGCCGAACTCCATCTTCTACGCCCGCCAGATTCCCGATGCGCCCTCGAAAGTTATCGCGGTCATCTCCGGCCATCACGGCGTGCCGCGTATGGGCGAGCTGGTGCTGTTCGATCTGGCGCGCGGCCGCACCGAGGCCAACGGTGCTGTGCAACGCATTCCCGGCTATGGCAAAAAGGTCGAGCCTGTGATCGCTGATGGCTTAGTGGAAGGCTCCTGGCCGAAGTTCCTGCACCCGTATCCGCTGAGCGATAAATATTTCATCGTCTCCTGCAAGCCTCGCCCAGAGTCGCACTGGGGCATCTATTTGGTGGACATCTTTGACAACATGCTCTGCCTCGCTGAAGAAGAGGGGTATGAGCTGTTCGAGCCGTTCCCCTTCCGCGCACGGGTCAAGCCGCCGGCGATCCCTGATCGTATCCGCCCCGAAATGAAAGAGGGCATTGTCAATCTCAGTGACGTGTACGCCGGCCCCGGGCTCAAGGGCGTCCAGAAGGGCACCGTGAAAGCCCTTCGCGTGTACAGCTTCCACTTCGGCTACTGGGGCATTGGCGGACATGCGAACATTGGCGTGGATGGTTCCTGGGATGGCCGCCGCATCATCGGTACCGTGCCAGTGTATGAGGATGGCTCCGCAAACTTTAAGGTGCCGGCCAACACGCCTATCGCGATCCAGGCGCTCAACGAGCGCGGCGAGGCCGTCGCGCTGATGCGCAGTTGGTTTGTGGTGATGCCTGGCGAAAACGCCTCCTGCGTCGGCTGCCATGAATCGGTCAACTCAAGCCCACTCACCAAGCCGAGTCTTGCGATGCGCCGCGCGCCGTGCGCGATCACGCCATGGAACGGACCTGAGCGGCCATTCAGTTTCCGCCGCGAAGTCCAGCCCGTACTCGACAAATCCTGTGTCGGCTGCCATGACGGCACCAAGCCAGACTCTCCTGACTTCCGCGGAAACCGTAAAGGAGATAAAAATTTCGACGCCTCCTACCTTGCGCTCATGCCGTTCGTGCGCCGGCCCGGACCGGAAAGCGATTTCCACGTCCTCACGCCCATGGATTACCACGTCAGCACCAGCGAACTGTTCCAGATGCTCCGCAAAGGCCATCACAACGTCGCGCTCGACGCTGATGCCTGGTCCCGGCTCACAACGTGGGTCGATCTGAACGTGCCCTGCCACGGCACCTGGGGCGAGAACCGCGGCTCCCCCATGGGCGCGCCTGAAGCACTGCGCAACGAATACCGTAAGCTGTATGCCAACACCACGGATAATCCGGAGACCTACCCGACTCCTGAGCCGCAACCAGTCGCCTTCGTCAAGCCAGAACCAGCCGCGCCCCGCAATGCACCTGCTGTGACTGCTGATGGCTGGCCGTTCGACAGTGCCGAGGCCCAACGCCGTCAAGCCGCAGCCGGCTTGCCAAAGGAACTGCAGCTCCCCTGCGGCACCAACAGCAATGTAAAGCTGGACTTCGTACTGATCCCAGCCGGCGAATTCGTGCTCGGTACTGCCAGTGGCGCCGATGACGAGTATCCGCCGACGCGCGTCCGTATTGCAAAGCCGTTTTATATGTCGCGCAAGGAAATCTCAAATGCCCAGTTCCGCGAATTCGATGCTGCCCACGACAGCCGCACGATCGACACCTACACCAAGGATCATACTGGCGCAGGTCCCTCCGTGAACAAGGCTGAACAGCCAGCCGTGCGTGTAACCTGGCAGGAAGCCGCAGCGTTTTGCGACTGGTTTGGCAGCTCCTCTGGCCAGCGGTGTTCATTGCCGACCGAGGCACAGTGGGAGTACGCATGCCGCGCTGGTACAGCGACGCCTCTCTGGTTCGGCGACCTCACGGCCGACTTCGGTTCCTTCGCTAACCTCGCCGACAAGAAGCTCCGCACTGGCCTGCGTACTGTGAGGCCGTGGATTCCGGCTATTGAAACCGTCGATGACGGTGCTGCTATCACGCAAAACGTGGCTGCGTATCAGGCGAACCCGTGGGGACTCTACAGCATGCACGGCAACGCCGCTGAATGGACGCGTTCCCAGTGCCAGCCCTATCCGTACCGTGACGACGACGGACGTAATGACATCTCGAAAAAAAGCATGGGCCAGCGCATTGTGCGCGGCGGCTCGTTCTGGGACCGTCCGTACCGCGCCACGTCCTCGGCTCGGCGCAGCTACGAACCGTGGCAGCGCGTCTTCGATGTCGGCTTCCGGATCATCCTCGAACCCGATGCCGCAGTTGCTGCAAAGTAATCCACGGGTGAGGCGGACGGGATAACCGCCCTGCTTATAGCGGTTTTTGCGTAAAAGAAGAAGAGGAGTTTATGCATGGGGCTTTTTCATCCCTTTCGTGATTACCGGCGGAAGACGCTCGATCACGAGCCGTTCCCGCTGGCGTGGGCTAAAATCATAGAGCGGAATGTCTCCTTCTATCAGTGCCTTCATCCGGACGAGCAGGAGCGGCTCCAGCATTTGATCATGGTCTTCATCGCTGAAAAATATTTTGAGGGGTGTGGCGGACTGATCATCACGGATGAGATAAAGGTCACGATCGCGGCGCAAGCCTGTCTGCTGCTGATGAATATTCATCACGACTATTATGAACGGCTCGTCACCATCCTGGTCTATCCGGAGAGTTTCAATTTTGAACAGGAAGAGCGTGGGCCGATGGAGGGAACCGTCACAGTGACAGAGATGCCGGTGTCGGGACTCTCCTCAAGCCGCGGAACAGTTGTGCTCTCCTGGCCGGACACCGCAGCCGGCGCACGAAGCCCCAACGACGGCATGAACGTAGTCTTTCATGAGTTTGCGCACCAATTGGATCAATTGAACGGGGCCATGGATGGAGCACCTGCTCTGGACAGTGCAGCCCTGTATCGGGAGTGGGCGCAGGTTCTCGGCTCTGAATACACGCGCCTGCAGGAAGAGGTCGAGACGAACAGGCCATCAATCATCTCAGCCTATGGCGCGACCAAGCCAGCGGAATTTTTCGCCGTGGTGACCGAACTCTTTTTTGAAGAGCCGATCGAACTCCAACAGCAGCATCCAGCTCTGTACGACGAATTCAAACACTATTACCGGCAAGATCCTGCTGAGCGTTTGCGCGAAAGTCGTCTGCATCAGCGCATGACATCTGGCAGGTGAAGGACAGTAGGGGGTGCGATTCAATTTTGTTGAATCAGCACCCGAGGGAGGAGAGAGGAAGTAGGAGGGAGGAGGTTTAACATATTGATTTGAAATATGTTAGAAATTCTTTATCGGTTATTCTCTGTTGTCTCTTGA
>JBAXCC010000283.1:0-5279 GCA_037141675.1 bacterium | reverse complement strand
AGAATGCGGTCATGGACGCGCTGCAGGACCAGTGCTGTCAGGCGGGCGCGTTGCAAATGGCTCCCCACGCGACAAGCCCGAAGGTAGTTCTCGACCTTTTCGTAAGCTTCGTTCCATTCTTCTGCATGAGCAGGATCCCAAGGCGGGAGGCTTATGGATTCCAGAGATAGATCCATGTTTCAGTCACCGGCTTTGCGTTTCGGCAGATAAAGGCCCTGCATTCGACAGGGACGCCGTCCTTAGGTGCAGCGGCCTTGAAGAAGAGGCGCCACGTGCGATCATATGAATTGTACTGTTGCACGGGGTTTCCAAGCAGGGTTGCATTTTGGACATTAACCTGCGCGGTCAACCGATTGGTCGAAGCAGCATCTTCGCAGACTTCCGGCCACTTGAAGTCGATGACAAATTTCCGGATGACGGTCTTGCCGTCCGCGACACGGTCTTTGTCTTCCGGGTCGGGAATATCCGCAACACGCGTGGTCGCGGCACGTCCCACTTCGGGCAGCTTGGCATTATCGCTGAACCACTGAATTTCGTAAGCGAATTCTGCGTTTTGACCTGGGGTGAGCGTTTTCTTAGGCTCCCAGAAGGCCACAATATTATCATTAAACTCGTTCACCGTGGGGAGTTCCAACAAACGTATGGAGCCTTCGCCCCAGTCGCCGATCGGGGTGACCCATGCAGAGGGACGGTCTTGGTAGTGGGCTTCGAGATCAGTATAGGACGAGAAGGCGCGGTCACGCTGGAAGAGTCCGAATCCCTTCGGACACTTGTCAACGAACGAACAAAAGCGGAACTTGCCTTCATGCGTGAGGGGGCGCCAGAGCCATTCGCCTGCTCCATTGCTCATGAGTAGTCCGTCCGAGTCATGAACCTCCGGACGGAAGTCCGAGAAACGTAAGCCCGCTTGACGGCCATACCAGAACATACTGGTCAGCGGCGCAATGCCGAGGTGGGTTATTTTCTTTCGTGCGTATATCGCAATCCGATTGCGCATCACGGTGGTCGAACCGGGAGTAATGACAAACTCAGCCGCTCCTGCGAGGCTGGGACTATCAATCAAGCCAAAGATGCAAATCGTGTTTTCCTTGTCCGCGGGCCGATTGATCCAGAGAGCCCGGAAACGGGGGAACTCCTCTGTGCCAGGTCCACCGCAATTGACAGCGACTGCCCGGGCAGAAAGGCCGTAGCGCAAATCCTTGGCCAGCGCACGGAAATAGGTAGCTCCTTGAAAGACGACGAGCTCATCCAGATAATCAGGACGATTGATGGGGTAATGAACCCGCAAACCCGAGAACTTCATCTTTCCTTCTGGGATTTTCACCATGGCGTTCGTTCCAAAGTCGAACAGATCTTGGCTGTAACGAATGTTCTCAACGCGGCCGCTTTCAATCTTATACACATCGACCTGATCGCTCTGGATCCACCCCGGGTGAAACAGATGGACCTGAAAAGGGATATGGTCATATCGCCAAATAGCCTTTTTCGGATTGAAGCGAATGTCGCGATACTGGTCATAGGTGAGTTTGCGGACCTCCTTCGGCGGCTCCTGCCGCCAGTCCTCAAACGGGGCATTGGCCAGTTGCGCCGCGCGCTCCTTAACCTGATCGTAGGTGAAGATGTCATCTTCGCGTGCAAAAGCAGTTGCGACGCCAACCGAAAGGGTTAGCAGAGAAAGCAGCAGACTCATTCGTAAATTGCTCATATCACACACTCACTTTGATGATTGATTTAACAAACCGTACTGTTTATTTACACGTTGAGACCCACACTAAAAGTTAGGCTTTATATTATGCACGGTTGGCAGAAGAAAATCAAGAACTCAATGAACCTGCGGGAGCGTTTGCGGCAAGTACAAAACTCCATCTCATTTACAAGGATACTCTTTTGCTCGCAGAATATCTGTTTTAACAGTACTCGATTTTACGACCAACCCTTGTTTTTACCTCCTCCCCTTCTCCTTTCTACCTCCTCCTTGGTACGGCTCCGTTTCAACTAAACTGAGCCGTGCACTAAAGAGCAGATGTTCAAACTTTGTGTTTGTTCAACTTAACTAAACATGGCATGATAGAGGACAAATTATTGGGAGATGTTCATGATACTTAAGCTGGCAATCACATGTCTCGGTTGCGCCTGCACAGGCTTGGCCGCGTCGTATGGAGAGAGCGTCAGAAACGAATGGCTGTTGCAACGCGGCAGCAACACGGTCTCTGCGGCCAAGACCTGGGACGAGTGGACAAGGACAGAACGTATCCTGCGGCGCCAGACAGCAGAGTCCCAGCCCGGTTCCGCCGAGCGCCGAACCAGACTGACTGCGCTGACGCACCGGCTGGACGCCCTCACAGAGAAAACCGCCGAAGAACTCTATCTCGACATCCGCGCCTTGAAGCGCGAGTGCCTGCTGGGCGACGCAGGAATCGATTTCAAATCGATCCTCTGCATCGACAATCCTTACGTGAAGGGCTCAGAGGCTTTCCACGAGATCCGTCATCGTACCGAGAACTGTGCGACGGCTGGAGGACGGTTACTCGTGCTCGACGGGCTCGAACCGGATTCCCCGGCTCGCGTGCTTGCGCCACAGGAGGGCGCATTTTCGGCGTTCTGGCGGCCCGACCTCTCCTTTGATGCCACCCGCGTGCTATACTGCATGAAGCTGACGAATGAGCCTGCCTACCATCTGTACGAGACCGGCCTTGACGGCACCGGCACGCGCCAAATCACGAAAGGCGCTTACAACGACCTCGACCCCATCTATCTGCCCGACGGTAACATCGTCTTCTCAACCTCGCGGTGCAATCAGTTTCTCCGCTGCGGCGACTCGAAGTTCAGGATGTTCATCCTGGCGCGGTGCGACAAGGACGGCAAAAACATCTACTTCATCAGCGCGAACAACGAGGCTGACTTCACCCCTACCCTGCTGCCAGACGGACGCATCATTTACACCCGCTGGGAGTATGTAGACCGGGAGGTGAATCGACTCCAAAGCCTCTGGACTGTCAACCCCGACGGCACGGGCTTAACCGCCTATTGGGGCAATCAGAGTTACTGGCCGGACATGCAGTTGAACGCACGTCCCATCCCCGGCACGCAACGGGTACTCTTGCACACGCCCGGCCATCACGCCATTTACGACGGCCCTTTGGCGGTGATCGACCAGGCAGAGGGCATGAACTACCCTGACGGCGTCTACAACTTGACACCGCACATCCCGTGGGCTGAAGTCGGGAAAGGTCCGATGGACCAATCGTATCGGACTGACTTCCAAGCCCCAGTCTGCTACAAGGCGTTCCAGACGCCCTTTCCGATCAGCAAGGATCTCTTCTTGGTCTCCGCCCGCTGCGGCCAGAATACGGTGCTCGCCAATGATAAAGCTCCCGGCTTCTTCAACCTCTACCTGATGGACTACGACGGCAACATGGAACTGCTCACCGCCGGCAAGCACAACATCCTGCACGCTCAGCCGGTGCGTCAACGCCCACGTCCGAACATCATCCCCTCTACCGTCAAATGGCCGGGCAAAATGCTTACAGCAGACCAAAAGCCCGAAGACGGCCTTGTTTACAGTGCGAATGTCTACGAAGGCACGACGATTCCGCCAGGAATCGTCAAAGCATTGCGCGTGATAGAGATTAGCTCGATAACCTATAGCGACTGTGCAGGCTGGCGCTCCTCCATGCGCGAGTCCGAGCCCTACAGGAAAGCTGGCGCCGTTCCCATGCGATCATCACAGCTGCCAGGCTCCCCTGCTATGTCATTCGTATACGACGAAGGTCCCAAGCATATTCTGGGCACAATTCCCGTCGAGGCGGATGGTAGCATCTATTTCAAACTTCCGGCCGTACGTTCGGTCTTCTTCCAGCTCTTAGACGCTCAAGGACGATGCCTCCAGACCATGCGTTCCTTCACGCATGTCATGCCTGGCGAGGTGCGCGGCTGCGTCGGCTGCCACGAGACCACACGTGACGCGCCGAATCCCTCCACGGCTGCAAACACGCTCGCCATGAGGCGACAGCCCAGCACATTGACACCTCCGCCCTGGGGCGACGCGACCGTCAGTTTCCCGCGTTTCGTCCAGCCAGTTCTCGACCGTTATTGCATCCGCTGCCATGGCGGCGAGAAGCCCAAGGCCGGTCTGAATCTCACCCACCGCACCGAACCGGAACGGACCATCAGTTGGCCTTACGTGCTACTGGTCTTCGGAAAAGAACCCAAGGATCTGGCTGACTCTGTTCAAAAGACCATCGCAGGTCCGCTCTTCCCCTACTATGCGTATCCCAACCCGACGTGGAAGGTGATCTCCCAGGACACCGTCGCGCCACCGATGACCGCTATGTCGTACAAGAGCAAGCTCATCCAGATCGCCACATCCGGAAAGCACCATGACGTCAAGGTGACGCCGCGCGAAGAGGCCCAACTGGTGGCATGGGTGGACGCGCTCTGCCCTTATCTCGGATTGGAAGAGCTGCTCGTGCGCCCGGACATGAATCAGGAAAATTATTTCAAGGTCGACATGTACCGAGGCTTAAGCTATGCCGCGCGATTGGCTACAGCGCCCGTGGTCCACAAGGCGTTTTGCCAGGACGGTTTTGAACATCAAGACGACCGCCTCCCGAAAGACAAGGACGGCAAGGTCTTGCCGTCAGTTTATTTCGAAGGCGATCGCATGCACTATCGGATCCCCTGAGACATAACTTCTAAAATTAAGAGTTAAGAGTTAAACGTTGCGAGCGGTGAGTTTGTTACCAGAAATGAGAGATGCCGATGAAACTAATAATTATGGGACTGGGTGTCTTTGCGATGAGCATGCTGTCGCTTGCTGAAGGGGTGACGCTTTATGTGTCGCCCAAAGGGCAGGACATCTGGAGCGGAACCTTGGTCACGCCGAACAAGGAGAAGACCGATGGACCTCTAGCTACATTGACAGGCGCGCGCGATACGCTGCGGCGACTGCGCAACAGCGGCAAACTGCCCAACGGCGCAACAATTCAACTTCAGAACGGACGGTACGAGCAATTGACACCGGTAATTTTCAAGGACGAGGATTCGGGTACTGCCGCGGCACCCATCATTTTCACAGCCACTCCCCAAGGGACTGTGCGGATCACCGGCGGCGTGATGCTCTGGCAGATGAAGACACTGACCAGTTCGAACGTGTTGCAACGTCTGCCCGAGGTTGCACGCGGAAAGGTGCAAGTGATCTCTCTTCCAGCCCAAGGACTATACGACTATGGCATTGAACCTGTCGGCGCCTCCGCGACACCCGCGTCAGGCATTCAGCT
>JBAXCC010000282.1:0-5310 GCA_037141675.1 bacterium | reverse complement strand
TGTACCCCCAGTCGCAGTGACTCAACAAGTAGCAGCTCCGCTAACAGATACGGTGACCCCCACGAATGTAGCCCCGGCCGCAGTCAGTCAACAAGTATCAGCTCCGCTAGATGAGGGGCCAGCATGGAATGTTAAAGATGTAAAATTGTTAGGCGATTTAAAGTTTGCTGAAGACATGAAATTGAAAGAAGCTTTGAGTTCTGCTTTGGTTCAGCCTGGCAAACCAATGACTAAGAACCAGATAGAAGTTGAATTGAAGAAAATTTGCAATTCATGGGTTGACGCTGGATATTATCTGTCGAGTTTGTATTTGTCCAGAAATGCTTTTGATGAAGCTTCGGGTATGCTGACGGTTCGCGTGGGAGCCGGTTTCGTTGGCAAGACCCATGTGAAGTTTGCGAACGATAAAGAGGATGGCACGTGGTTCAGCAAAAGACAAATTGAGAGAAAACTTGAAGATTTGAAAGAGAAGGAAGTTTTCTGTTATAAAGACATGTATGCCAAGCTGGCGGAAATGAATCAGCACCCTGATTTGACGGTGAACACAAAAATCACGGTCAGAAAGCCGATTGAGCTCGATGAAAATGGTGAACGTCGTGTTGTGCGTTATGCGGACTTAGATTTTGTAGTCAAAGAAAGCTTCCCGCTGCATGGCATGGTGGAAATCAACAATTACGGTACAGAGTCTATAGGGGAATGGCAAGGGACCGCTACATTACAGTATTTGAATCTGACAAAGGCAGATGATGTGTTGACCTTCAGCCCTTCGATGGCGCTTGATCAATCGATGTGGTCTTTGGCCGGCAGTTATATGCGTCCTCATCATATTTGGAAGGGTGGTGCTACAACACTCTATGGCGGCTGGTCGGAGCTGGACTCGAAAAATATTGTTCCTAATATTGATCTCGCGGGCATGGGATGGTTTGTGGGTCTAGTGCATTCATATACATTGATCGATAACGAAAGTCGCCTGCTCTCCGCCTCCGCTGGTTTGGTTTATCGTTATATTGAAGATCAATTCTCGGCTTTTGGAGTATCATTACAAGAGCGAAATGTAACGGTTTTGCCTCTGACGATTGCCTTGAGCTATTCCGATCGTTCTTATGATTTTCTTAATGGACGTAATTTCGCCACCCTGCAAGGCGTTTACAATCTGATGGCAGGAGGCGATAATCAGTTAGACGACATGTGGTATGGTGCTGAAGAAAATTACATGATTGCACGGTTGCAGTTGGCTCGCATCCAGCCATTGTTCGGTTCGGTTGACAAGAAGAATCGCGAGATTCATCAATGGACTCTGTTTATGAAAGCAGAAGGGCAATATGCGAGTGACCCGCTCATTCCCGCAGAAAAACTTTTCTTAGGTGGCTATAATACGGTTCGTGGTTATACAACAAAAGGCTATTTGGGAGATAATGGAATGTATGGCACGCTTGAGTTCCGTACGCCCATCTTGCTGGATCTGTTAGCAAGCCCTATTCGTAGGAAAGCCTCGGGTACACCCATTGATCGCCTTCAGTTCTTGGTTTTCACAGATGCAGGATACACCATGAGCAATGACCCTTTACCCGGCGCAAACAAGGATGAAACACTCTTAAGTGTGGGTCTTGGAGCGCGTATTGCAATCACCAAATATAGTCAATTCCGTATTGATTATGGTGTACCGATGCTTAAAAACGAGGACGAGGAAAACTCATCTGCGTTTTACCTGAGTGCTCAACTGCAGTTCTAACTGGATAGATTGTTCGACTATTCTCGAGATAATTAATAAGGAAGAAACATTATGAAATCAATGATTAATAAGCCTAGGTTTGGCAAAATGCAGAAACGTATTATATCGGCAGTAGCCGCATGGTGTACGTTCATGTCCAGCATGCCGGTATTCGCACTCGATTATGGGAATGCCACGGTTGTCTCGGGGGGAGTCACGGGGGGTACCGTTGGCAATACAACCACGATTAATCAGTCGACACAGGCTGGAATTATCAACTGGACGTCGTTTGATATGACGTCAGCCGAAACAGCAAACTTTAATCAGCCAGGTCTCAATTCGATTACCTTGAACCGTGTCACCGCTGACATGGATGGAACCCAACTTGCCGGTGCGATTAATGCCAATGGCAGTGTGTGGGTGGTTAATCCTAACGGCGTTTTTATCCAAGAAGGTGCCAGTATCAACGTGGGTGCCGCCTTCGTGGCCGCCGCCATGAGTGTTTCCGATGCTGATTTCCTTGCTGGCAACATGCGTTTCAACGACGCGAACGGCGCGGGTACTGTTGAGAACAAAGGCAGCATCAACGCCGGAACCTTGGTCGCACTGCTCGGCGGCTTCGTCTACAACGATGGCTCCATCCAGGCCGCCAAAGCCGTCTTGGCCTCAGCAGGTAAATCGATTGTGTTGGACGAGGTCGGCCGCGGCACGATCTCGCTGGTGCTGGATAACGGGGATGATCAGGATCTGAGTGAACCCGCAACGGTTATGAACAGGGGTGTTATTGACGTCAGCGGCAATAGCGATGGCTCGGTTCTGATGCAAGGTACCCGCGTCGGACAGTTCGGCACAGTTCACGCTGACGGTCTGACCGATGGCGGCTCTATCCAACTCCTTGCTTCAGACGCTGTGGTTCTTAGCTCCGACAGCATCACCACCGCTAACGCCGGCCAGTCCGGCAACGGCGGCAATATCTGGATCGTCGGCGAGAAGACCGCCCGCATCGGCACCGGCGCCAGCATCCAGGCCCGTGGCGGCAGCCTCTCAGGCGACGGCGGATTTGTCGAAACCAGCGGATACCAGAGCTTTGAAATCGGTTCGACCCCTGACGTAGGCGCTCCCGCCGGAAAAGGCGGAACATGGTTGATCGACCCCAACAACATCGAAATTGTTCTCGTGGGTGGCGCTGTTCGTATTAGCGGAACAAATCCGTTTATCAGTACTGATGACACTGCACAATTGGACGTGGGCCTTATTCTGACCGCGCTGAATTCCGGGAACGTGCTAGTTCAAACCGCTAATGGAGGAGGAAATAGTCAAGTAGGCAATATCACGGTCAGTACAGCAGTCAATTACAGTGGCAAAACATACGGGTTGACCCTCGATGCCGACAACAATATTGTTTTTAATGCCGATGTTACAGGCGGTGCCAATGGCCTGACGCTGATCGCTGGCGGGGCTGTTTCTCAGGCTGGAGGAACATCAGTCACTGCAGGAAGCCTGAATTTGAATGTGACTGGCGCCGTGACGTTAAATAACGTCGGCAACGATTTCACCTTAGTATCCGGCTCGGCCAGTTCGCTGACGCTGAGGGACGCCAACGACCTTGTGCTGAACGGTGTCAGCGTGGGCTCGGGATCCGGGGCGCTGAACCTGACGGTGGGCGGAAATCTGGCGGATGCGGGTGCGACCACGGCTGGCGCGGTGACGTTGGCGGTGACTGGCGGCGTGACGCTAAATGAAATTAACAACGATTTCGCCTCCGTGCAGGGCTCGGCCGGTTCTGTGGATCTGCGCGACGTGAGCGCGATCAATTTGGGAACGTTGACGGTTGTTGGGTCCCTGAGTGTGACAGCGGGTGGCATGATAACGGTGAATAGTTGGGGGAGCGCGGCTGACTTGGCCTTGTACGGTGCGACTACAATCAATGCGGACATCACAACCTCAGGCAACCAGACATACACCGGCGCGGTGACCTTGGGCGGCGGCGTGACCCGCATCCTGACAGGCGCGAACATGGATCTGGCCGGCGTAACGGGTGCCGGTATGAACCTGACGGTTGACGCTTCGGGCACCACGACATTCGGTGGCGCAGTTACCGGTGTTAATAATCTGACCGTGGACGCGCACGGGCTGATCGACTTCACGGCGGGCGCCTCGATTGTGGGCAATGCGTTGAACCTGACGACCACGGCTGGTGGCATTAGCGACAGCGGCTCGGGTAGTCTGACTGTCATAGCAGGAGGAGGAGTGAGCACGCTGGACGCGGGCGCGGCCAACAACATCACGCTGAATAACGTGGGCAACAACTTCAAAACGGTGGTCATCACCTCTGGTCACGACGTGATTCTGACGGACGTCAACGCGCTGATTTTAGGGGCCTCGACGGTATCTGGGGACCTGACGGTGACAGCGGGCGGCGCGATCACGCAGCAGGACGCGCTGAGCGTGAACGGGTTGGGCACGGTTGCGAGCTTCAATGCGGGCGCGGGCAACAACATCACGCTGGACAACGTGGGGAACAACTTCTCGACGGTGGCCATTGCGGCTGGCAACATCGTGACGCTGCGCGATTCGGGCGCGATCAACATCGGCAACTCGGTTGTTGCCAATAATCTGACGGTGACAGCGGGTGGAAAAATCGATTTCACGGGAACGGGTGCCTCGACAGTGGGCGGGACGATGAATCTAAACTCCACGACTGGCGGCATTGACGATAGCGGTGTTGGTGGTAGTCTGGCTGTCACAGGAGTGAGCACGCTGAACGCTACGGGTGCGGGCAATGACATCAGGCTGGACAACGCGAATAACAACTTTTCGACGGTAGTCATCACCTCCGGTTACGACGTGATGCTGAACGACGTGAACGCGATCAACATCGGTAACGCGACTGTGGCCAATAATCTGTCGGTGACGGCGATCGGTGCGATCACGGACAACGCGGCGGCGAACCTGTCGGTGCAAGGCGACGCGGCCTTCACGGGCACGTCGATCACGCTGGCGGACACCGTGACGGACGTCCTGACGGTCGCTGGGAACGCGAACTTCGACGGCGACGCTGGCGTGATCACCATCGGCCCCGCGGGCTTGGTCAATTTAGGGACGCTGACGTTCACGACGACCGGCGCGGTGACGATCCAGGAGGACGGCCACACGGAGCTGTCCGGGACGTCGACGGCTGGCAGCCTCTCGCTGACAAGCACGGCGACTCTCACAGACGACCCAGCAGGCGCGAGCGTGACGGTAACCGGTAATGCGTTCTTCGAGGGCACGTCGATCACGCTGGCGGACAACGCGGATGTCCTGTCGGTCGGAGGCAACGCGCGCTTCAAGGCAGACACGACAGGGATCACCATCGGCGCCGCAGGCACAGTCAATTTCGGGACGCTGACGTTCACCGCCCCGACCTCGGTGACGATCCAGGAGGACAACGCCACGGTACTGTCCGGGACGTCGACGGCCGGGAGCCTGTCGCTAACCAGCGCGCTGACGATCACGGACGACGCGACAGCGAACGTAACGGTCGGCAGCGGTTCGTTCACAGGCACTGCTATCACGCTGGGCGACCAGGCTAGCGAGGTGCTGAGCGTGTCCGGGAG
>JBAXCC010000281.1:0-5316 GCA_037141675.1 bacterium | reverse complement strand
TTTTTAAACTCCCTTAAACAAGTAGACATCTACATTCAATTTTACATTCACCGGAGGCTCGCGCTCCGGATCCGTTACCATACGGTCGCGGGCAGTCTCGGCTATTGGAACAGCAGTCGTTTTAGTCTCTTCAGCCGCTTTTGCAGCCGCTTTCTTCCGTTGCTCAGCCAGGAGGATCGAATCCTCGGACTTTGCGAACTCGACTCCTGAAACAACCACAAATGCATCCATAGCAGCCAAGCGATTTAACGCACTTGTGAGAGCGGACGGTTTCGCCTGAAATTCAAACGTCAATTTCTGCCGAGTCAACATTGCGCTTAATACAGGATTTAGAGTATCGCTTGCAGCCGTCGTAGCACCTGCAGTCGAATTCTGTCCCGGCCTACGCCGATTACGGGATTGAACAGTCGATGGTCCCTGCTTCTTCTCGGAAGCATCAGCCTCAAATACCGTGCGCTCAACCGATGTCAATTTTGAAATGTTTGCAGCATATAGCTCGTGCACGACTAAATGAATGAGCTGTAATTGCTGTGCGAGTTGCGCTACATCACTCGCCTGCGGAAGACTATCCGAGTCCCCGAGATATCGATCGAAGCCGAACTTGAAATCCGCAGCGACGAAGCTCTTGCCTGCCGGCGACTTATCAACAGTCAAGTCACGAACTGTCTTTTGAAGCTCTTGTTTAAACCGTACAGGCGTTAAATCGTCAACTTTGATCGAGGCCTTTGTTAACATATTGGAGGCTTCAAGCGCCCATGCTTCAAGTACAACCTGGTCCTCCTTCATGCGCTTAATGTTTGCATTGCTCGGGAAAACCCTTGACTGATAGAGCGATTTTAATTGCTCATACGCAAGATCACGTTTTCCTTCCGCCTCGCTACTCGTTGACAGCGCCATGAAAAATAATACACCGATGACAAGGCAGGCCGCGCCCAAAAGAACACCTACCCCAATGACTATTCCTTTTTGACGGTTTATCATTTTGCGATACCCTTCGCGCCAGTGGAAACACCCTGCCGCACTTCTATTGTAAATTCTGTCAGATAGGCTTCAATCCATTTACTTCCGATGATCTTGGCTTCTGTACGCTCGCCAAAAATGACATTTTCTTTTAGCCGCTCACAGAGCTCTTCAACAGCGCTGACCTTAAGCCCTCTCGCCTTGGCCTTTTCTTCAATCAGCCGCATCGAGTCAACCCATCCGCGCCCCTGAAGGTGCAACCCCTCAACAACACCATTTTCGTTCTTGATGGTTTTGATCTCCATCAGCCACATACCCTCCATCATGCTCCTGCGAATGGCGTCCATACGACGCTGCCATTCGGATCGTGACAGGAATAACTCCCTCATCGCATCCGTCTTTGTCTTCACGTTTTCTTTTGCCTTGCGGGCCACATCAAGCTTGTTTTGCTGCGCTTGCTTGCTACTCAACTCGGACTCGACTTGTTCACGCTGCGACTCATATAACTTGGTCATGTTGCTCTGATACAGCGTCCAGCTACCTAAACTCATCAGCACGCCCAGTGCGGCCAAACCCAAGAACGGCAGCCGTTTCTTCAATGTCTTTTGTTTAACCAATTCCGGAGGCATCAAGTTGACTTCAACCGGACAGGCCAGTGAGCGCCGCAGCGCCAAGCCCACAACTTCTGCCAACATGAATGCGTCAACACTAATCTGCTCACGATTAATACGCGGGGCAATGCCGATATTGACGAATGGATTGAGGTACTCCACTTCGACCTGCAATTTTTCCTTGAAGAATAAATCCAAGTGCGGCAACAATGAAGTTCCGCCCGTCAATATCAATCGTACCGGGGCTGCCCCACCCTGCTGGCTGCGATAGAAATTGATCGAGCGACTGATTTCCGCATGCAATCGTGTCATGACATTGCGCACCACACGCGAAATATGCTCATTCGTCTCATCTTCGCTCTGATGGACACCCCCGAGGGAAACATATCCGCGCTCACGCTTCAAATGCTCAGCTGCCTCTACGGTGATTTGCAAACTTTTGGCAAGCTCTTGGGTAATAGCATTGCCCGCAACAGGAATACAGCGACTATAGATACGCTCATCTTCAACAAAAATCAGATTTGTGGAGCGTGCGCCGATGTCCAGCACCATCGTGCATCCAACCAGCGTAGCATGGTTGAAGCGTAGCGCATTATAGATGGCCATCGGAGCGACATCGACAATTTCAGGCTCAAATCCTGCTTTAACGATACTGTCTGTTACTTCCCGGACACTATCTAGCTTCGCCGCAACGATCATCGCATTTTGTTCGCCAGAGGAATCATCGCCTATAAACTGATAATGCCAGACAATCTCATCCAGCGGGAAGGGTACGTTCTGCTCTACTTCGTACTGCACCATCTGCAGGAGCTTATCCTTGGCCACAGCCGGAAGCTTAACAAAACGAGGAAAAACAACTTGCCCAGACAAAGTGATCAGCAAAGGGGCCTGCCGCATGCCATGCGACTTCATGATAGAACGCATCGTAGCGACCAATACTTCACTATTGCTCGTTGCGCCCTCTGCCGACGGAGCCATGTCCGCCATTCCATAATTCAACAATTTAGGCGGATTACCGCCTTGAATCGCGAATTCTGCCAAAGCTATTTTGCTTGCTCCTACATTAAGAGCAAGGATTCGATTAGAGGAAAACACTATAGCACCACCTCATAATCGTCCGCATTAATTAACGCGAACGGCGTCTTTGAACGATCCAGCAAACCACCTGTGCGACGGGAAACCTGTGGCCTGTCCAACACATTGGGGTCTTTCCACCACTCTTTCGTCGGAAAAGGGATGATTGACTCGGACTGGGAAGCCAATACAGTCCCGTCCTTGCCAACAATTTCCAACGCCAATGAAATCGGCTCACCGTAACGTTCAACCATGCTCGGGGGCAAGGCGACACTACTCATATGGTCGCCCTTAGGAATATTGACGTAGCGCAAGGTCAGGGTATAAAAACTATAAGCTTCTTTGCCCTCTTCGTCTTTTCCTTTGGTCATGACATAATAGGTAAAAGAGAGCTCATCCATCCACTTAGCGGCCGTTGCATAATGAATCTCAAAAAGCGCCCACTCGCGAGGCCGCTTGGAGATCTTGGCCTGTCCGCCTACAGCGGATGTGTTATACTCAGGCGTCCGAACCATAGAGGTCTTGTTCGGCTTGGGGAAACGCTTAATCTCAACCTTGTCGTCCTTTTTGTCGCCCTTGTCTGCTGTTGTAGCAACTGTCCTTGACTGAGCTGTTGCAGCACCTACCCTTACCGGACCTGTTGTGGACAAGCGATTCCCTGTGCCCGTCTTCAATTGCGCAAACACGGGGCCAGCCACCAGCACAGCAGCCAATACGGCCACACTAGACACCCAACACTGTACAGATAAATTCATGACAACCTCCTGTCAACATACTCTGTCGCAAGAAACACTTTATTTCCATTTAGATGCTTAAGTTTACCCTTTAGAGATTACAAATGCAAACCCTTTTTGGAAAAATATGAAGGGCCTTATTAAAAAAACCGGACCCTGTCATCATCATCTTTTCCTGAGCAGAAAATCACGTACACGTTCGCCTTCCCAACCACAACAGTGATGCCGCCATCAGTCCTGCCAGCATCATCTGCATGATACCCGCTTCTCCCTATTTTGACGGTGTCTTCTTTGAATTTTTCCATGCGCTGAATAGCATGAGTCCGCCGAACACCAACAAGACCAGCCCCCACCAAAGGTTGATGTTAATGTCTAGGGATCGCTTGTACATCTCTTCGGACGCCTTGGTCATCAGGCCGAATATGGCCATCATCGCGCCCACCAGGGAGAACATAATTCCAATCGGCCAACAGATATCGAGAGTCATAGTATAGTCCTTTCCGCGTTCTACCAGAAAATAATGTTGAGAACCAGGCACACGGCCAGAAGGGCCACCGCCTGAACGCCTGGCCGCATGTACCAGGCTTCATGCGCCTGAGTGATTCTGGGTGTCAGCGAATACACCAGCCCCGTCAACTCCGCATCGGTCTTATTCTGTTTCGTGGCCAGCGAGAGCACGGTGGTCAGCACCAGGCAGGTCAGGAAGGCAAAGGATGCCAGCCAGAAATTCTGGGCCATTTCGCTCGGGAACGACTGCACCACTCCCAGATAGCCGCCCTTGACGCCAGGGGCATTTCCCGTAGCGAGGGTCAGGGCATGGAACACGCCAGAGGTCGCCGTGCCTAGCAAAAGGCCGATGAAGGCTCCCGTTGCCGTGATCCGCTTCCAAAACATGCCCAGCAGGAAGGTGGCGAAGAGCGGCGCATTGACAAAGCCAAAGACCAGCTGAATCACGTCCATGGCGTTATTGTACATGGCCGCAAAGTAGGCGCAGCCGATACTGATCAGGATGCCGGCCACCGTTGCAGCCTTC
Organism: bacterium; assembly: GCA_037141675.1. Lineage (GTDB taxonomy): Bacteria > Verrucomicrobiota > Kiritimatiellia > RFP12 > UBA1067 > CAIZQW01. The sequence continues at coordinate 904 of JBAXCC010000281.1, read as the reverse complement.
CCCATCCACATGTAGTGGGCATCGGACTTGCCTTTCGCAAGATAAGCTTGATACAGGTCGTAGGTCCAAATGGTGTTGAACGCCGTGACGTTACCCGCCATACCCGACATGAAGGAGGCCAGGAGCGCCGTCAGCGCCAGCCCGAGCAGCCCTGTGGGACAGTACCGCTTGATCAGCGACAGGATCACGCCATCGTAATCGTTTTCCGCTACAGCATCCTGCACGCGCGTCTTGATGTCCAAGTCGCTCATCTTTGGAACGTCCTTGATGATAGCATCCACCTTGGCCGACATCATCTTGAGGCCAGCCGCCTTGGCGATCTCCTGGACAGCGGCCTCGCCCGTGACGCCAGTGGCCGCAACGTGCTTGACGGCGGCAACAACATTGATATAAGCGGATTCGGCGATGACTTTCGGCGGCAAGCGATAGCCGTCCTTGTTCGAAAACGCCAAGCCAGCGGCAATCATACCGGGCAGGATCACGAGTGCAGGAATCAGCATTTTGGGAATGGCGCCGATGAGCGGCGTACGACGGGCGGCACTCATGTCCTTGGCCGCCATCGCGCGCTGGACGACCAGAAAGTTAGTGCACCAGTAACCAAAAGCCAGCACAAATCCAAGGCCAAAGACCATGGCAAAGAGATCCACACCCATCGGGTTGGCGGTCGCACCCTTAAGCATCGGGCTCCAAGCCCCCGTCCAGGCATCTGGCTGGAAGGCCTTGTCGCCGACCCCAATCGCGGCGGGATTCGTAGCCACTCCGGCCAGCTTCTCTTTAAGAACGCTCCAGCCGCCCACATCCTTGAGCCCGAGGTACACGACAGGGGAGAACCCGAGCACGATCATGAAGAACTGCAATACTTCCGTGTAAATGGCCGACGTCAGTCCGCCCTTGAGCACGTACA
>JBAXCC010000280.1:0-5317 GCA_037141675.1 bacterium | reverse complement strand
CAAGGGCATATAGAGCAGGAAGGGCTTCTTTGTTGCGGACTGCTCGCGCACATAGGCGCAAGCCTTCCTGCCTATTGTCGGCAGGATCTCATAGAGGTTCCAGTCTTTCAATCCTGGACCTTGGCGGGAGATTAAATGCGGCGTTGCGTGCAGTAATTTTTTGGACATAAAGGTTTCTGGAACACCCACGGTGCGATCATTTTCAACAAAGCAAAACGGTGGCCAGTTCGGCACGTCTGTTCCGAAGTAACGTTCAAATCCAGCAGTCAGAGGTCCGCCAGTAATCGGCTTAGAAAAGACTGTTTTCCATAAGGCCTTCTGCTCATCTGACGCAAGCGGAGATTCATCATCCCCAGACTTCAGCGGCAACGCAGTTGCCAGCTTCTGTTGCCCCTCTTCAAAGCCCCACCCCATACCGAGATGCCACTTACCGATGCAGGCTGTTGTATAGCCATTATTTTTGGCAAGGCCAGCAATAGTCAAGCGATTCGAAGCAATCAACGGATGCTCCATCACGCCCACAATGCCGGATTGCAGACGAGAGCGCCAGTGATACCGTCCAGTCAAGAGTGCATAACGTGAAGGCGAACAGACACCCGACGAGGAATGCGCATCGGTAAAGCGCATGCCCTGCTCGGCCAAGCGTGAAAGATGGGGCGTATCAATCTTCGATCGCTCAGGATTATAGCACTTCAAATCGCCATACCCTAAGTCATCCGCCAGGATAACAACGATATTGGGGTTACTTTGCGAGAACGCAAACCCAGCACACGCTACAGCTATCAACATGGACAAACAACGCTTCATTGAGTTTTCTCCCGCTTATTTCTTTCCCTGTTCATTAATCGTCTTCAGCACAAAATCCACAAGCTCTGTGCATTTGAAAAATTCCGCAGATTCCTGATGACCTTTTCCCTCAATGATTTTCACGGAGATAGGTCCGCCCAGCGCCTCATAGCTCTCTTTGATCAGCTTGGTGTTGTCTTCGTAGGGAACAAGCGTGTCTTTGGTCCCATGCACCATGAAGAGCGGCACCTTCTTTTCCGCAAGTCCTGCTAGATTGTATTGCGGATTGTACTTTTTGATATCTGCCAACAAGGCTTCTGCTGTCATGCCATAATCTTTTAACACAGCCTCTTTTGAGTTCTTCAATGGCCAGCTTGCCAGACTGCAAACGGGGTATATACCGGCTAGTCCTGAGAGCTTCTCGGGATTGCGCATCGCCCAAGTTAGCATCATGAGTCCACCCCTGCTCTGCCCGAGCAAGAGCGGCTTCTTTGAATAGCCACGCTTCACCATCTCATGGTAGAACGCTGTGAATTTCTCGCTGCTCGCAGGTGAGCCGCGCACTTCGCCTAGATTGATTCCCGCGACACTGATGCCTTTTTCCATGAAGCGTTCGACATACCAGGCGTGGCCCTGATTCGGGTACGTGGCCAGCGTCGGCGCATACCAGACCCACGGCTTGCCCTCTGCAGGGGTCTTCGCCTCAATAACGAAGGCCTTGCCATCCGGAATTTCAAAGAACGTTGCAGGCGCTGGCAATTTGTTCATGGCCAGCAGTGTCCCAGCGTAGAGATAAGCGCAGCCGCACAAGATTGTTTGTATTTTCATTTTGACCTTTCTTGATTTTATTGACCTTGGGGACTACTTCTTGGAGATCGGTTGATCGTCTTCGTTAAGGACACTGAACCACAGTTCATCAGCGAAGGCAGGCTCTTTTTCTGAAACGTTCTTCTTTAAATCAGCGATAATTGCGGCAAGTTTTGCATCCTCTGACTTTGCGGGAAGCTTCGCGATGATTGACGTTGCATCCATTTTCTTGCCTGACTTGAGCAACGCGACTGCATACACCGCCCGATGAAACACTGGCAGTCCAGGGGTTGCAGATGGATTGCCAATAAACTTAAGTACAAACGGCGCGTTCTTATCATCGCCGACTGCACCGAACAACATGAGCGTTGCAATGAAGGCACGCCAGCGATTCTTTTTATCCGGGCAGACTTTATCAAGGGCATAAGCTGCGGATATAAACCGTGGCTTGTCGCCAGCGAGTGCGGCCTCATACGCGATATAGCCAAAGAATGTGTTGAATTCCCCCGTGGTGGATGAAGGAATAATGGTCTTGCAGAACTGCGCGTCATCTTTCATGATGCGCATAAACTGACGGATCGCAAGATTCCCCAGTTGCGAACGGGGCGCACTCTTCACAGCATCCAGCATCTCTTTGACGGCTGCGGGAGAATAGGGCGCTGCTTCCCATTTTTTTGCCTTTTCCTGCGCAAGTGCCTCTGTCTTATCAGGCACTTTCCCCTCCATCAGCCACTTCATGGCATTTTTCACATTTTCAGGCGTGCCCATGAGATGTCCGCCGGGCTGACTCCAATCTTTGTATTTGCAGCCTGATTTGCTCAGATGGTCCCCATCTTGTTTCGCCCACGTAAGTGCACCTTTATCATCGACGCCAGCAATGCGGGCGACTAAAAGTCCGCGTGGATAGACAAACCACGGATCGTACAGGTTCCACAACCATCCTCCGGAGGCAATCACGCCACCGATATATTTGGAACGACGCGCCACACTATAAGCGACCACCGAACCACCCGATAACCCGCCACAGAATTGCGCGCCAGGGTCGAGGTTAAAGCGTTCATGCGTATCTAAAAGGACGGCATAAATCTCTCCGATATATTTTCGCTCTAGCAAACCATTTTTCGGAGACTTAATACCGACCACAATGGTGGGGGTCACTTCATTGGCTGGCTGATGCTGCTTGAGCATTCCTCCCCCGCCTGGACTGAACGTATAAATAATGGCACACGGCTTGGCAGGATCATACGACTCCGGCACAAAGACATCATACTTGTAGTCCGGCAGCTCCTGGCATGTCACGGAGACGACTTTCCCTTTTTGAGGAACTGTGTACTCCTCAGCGCAAACCGGACCTCCCATTATCCAGACAACCGACAGCAAACCTAAACGTACGACCACCCTATCCATCAACTGTTTCATAGCATTCCATCCTGTTCTAAGACAACCCATCCATGTTGAACAAACAGCGTCCCCAAGAGACAATAATTGTGTAGCATATCACAAGACCCTATCTCTCGTCATCACGAACTTTTAGAAGCATCATCTGGCAAATTGACGAAAGTGGATGGTGTTGCTAAACTGATGGCACATGAAACAACTCATCATTCTGTTGATTGCTGCGGCTGTCATTGCGTTGCCCTTTATATTCAGACGCAATGTGCCGGCTGATGCATGGAAGCCGGGTGATCCGGAGTTGATCATTGTCACACCTCAGAATGAAGCCATCCGCCAGGAATTCGGCCATGCATTCTCTGCCTGGCATGAGCAAGAGTATGGCAAGCCCGTACGCATTGACTGGCGCGCCATCGGCGGCACTACGGAGATCATGCGCTACCTTGCCGCTGAATACGGTCGCTCCGCCAAGCAATTCTTCAAAGCCAAGAGGATCACCTGGACGGCCAACGGGCAAGAAGTCATCTTTGCATCAAAGCCGCCTACAACACCCGCAGACCGTCAGCTCTGGCAGATATTCCGCGAGCATGATACGGTTAAAGATATCAGTTGCCATATTGATCTCTTCTTTGGCGGTGGACCCTTTGACCACAGTAAAGCTATGCGCCAAGGATTGACGGTTCCTGCCTGGGGGACAAACGCCCCGCCAACAGGCATCTTTGTTGACAAAGACAACCGTATCCTCATCCCGAAGGAACTGAATGGCGAAGTATGGAGAGACAAAGCGTTTTACGGGACAGTGCTCAGCGCTTTCGGCATTTGCTACAACACAGACCGTCTTCGTGACCTCGGCATTACTCATCCACCTCAGACATGGGAAGACTTGACGGATACGCGTTATGCCGGTCAACTGGCACTTGCCGACCCGACCAAGAGCGGAAGCATGGCTAAAGTCTTTGAGATGATCATCCATGCTCAATGTACAAAAACAATGATAGCCGATGGATTCACACAGGAGCATATTTTACAATATGAATCCTCCATTACCGACTTTAAGGGCAAACCCGGAGAGTTACCTCCTATTATGCCTGCCCATTACCAAAAGTCCCTTGAGGAGGGCTGGCGCAACGGGATCACACTCGTCCGTCGCATCGGCGCTAATGCGCGTTACTTTAGTGATTCCGCCTCCAAGATCCCAGTCGATATCAGCATGGGCGTTGCAGCAGCTGGGCTATCCATTGATTTCATGGGGCGCTTCCAGGCTGAAATGTCCACACCAGCAGGGAAGGAATCTGTTGTCCGCTATGTGAATCCGCAATCGGGTTCAAGTGTCAACTCAGATCCCATCAGCCTCCTGCGAGGCGCACCGCATCGCGAGCTGGCCGTGCGCTTCATCGAATATATGCTCAGCGAGGAAGGCCAGAAGCTCTGGAACTACAAACCGGGAACACCAGGCGGGCCCAAACGCTTTGCGCTACGCCGCCTGCCGATCCGGCGCGACTTTTATCCCTCGCAAGATCCTGTCATCCAGAAAGCATCTGAAGCGCACAAGCCTTATCTCTCCGACCCGCTATGGCAACCTGACACAGACGCGTACAGCCTCGCGCAATCATTCCACTACATTCCACGTTGGACATCGATGCACTTCGGCATCCAGCGCGACCTGATCCGCGCGATGTGCATGGACTCCGGAGACGAACTCAAGTCCGCCTGGCGCGCCATCCTCGCGCATGGCGGTCCAGAGGCGAATCCCAAAGCCATGGCGCTCCTCGAAGCTCTGCCAGACACCCCCTATCCTCTCACCTGGAAGACCGCCATTACCGACTACGCCAGTGTCCCCCGTGCCGACCTCCTTCGCACATGGACCGCCTTCTTCCGTCACCAATACCGACTCGCCGAACAAGAAGCGAAGCTGAAAACGAAAAGTGACCCGTGAAGAGTTGAAACAGGAAAGGCGCTTCATTTAGATGCTGGGCGGTTCACGGCCTCCGGGTAATTGACCCATTCGTTGTTTCGCTTGAGGACTTCGCCTTTACGGTTGATCAACTGCCATTCCCCACCCTCCCATACTGGTGGCGCGTGTATTGCATATTCGCGAAGTTTTCCGCCGACATGAACTCTGGCAATGCCATTGCGAAAGGGATGGACTTCGTTGTATATTGGCTCAAGCTCAAACGTTCCAGTCTTGCCAATATAACCCCACGAATCCCCTTTACCATACCATCCTGTGGTCTTCGTGGTCCTGACACCTGCCAGGCCTTCATGAAAATCAAGCGCCTCTGCAAATTGCGGGGTGATTACGACCTCGCCATCGTGGTTAACAAATCCATAG